>JBCBDN010000120.1:0-10589 GCA_038529685.1 Cyanobacteria bacterium J06598_1 | reverse complement strand
GGCCGATCTCTGCCGAACTCGTGTGCAAAGTACCAAACACTAAGTGGCCCGTCTCCGCCGCCGAGATCGCCAGCGAAATCGTTTCCAAATCACGCATCTCACCCACCAAGATCACATCTGGATCTTCACGCAGAGCGCCCTTAAGTGCATTCGAAAAACTCTTGGTATCTTCACCAACTTGACGCTGGTGAATCAAACTCTTAATCGGCTCATACACAAACTCAATTGGGTCTTCCACCGTCAAGATATGTTCAGCTCTAGTCACATTAATATTGTTGATCATCGACGCTAGCGTCGTTGTCTTTCCCGACCCAGTCGGGCCCGTCACCAACACCAAGCCTCTAGGCTTTTCTGATAGCTCAGTCACAATAGGCGGCAAACCCAACACATCCAAGCTAGGAATCTTCGAACTCAACGCTCGCAAGCAGGCCGCGTAAGTTCCTCTATCCTTGTATACGTTCACCCGGAAACGAGCGAGCCCTCGTACACCATAAGAACAGTCCAACTCCCAAGTTTGCTCAAGAATTTTACGCTGTGAATTGTTCAGCATGCTGAAGATCAAACGCTGACACTGGTCTGCCGTCATCGGAGGATGATCAGTAGGCGTGAGGTGACCGCTAATCCTAATGTAGGGAGGGAGTCCAGTTGATAGGTGTAAGTCGGAGCCGCCGCGCTCAACAACTTCTTCCATCAAGTCTTCAATCATTAATTCCATGGGAAAAATCCTTTGTTCTTAAATCGTTTTACGGTTGAGAAATATATTCGGAGCAGTCTGAAAAGTGAGTCCTCAAAATCTAATCCTTGAATCGCGGTGTGAGGCAATACGGACAATCTAGCCACTCGTGATTGAGCGCCGCTGAGCAGTTGCTGCAGGAGAGAACGCTCTTTCGTTTGGCCTTAATTTCAGCTTCAAGCCCTTTATCTGTGAAGGTGACGCGCTCTACTTCCTCCAGAGTCGTGTGCCCCTCTTTCACTAGGTTCAAGCTGTAGGCAAGTAGCGTATTCATTCCCTCTTCCACCGCAATCTCTTTGATTTGGTCAGAAGGGGCGCCCGCCGTAATGTATTCCTGAAGTCGCTCAGTAACTCGCATCACCTCATACACACCTACCCGGCCCTTATAGCCGCCACCCCCACACTTCCCGCAGAGCTGGCCCGATTCCTTCAGCGCACTTATTTCATCAGCAGGCACCTTATTCGCCTTGTACAGCGTGATATCACTGTCACCAGATGAACTCAATCCAAACCTAGCCAGCTCTTCTGGCGTCGGCTGATAAGCCACCTTACATTCACCACACACTCGCCGTACGAGTCTTTGAGCAAGCACCCCAATCAAAGAGTTCGCCACCTGAAAAGGCTCTACGCCCATCTCACCCAAACGCGCAACCGCACCCGCCGCATCGTTTGTGTGCAGCGTAGTGAGTACCAAGTGACCCGTCAAAGCAGCCTCAATCGCTGTTTTGGCCGTCTCAGGGTCACGGGTTTCACCCACCAGAATTACGTCAGGATCTTGCCGTAAGAAAGATCTCAAAATGGCCGCAAAGTTCATCCCCTTCTCTCGAATCACCTGCACCTGGGTAATCCCTGGTAGCGCATATTCAATCGGGTCTTCAGCCGTACTAATATTGACCCCAGGTTCATTTCGCTCGGAAAGAACGGAGTACAGACTCGTTGTTTTACCTGAACCGGTAGGACCTGTTACCAGAATCAAACCAAACGGTCGCTTGGCCATTTCCTGAACAATGTGCAAGGTTTCTTCATCAGTAATTAAGGCACCTAAACCCAGCTGAGTCGCTGAGTTATCCAGAATCCGCAGTACGACTTTCTCGCCGTATCGACTGGGTAGGGTACTGACCCGGAAGTCTACCTTTCTCTCCTGAAAAACGCGACGAATTCGACCGTCTTGTGGCATTCGCCGTTCAGCAATGTCCAGCTCAGAAATGATTTTGAGACGAGCCGTCACCGCTGGAATAATCTTTTTGGGTAGGTGAGGGAATGCCTGCTTCAAAACGCCGTCTTTACGAAAGCGAATGCGAAGATACTCTTCTTGAGGTTCAACGTGAATATCAGAAACATCTTCCTGAAGTGCCTTCACCAAAATCTTATTCACCAGTGCAATAACAGGAGCCGCACCAGCATCTTGCAGCGCTTCACCGAGGTCTGCATCGGCTTCCTCAACATCTTCCAAACCATCAGACTCACCCAAGTCGAGGTCTTCTAAGTTAGTGCTAACTTCTACCGGCTTTACAGGCTTCTTCTTTTTCTTTGCGGCGGCTGTCGTCTGACTCTTCTTTTGTGTTTTCTCTTTTGCAACCTGCTCATCTAAGAACTTAGCGATCAGTCGCTGATAGTCTTCTATGGTGATTACCATCCGCCGTAAGCTGATTTGCTTAGGCCGAAGGATGCGGTTGAGATCGTCTTGGGCCTCTAAGTTCTCAGGGTCTACCATTGCGACGAGCACAGACTGCTGTCCGTCCTCTTGACCAGTCGAAAGGGGAACGAGCCGGTGACGACGGCAGACATCAACCGGAATTAGGCTGCCAATGAGCTGGGTGACCTGGGCCTCTGATATTTCTTCAACTTCAGGGTCAAGAGATTCAACCCCGTAAAGAATTTTCAGTTCAAAGAGCTGTTGCTTTTTGTATTGGCGCAGCAGTTCGGGGGAGAGCTGTTGGCCAGCAATAGACTCTAAAACCTCGGTGAGCGCGCGGCCCGACTGGCGACTCTCAACCAGCGCTTGCTGCATCTGAGTGCCGTCTACGAAGCCTGTTTGAACGAGCTTGCTGCTAAAAGGCGAAAAGCTCTTTTGTAAAACAAGTGCTTTCCGCGTAGATGAAGAATTTGTCATGGCCGATGCGAAAAAATCTCCCATCAGTGTGCCCACAAAGCCGAAACCAATGCTCAGAGCGGCGTCTGTGCTAGTACGTATTTTTTAAAGGAAGTGTGTACTTGGGTATGTGTGGGGTACAGGGAAGGGATGGGGATAACCCGATACGGAAAACCGTTCCTCAAGTGCGGCGCAACCTCTTACTATGGACAGGGTAAATACAGCTCAGGTAATATTTTTGTTTAGCGGTTTTTGTTTGACCGCTCCAGGTAATTTTTTGAGCGACTGGGAAAGGAAAGTTTTACATGGCAGAAGCAGACACTAACGATAATCAGCAGGGCACGGAAGCCAACGCCGATAATATTGAGGAGCTTCGGTTGGAGGATGCCTCAGCAGATATTGACTTTGAACAGGCTTTCAGCGAAACGACCGATAATGCGACGCTCGGTGGTGAAAGTGAAAACCAAGGTACTGAAATGCCCGATGATATTTCGGCAGAAGATGCGTTTGCTGCAGAAGCTGGCGCACGCGTTGCCTTGCAGCAGCAGGTAGAGAGCTTGCAGGCACAGCTGGATGAAACGACTGGACAATTTACTCGTCTGACAGCTGATTTTGACAATTTTCGCAAGCGCACAGAAAAGCAGCGTGAGGACCTAGAAGTCCAGGTAAAGTGCAATACGATTGGCACATTGCTAGAGGTCGTCGATAACTTTCAGCGGGCTCGTGATCATATCAAACCAGAGAATGATGGTGAGATGGCCATTCACAAGAGTTATCAAGGTGTTTACAAGCAGCTGATTGAAGCGCTCAAGAAACTAGGCGTTTCACCTATGCGTGCAGAGGGGCAAGAGTTTGACCCCAATTTGCATGAGGCCGTGATGCGCGAACCGACAGATCAGTATCCAGAAGGAACTGTTATTGATGAGTTCGTCCGTGGGTATGTTTTAGGGGAGCGTGTATTACGTCATGCAATGGTCAAAGTGGCAACCCCGCTCGATCCGTCTGCTGAACCCAATGGCTCCTCGTCTGAGGGGTAAAGCCAATTCCTGACTTACTTTTTACCTGTTTCTCCTGGGTGCTTTGGTAGGTGCTTTGGAGAGAGGCCGGTGGGTTTGCTCGTAACTACAAGCGACCTTCATGGAACTCGTCCAAGCGGATTATGGGAAAAGTTATCGGGATCGATTTAGGAACAACAAATAGCTGTGTAGCCGTGCTCGAAGGCGGCAAACCAGTGGTGATTCCTAATACTGAAGGGGGTCGCACTACGCCTAGCATTGTAGGCTTTGCTAAAGGGGGGGAGCGCTTAGTAGGCCAGCTCGCCAAACGGCAAGCGGTCACCAATGCTGAAAATACGGTGTATAGCATTAAGCGCTTTATTGGCCGTCGCTGGGATGATACAGAGACAGAGCGATCGCGCGTTCCCTACAAATGCACTCGCGGAAAAGACGATACCGTCGATGTCATGATTCGCGCCAAGAGCTTCACCCCACAAGAGGTGTCAGCAATGACGCTTCAAAAGCTCAAGGGCGACGCTGAAGCTTACCTAGGCGAATCCGTAGACCAAGCAGTCATTACCGTACCGGCTTACTTTACAGATGCGCAGCGGCAGGCCACCAAAGATGCCGGAACCATTGCAGGACTAGAAGTTCTGCGCATCATCAACGAGCCCACGGCAGCTGCGCTCTCCTATGGATTAGACAAACAGGACCAAGACCAAACTGTTTTGGTCTTTGACTTGGGCGGCGGGACCTTTGATGTCTCGATTTTACAGCTGGGAGATGGTGTATTTGAGGTTAAGGCCACCTCGGGCAACAACCACTTGGGCGGCGATGATTTTGATAACTGCATTGTCACCTGGATGACAGAATCCTTTCGTCAGAACGAAGGGATGGACCTGACAAACGACCGGATGGCTTTGCAGCGCATTCGAGAAGCCGCTGAAAAGGCCAAAGTTGAGCTGTCGAGCATGGCAAAGACATCTATCAATTTGCCCTTCATTGCCGCAGATGAAACGGGCCCTAAGCATTTGGAGATGACGCTATCGCGATCGCAGTTTGAAGAACTCGCCGCCACGCTCGTCCAAAACACGCTAGAACCTGTAAAGCAAGCTCTCAAAGACGCTGAGCTAGAATCCACAGATATTGATCGCATCTTGCTCGTCGGCGGTTCCACCAGAATTCCAGCCGTGCAAACGGCCATCACTCAGTTTTTTGATGGCCAAACCCCAGACCGATCCGTCAATCCTGACGAGGCTGTAGCTTTAGGTGCTTCTATCCAAGCTGGCGTACTGGGCGGCGAAGTCAAAAACCTGCTGCTGCTCGATGTCACACCCCTTTCTTTGGGTATTGAGACGCTCGGAGATGTCTTTACCAAAATCATTGAACGCAACACCACTATTCCAACCAGCAAAACGCAGACTTTCTCTACCGCCACCGATGGTCAAACTTCGGTAGAAGTTCACGCTTTGCAGGGCGAACGAGCTATGGCTCGCGACAATAAAAGCCTCGGTCGCTTTGAGCTAACCGGTATTCCACCGGCACCCAGAGGCGTCCCACAAATTGAAGTCTCCTTTGAAATCAATGCAGACGGCATTTTGCAAGTCGCCGCAAAAGACAGAGGTACCAACCGCGAGCAAAGCATCAAAATCACCAACCGAGGCGGACTCTCCTCAGCAGAAATCGCACGGATGCGAGAAGAGGCCGAAATTTATGCGGGCGAAGACGAACAGCGTAAGCTCGTAGCCGAACTACAGAATAAAGCCGATTCGTTATTCTACAGCTACGAGTCAGCCCTACGTGATAGCGCCAGCACTATTTCAGAAGAGCTACGTGCTCAGGCAGAGGCCGAAGCCGAGGCTCTCCGAACGGCTGTGGCCGACAGGGAAGCCCAACCCACAGACATCATCCAAAAGCTAGACGCTTTGCAGCAGACCATTTTCAACATTGGTGCGGGCATGTATCGTCAGGCTGCCAGCGATGACAGTATGGGCGGCGATATCAATAACGAAATGCCGGGTGCCAGTATGGGTGGAGATACGCCCGCCACTGCTGAGCCTCAGCGAGTGAGTGTCGGCGTAGTTGCCAAAGCTAGCGAAATGAGTTCGACTCCAGCTGAATCATCGGCCACTGAAGCAGCCGCACAGCCAGCGGCTGCTTCAGTGGCTAGTCAGCCACCCAATCAGGCATACTCAGCGCCTAATCCGGGGCCTACAGCAGCAGCCGTGCCAGCCGCGACTCAGTTTAACCCGGCAAATTCATTGGAAGAAGAATTTGATATCGACTGCACAGTCGCTGCTGACTACGAAGCTATTGAGTAGATATGAGCAGATGACACTGCTCTATTGAGAAGAACGCTGAGAAGAACGCGTCGCTCGAGAAATATAGTTTCATGAATGCACAAAAGCAGCCCGATGCATTTGGGTGTTTGCTATACAATGGTCCAATGTGTGTTGATACATGACTTCTAATCCACTCTTTTGACTGACGTTTTATGGCCCGTGATTACTACGAAACCTTAGGTGTTTCGCGCAATGCCGAGCAAGATGAAATTAAGCGCGCTTACCGAAAGCTAGCGCGTAAGTATCACCCTGACGTCAATAAAGACGAAGGCGCTGAAGACACCTTCAAAGAAGTTAGTAGAGCCTATGAAGTGCTCTCAGAACCTGAAATTAGAGCGCGCTACGACCGTTTTGGAGAAGCCGGCGTCGGCGGCGCAGCAGCAGCCGGTGGCGGCGGCTTCCAAGACTTTCAGGATATGGGCGGGTTTGCCGATATTTTTGAAAGCTTTTTCAATGGATTCTCAGGGCAACCAGGAGGTGCTGGCGGCGGGCAGCGACGCAGAGGCCCCATGCGCGGGGATGACCTTCGCCTCAATTTGAAGTTGGACTTCAAAGAAGCCGTTTTCGGTGGCGAGAAAGAAATTAGAATTAGCCATTTAGAAACCTGTACGACTTGTAGCGGCTCAGGGGCAAAGCCAGGAACCAGACCTCGGACATGTTCTACCTGTAACGGTGCAGGCCAAGTGCGCAGAGCCACTCGAACCCCGTTCGGAATTTTTAATCAGGTTTCGACCTGCCCTACCTGTAACGGCAGTGGTGAAGTGGTAGAAGATCGCTGTGAAACCTGCGGAGGTAGTGGCCAAAAGCAAACAAACAAGAAACTGAAAATCACGGTACCAGCGGGCGTTGAGAATGGTACCCGACTCCGTGTTTCTGGCGAGGGCGATGCAGGCAAGCGTAATGGGCCAGCTGGTGACCTGTATGTCTATCTGGTAGTGAGCGAAGATTCTACGTTTAAGCGCGATGGGATTGATATTCTCTCGGATCTTAAAGTTAGCTACTTACAGGCTATTTTGGGCTGTGAGTTAGAAGTTGAAACAGTAGATGGCCCCGTCACAATGCAGGTACCCGCAGGAACACAGCCAAATACGGTGCTGTCTTTGGAAGGCCGTGGAGTGCCTCGACTGGGCAATCCGGTGAGCCGAGGCAAGCACTTGATGACGGTAAAAGTGAATATTCCAACGCGGATTAAGCCGGAGGAGAAAGAGCTGCTGGCGAAGCTGGCGGAACTTCGGGGTGAAGCCGTTGGAAAAGGGAAGAAAGAAGGCTTCTTAGGGGGCCTGTTCAATGGCTGATGAGCAGTTAGATTTGCGCGGTACACCCTGCCCTTTGAACTTTGTGCGTACCAAGTTAAAGCTAGAGAAAATGCCTGCTGGTTCGCTGCTGGAGGTTTGGTTAGATCCAGGTGAGCCTATTGAGCAGGTACCAGATAGCTTAAAAATGGATGGCTACGCCATAGAGACGATTGATGATCATAGGTCTTACTTTGCACTACAGGTGCGCTGTCCGTCGGAAGCTTCAGAAAGCCTATGAGCTTAGCGGTTCCGGCCAGCTCACTGATTATGCAAATGACGGGACCTTGGAGGGGAACGGTCATTGCGATTCAGGCGAATTATTACTCAGTGCAGCTTGAGACAGAAGGTGAATCTTTAATGCTTAGCGGTATTGAAGAAAAACCGGTGCTGCTGTGTATTCGTCGTGGGCTGCTGAAAAAGCTGGGTCAGCGAATTATGGTGGGCGATCACGTCTCGGTAGAAGAACCTGACTGGCAGGGAATGCGGGGTGCGATCGCCCATGTTTACCCCCGCAAAAAGTTCTTAGACCGTCCGCCCATTGCCAATGTGGACCAAATCCTGCTTATTTTCGCACTGGCCGAACCGAACCTAGATCCTAACCAGCTCAGTCGTTTCTTAGTCAAAGCAGAACTCACGGGTTTAGCTATTACGCTGTGCCTTAACAAACGCGATTTGATTAGCGACGGCCTAGCAAAGCGGTGGCGACAGCGGCTATCAGATTGGGGCTACCCGGTCTTGATGACCAGCGTTCACGATGACGACGGGCTGCCAGCAGATTTGCTAGACAAGCTTCAGGGCAAAATTACGGTCGTCGCTGGCCCCTCGGGAGTTGGCAAGTCTAGCCTGACCAATCGATTGATTCCTGAGCAAGATCTACGCGTGAGTGCAGTGTCTGGCAAGCTCGGCAGAGGGCGACACACTACTCGCCATGTGGAATTGTTTGAACTGCCAACCGGTGGTTTTTTGGCCGATACGCCAGGATTCAATCAGCCTGATATTGCGATCGCACCCGAGCAACTGGGTGACTATTTTCCAGAAATTCGTCAGCGCCGAGAGCAGGCAACCTGTCAGTTTGCCAACTGCCTACATAGAAAAAATGAGCCGGGATGCATAGTGCGTAGCCAGCCCGAAAATAGCTGGGAACGCTACGAGCACTACCTCGGACTGCTAGAAGAAGTTACCAAACAGCAAAACAGCTTGCTTCAGCAGCCAGACGTAGAGGCCACCGAAAAAGTCAAAATGGTGGAAGACGGAAAGGTGCTGCACGAACCGCGATTAGAAGCCAAAAAGTATCGGCGCACCTCTCGTAAAACTCGAAATCAAGCATTTCAAGAGCTGTGTTTGGATTTATCTGCCGTTGAAGACCTAGAAGATTTGGAAGACTTGGAAGACCTCGGCAGATAGAAAAAACCAAGGTTGATTAATCGCCGCAATACACAATCAAGTCAATTTCTACATCGCCGAAGCCAGCGAGCGCCGTCACACCAACGGTAGTTCGGCCTGGGTAGCGGCCTACGGTAAACCGACTAGCATAGATTTTATTGACGGCTTCGTAATAACGAAAGTCCGTCACAAAAATGCGAGACATCACTACTTTTTCAAAGCTGCTGCCTGCGTGAGTTAGCACGAGCTGAAGATTATCCATCACTTGCTCGGTTTGCTCTTCAATGCTTCCTTTAACCACATCTCCCGTGTCAGGATCTTCTGCAAGCTGACCGGTCACAAACAAAAAATCACCCGCTCGCACCGCATGAGAGTAGGGTGCAACTGGCGGCAGTTGCCCATCAGGAAGATTGATAAATTCCAGCATAGATTCTTTCCTTACAACTTCACGCTTTCACAACTAGCGATGCCAAGCAACCACTCCGCCAGGCTTATCAATTAGCGTAATACCCTCGGCAGCTAACTCATCTCGGATGCGATCAGACTCCGCGTAGTTTTTGTTTTGCTTGGCGGCGGCTCGTTGAGCAATCAGTGAGTCAATCGCCTCATCGCTGAGACCACCTGCTACTGATTCGATTAACTGCGCTTCTAGCCCTAAAACGCCCGCAAGATTGACCAGGGTTCGCCACTGTTGCTGAAGCTTGACTGGGTCAGCATCGGGCTGGCCTTCATGGACAATTAAGTTACCTTGACGCTGAAGCTCCTTGGCCAAGCCGAATAGAACGGCTACAGCACCCGGCGTATTGAAGTCATCATCCATAGAAGCTTGAAACTGCTCTACTGCCGTCTGATCTAGCGCAATCTCTTGAGAGCCTTGCCAATTCAGTTTGTCAGCGTGCTGGGCCGAAAAATTCAAACCTTCGTTTAGCGTTGCCCAGCCGTTTTTAGCCGCCACGATGGCCGTTTCAGTAAAATCCAGCGGCATACGGTACTGCGACTGCATGACAAACATTCGCACTGCCATTGGGTCAGGGCCCTCTGGCGCATCTAGCAGGTTACGAATGGTGGTGAAGTTGCCTAGCGACTTAGACATTTTGGTGCCCTCCACGTTCACCATGCCGTTGTGCATCCAGTAGGTGGCAAGCGGTTCGCCGGTGGCAGCTTCGGATTGGGCGATTTCGTTTTCGTGATGGGGGAACTGGAGGTCGGAGCCACCGACGTGGATGTCGATGGTGTCTCCGAGGCGATCGCGTACCATCGCAGAGCACTCAATGTGCCAGCCCGGTCGCCCTGCACCCCAAGGAGACTCCCACGAAGGCTCGTCAGGCTTAGCCGACTTCCACAGCGCAAAGTCAAACGGGTCTTGCTTAATTGACTTTTCTTCTGTCGCCACGCGTCCACTGCGCCCCGCCTCCATATCGTCGAGCTTGCGCCCAGAAAGCTTACCGTAGCCCTCAAACTTACGCACGGAGTAATACACATCGCCTTCGGCTGGGTAGGCATAGCCCTTTTGCTCCAGCTCATGAATCAGTCGCTTAATGCCATCAATCGTGTGAGTAGCGTAGGTGTATTCGTCCGCCTCTAAAATGTTTAGCCGCGCCATATCTTCAAAGTACGCCGCTGTATATTCTTTAGACACGGCCTCCATAGAAGAGCTTTCTTTACGCGCACGGTTGAGAATTTTGTCGTCAATGTCGGTGAAGTTTTGGACGTAGCGGACGCTATAACCACGCCAGCTAAGGTAGCGAC
>JBCBDN010000119.1:0-10799 GCA_038529685.1 Cyanobacteria bacterium J06598_1 | reverse complement strand
CCCTGAATGAGGCCCCGAAGTCAAGAATTCGTGCAGGTGACTAGCCGTAGATTTTTAAGAGCAACAGTTGCCGAAGTTGTAACCTCCTGAACGTTATTCGCTGCTTTAGTCAACGAAAGGCTCCTCAGCGAAAGTAAGTCACTGATATCTGTCAACATATCTAACAACGTATCCAAGGCAACTATCGGCAACTGTTGCTCTTAAAAATCTACGGCTAGTCACCTGCACGAATTCTTGACTTCGGGGCCTCATTCAGGGCGTCAAGCTTTCACTGCGCTGCGCTAGCACACATCTACATCGAAATCTATATTTGTTCGGTTAAGTGGACAAAGGGTAGTTTGCATACGTGCATGCTGCTCCCAATTTTTGCTGCTTTGCCTGACTTGTTCAACCGGTGCTTTTACCCACACAACCGTTGAAACCATCAGAAATTAAGGATCAGGAATCATGGAAAACGCATCTGGACACGGCATGGCTGGCGGTCATATGGCTATTGAAAAGCTGATGAACACCGCAAAAGCCACCCATGTTGCCGTCAAAAACGGTCGGTGGTCTGACCCGAGTACTTGGCAGGGCAACAAAATACCGACTAGCGGCGCGAATGTGCTGATCAACAAAGGTACGACTGTTCTGTATGACCAAGTCAGCGAAGCGCGCCTGAAGACGATTTCGGTTAAAGGCAAACTCAAGTTCGCAACAGGCACAGATACCAAGCTGCTGGTCGAAACGATTCTGAATGGGCCCGGCGGAAAGCTCGATATCGGGTCGGCGCAGCAGGCTGTGATGGCTGATAAGCAAGCGCAGATTATCTTTACAAGCGATCGCGCCGTCAACACAAAGTGGGATCCCACCCAGCTCAGCAAGGGCCTCGTTAGCCACGGCGAAGTCAACATCTATGGCGCCGATAAGCAAGACAAAGTTCGCCTAGCCAAAAACGTTTCAGCCGGTGACAGTACACTCACCTTTAAAGACAATCTCAAAGGCTGGAGAGTCGGTGACGAGATTGTTCTGGCAGGCACAGACTTCCGCTACCAGGGCAACGACAAAAAAAACGAGCGCTTTCAAGATGAAGTGCTCACCATTACAGAAATCACCGGTAAGCAAGTTAAGTTCACCAACAACAACATCACTAGCGGCGATAACACCGTTCTGCGCTACGACCACGCTAAGCACTCCAAGCTAGATCAGAGCAAAATTGAGCTGTACGCCGCCAACCTTTCTCGCAACGTCAGCTTTGAAACTGAAAACGGGAAAGCCGTACCGATCAGCCATCGCGCTCACGTGATGCTGATGCACAATCCCAACGTCAACATTATGAACGCGGGCTTTTATGACCTTGGCCGCTCTAATAAGAGCAAGCTGGTTGATGATGTCGGCAAAAACGTCGATGGTTCTATAGGCAAGGGCGGCAATATTCGAGGGCGCTACTCGCTGCACCTGCATCAAACGGGGCTAGATCCTAGCAAGGCTATTGTCCTTAAAGGTAATGCCGTCTCAGGCAGTGTCGGCTGGGGAATTGTGCAGCATGAAAGCCGTGCGGGCCTAGAAGACAACGTGGTATTTGACACGGTCGGGGCTGGGATTGTAGCTGAGTCGGGCAATGAAACCGGCTGGTGGACCAACAACCTATCGATTAAGTCCACAGGGATTCCACCCAAGGTGGCCAGCCAACAAATGGACATCCGTGAGAAGCGATTTGATTTGGGCTTTGAAGGGGATGGGTACTGGATTCAGGGTGCCGCGCAGATTGCGAACAAAGGAAACACGGCAATTAGCAACAACCACACGGGCATGTCTCTGTTTGGGGGTGCCTTAGACACAAGCTATTATCGTCCGGTGAAGACGATTGAGATCGCAACCCTGCCTGCTAACATTCAAAAACTCTTCGCCAAGGGCCAAACAGAAGCCGACATTCGCCATATCCCCACCGCAACAGTCAGCGACTTTGAAGGGTACAACAACATAAAAGGGCTCGAAGTTTGGGGTCATAAAACCAACTTTGATGGCGACTTGGCCTTTACGGGCGATCGCACCGTTAAAGACGAAATTGACACGGCACATCTGGGGCGATCGCGGGTTGAAAACGTCAAAACCTGGGGCAACCTCTGGGACGGTCTTTCTGTTCAGTACAGCAGCAATATTGATATAAAAGGTGGCATCATTGCCGGACGCGATGACGACACTCGCAAGAGCGGTGGCCGAGGCGTTTTTGTAAACCATGCCACCTTCAACTCCACCATTGACGGCCTCACGGTTGAAGGCTTTAAGCAAGGCATTCATGCTGAAAAGCTCAACAGTGACGAAAACTACAACACCAACACACTGCAAAACAACACGCTCAAAAACAACACTTACCACCTCAGCAAAGTCGGAGATGAAAAGCTCGACAACAACCGTCCAGACGACTTTGGTGCATTCGTCAAACACAGAAACAATCGCTTTGAAGACGTGGCCGGTAACCGAGGCCCGGTTGCAAAATTTAGCAGTAGAGCAATTGGCGGCCTCAGCGTAGTGCTAGATGCCAGTGCCGCTTACGACGCCGATCCATACATCGCAAAAGACGGCAAGGCACCCGCTGTGGGCAGCAAAGGAATTGCCAGCTACGGCTGGGATGTAGACAGTAACGGCACCTTAGACTACTTTGGCCGAACGCTTAAGCACAGCTTCAGCAGCGCTGGGAACAAAAAAGTCTCGCTCACCGTACTCGATGCACAGGGTAAAGCCACCACCACCGCGCAAACAATCAACGTTCAACCGTCGGCCTATGGCAACGCTTTCCTCGGCGGTAATTTTGAAGCGGGCACCCCTGTTCAACCAGAATCTTGGATGTCCAGCACACAGTGGGCCAATGAAGGATGGTACATGAGTCCGTCGGCTCAGATCTCTGGGGGTGTAGCCAAGGTCTCTAAGCCCGGAATGTGGGGCAATTACATCGGTCAAATTGTCAGAAACGAGAAAGTGCACAAGGGCGCTCAAGCGCTCAACTTTCGGCTACAAAACGTTGAAGGATCCACCGAAAGAGAGTACTGGAAGAACAACGAAATCACCGTAAAACTCTGGGGTGTGAACGGCCAATTTGACAACGCTGGCTGGGATCAAGAAGGACCTCAGCAGGTAGGGGTGCTGCCCATGCAGCGTACCGAACTGTTGAGTGCAAACTATGGCGGTAAAGACGGCGAGTTTTTTGATTGGAAAAACTTGAGCTACAACGTCAACTTGGGCGGCGGCTACGACTATCTGATGTTTCAGATGAACACCAAAGCTAGCGCGGATGCAGGCGATCGCATTGCCATCGACAATGTCTCCCTGGCAGGCAAAGCCAACACCGTTCCCCCAGTGAACAATCCCACACCGCCCACTAATCCCACACCGCCGGCCAATCCCACGCCCACTAATCCCACGCCACCGACAAAGCCTCCCCTTTCACCGACTCAGCCCGCACCGGTCACACCACCGCCCAACCCCTCAAAACCCATGTCTATTGCTCGCCTCAGCTTTGACGCAGTAAAAGGCAATAAAATTCTCGATACTTCTACTCAGGGCCTCAGCAACTTTGGCCGATTGCGCAACGGCGCGAGCCTAACGGCTGGGAAGCTTGGACAAGGGGTCAAGCTCGATGGCAAAGACGATATCGTCAAGGTCAGAAGCTCCAAAGATATCAATCGAGAAATTCATGGTGAACGCACAATTTCGCTTTGGTTCAAAGCAGACAATGCGTTATCGAGCGACGAACAAGTGCTGTTTGAAGAGGGCAACAGTAGCCGTGGCATCAATATGTCTATTGAAGATGGGCTGCTTAACTTTGGCGGCTGGAATCGGGCTGAGTCGAAGTGGAAGGGCGATTGGAAAGCCGCTGGAAAGGTTCAATCTGGTAAGTGGAACCATGTAGCGCTGGTGCTCGATGGCGATGAAACTGTGAAAAACGGCGCACTCACGGCCTATCTCAACGGTAGGCAGGTTGGCCAAACCCAGGGTTCTCAGCTGTGGAAGCACAGTGAGCTGAGCCTAGGTGCTATCAGCGGCAGCACTCGCCTAGACGGCAACGTCGCAACGAGTGGTAGCAACGCGTTTGCGGGCAGCATCGATGAGCTGCAAGTGTTCAACAGTGCGTTGAGTACGCAGCAGGTGCGGCAGCTGGCGATCGCATAGTCCGAGCAACAACAAAGGCTCCTCGATATGAGGAGCCTTCTTTACACAGTGACGTAATCTCAAAAAAGGGCGATTGGAAATTTACCTTTCCAATCGCCCTTTTCACGACGCTCTTTAAATCTCGTTTAGCCGTCGTCTAAACTCAGCCTCAAGCGGGTCACCCCCCTGCTCTACCAAGTCTGTCTCAGTACTGTAAACAGCCTCACTCTCGTTGAGCACTTTCCGGCTAGCGAACTGCTGTGCAAAGGCCAGCTTTTGCTGAAACGCTTCGCCCAACCGATTGAGTGCAGTGGCTCGCTCAGCCCGATCGCTGTTGCGGCTCTCGATTTTGCCGTTCTGCCACTTCACCCAGTTGTAGCGCAGCAGCGGAATCACCAAGAAGGACACGCCGTACACCATCAACAGTCCCAAAATAGACTGAGCAAAAACAGCCGCAACGGGGAGCTGAAGACCCTGAGCCAAAGCACTTTGCAGCATATTTTGCAGCACAACCGCGCCAATAATATTGGCAGAACCTAAGCCAATTGCCAGCATTACCTGGTCAGACGTTGCCTGCGTAAACTTGCGCTTGGTTTCTTTTAGATAGGCACTTACGGATGCTTTGCGGCGCTCCATAGCAGAGACCTGTAGCTCAGGAAAGTAATACACCATATCGCCCGTAGGGCTCACTTCGGGCTGGCCGTTAAAGCGCGTCAGCACGGGGAGCATATAGTCTTCGTATTCTTTCTCGAAGCCTTTGCCTAAGTCATCCAAATAAGGGGCTACTTGCTCGGCCACAATCGCACCGCCGTTGTTATTAATCACGGTACCGATGGTTTGCCAGCGCCGCTCTTCAAGGTCGGCGTTGGGGTCACCATCGCCAAAAAGGAAGGAATAGATTGCTTCTAGGAACTGTAGCTTGTCAGCGGACTGCGCGCGCGATCGCCCACCGCCAGAATACCGGCCCGAATATTGATTGGGGTAGCGCCGGCGTCCCCGACCATAGTTAAAGTCAAACAGATAAAAAATATGAAATGGAGAGAAGCCAAAGCTGCCGCCGCGTCCCCGGCGATCGTTGTTACTGCTACTGCCGCCGCCCTGACTGCTAGCGGCAATCATCAAGGCAATGATGGCGATCGCAATAATAGCAATACTCACCAGCAGCATCACGCCAAAAGAAAGCCGAATGATGTAGAACACCACCTGCCAAATCTTGGCCAGCAGCTCCTGATAGCGCAGTCGCCAATATTTATTGCGCAGCACGCTGCGAAAGTTTTTCGGAAACTCATAGGCAATTTCGCCCGTTTCCGAAACCTGCATGTGGCCCTGCGTTTCTGAGGCCAGCACCAGCAGTCCTTGCTGAGCCATTTCCACATTTAAACCAGCATTAGCAGCCACTTCTCCTACCGTCACCCGGTACTTGAGGGATTCCACTGCCTGCATTACATCTTTATTGAGTTCGGGGACCATTTAGCTGCCTCACCTAGGGCTCTTACGCTTGCGATTTCTTTTCTCGTGCATCGGCAAACCTTTGCAAGCGACGGTTTGTAGACTTCTTTCTCTTTAGTATAGAAGTCTGATTCGAGGGTGACAGGCCGGGTAAGGTTCGGATCTCATACCTATATTCATACCAACGTTCATACCGACCCGGTTCATCCCATAGCAAAAGCGCCCGCATTCTAAAAAAACACAGACGCTTTTGCTACGGGCAAACATTTTGTAAGTTCACCGCTTATGTCGAATTATGTCGAAACGATTCTACAGCTTGGACGCATGGCCGAGAACTTGCTCCTTGAGCGCGTTCATTTCGCTAGCCAGCTCGCTGCGGTTAGAAGCCTTGTACAAATAGCGGTACACAAACCATCCGCTATAGATCAAGCCGATGAGTTCAAACATGGGAGCTAATACAGGCACATCGTTGATAGCTTCTAGCACCGCGAGCGTCAGCTTAATCGATAGAAACAGGCCAAAGAATAGGCCGAGTGCAATCAAAGGACGCTTGTACTCTTGGAAAAACTCACCAAAGTACTTATCGAGGTACCCAAGCTTATCGACCACTTGCGCGGTGGCGCGCTTAACTTGCTCAACGGTTTCAGCGGTGGAACTATCGGTTGCAGCCGCATCGGGCTTACTGCTTTCAGCGTAAACGCTGGTATCGGGTTTGAGGTCTGTAGTCATAGCAATTAATCAAGATAAACGACAGGACTTATTTTGAGAGCGGTTGAAAGCACCAAGCGGTGTTTTATTTGCGGTGTTTTGTTTGCAGTGTTTTGTAGGCGGCTTTGGGCGATCGCACCGTCATCCATAAAAGTAATGACCCGTTTAAGACACGCAACTCAAAACACACTCATAAGCCGGCAGCTAGACCGGTAGCTAAACCGGCAGTTAAGCCGATAGCGCTGGAATTAAGGCACCATGATAGCGCCTCAACCGGATAGTGGCTAGACCCAAGCGATGAGACTTTTCAACCGTACAAACACAGATTGGCTCAACGTTGGGTGTGTATTCGATCAACAGTGTTTCATCAACTGCGTTAAGTGTACTATTTTTTGTACTAGTTAAGCTCAGAGCGCTTAAAACGTCAACAAATAGAAAAAATTGTGACGCTTGATAGGGTGATCGCCCATACTTTCGGACCTACTCACTACTATTAGAGACAGCAGACCCCATCGAGGCCCCCTCCCATAGAGAAGATTTACGGCGAGCTGAAAGGACTAAAATCGAGCCAGCTCAAGGAACTGCGGCGGATTTATCACCAGCGGCTACCGGTGGACCGGGTAACCACGCCAGAATTCGCCCAGCGGCTAGCCGCCGTCAGCACTGACATTAATCAGGCCGTGTGCGCCTACGTTGACCGGCGCGGACACGTGATTCGAGTTGGGGTGGGGAGCCCTCACAAAACGCAAATTCCGGTGCTGGAGCTACCGCGCTACGGGGCTGAAAGACTCTGCGGCATTCGCTGTATTGCCACGCAGCTCAAGCTACAGCCGCCGAGCAACAGCGTGCTGACAGCAATGGCCATTCAAAGGCTAGATGCGATCGCGCTGCTCACCCTCACTGGCGCCGGCTTCAAGCGCAAAGGCGGCGGCGCCACCGGCTACATCAAAGAAGCCTACCTCTCACACCTCGTACCCGACCCCCGCACGCAGTGGGCTGTGTCTGACCCACTTACACTGGACGAGCTAGACGAGCAGGACTTTATAGATCTCACAGAAGGCTTAGAGGAAGAATTCCGCCGGGAATTTGTCGCGCAGCAGGTCGATAGCGACCACGATCGGGTGATCGTGATTGGGCTGCTCACTGAGAAAATGGAAGAGCGGGTATTTGAGAACGGGCTGGCCGAAATTGAGCGGCTGGTGGAAACGGCCGGCGGCGATGTGTTGGAAGTGATTCAGCAAAGGCGATCTCGCGCCCACCCCCGAACAGTCATCGGCTCCGGAAAAGTAGACGACATCGCCCTCGCGGTGCAAACCCTAGGCGCGAACCTCATTGTCTTCAACCGTGACCTCTCCCCCGCCCAAATTCGTAACCTCGAAAAGCGCGTCGCCGTCCGCGTGGTAGATCGCACCGAACTCATCCTCGACATCTTTGCCCAAAGGGCAAAATCTGGAGAAGGTAAGCTGCAAGTAGAACTCGCCCAGCTAGAGTACCAGCTACCCCGGCTCACCGGACGCGGCCAAGCCATGTCTCGACTAGGCGGCGGTATCGGTACCCGAGGACCTGGTGAAACCAAGCTAGAAACTGAGCGCCGCGTCATTCAAAAAAGGATCACCCGGCTGCAAAAAGAAGTCACCCAGCTCCAGGCCCATCGGTCTCGGCTGCGCCAAAAGCGTCAGCACCAGTCCGTCCCCTCCATTGCCATCGTCGGCTACACCAATGCGGGCAAATCCACCCTGCTCAATCGCCTCACCGATTCCGACATCTACGCCGCCGACCAGCTCTTTGCCACACTCGACCCCACCACCCGCCGCATCGTCATTAACGACGAGCAAAGCAACGAACCCAAACCTCTCGTTCTCACTGACACCGTTGGCTTTATTCAAGACCTGCCCCCAGCGCTGATGGACGCCTTCCGCGCCACCCTAGAAGAAGTCACCGAAGCCGACGCCCTGATTCACGTCGTCGATGCCTCACACCACGCCTGGAAAGACCACATCCATTCCGTCATGGAACTGCTCGGCCAAATGCCGATTACCCCTGGTCCCATACTGCTCGTGTTCAACAAGCTCGACCAGGCAGATACCGACGCCTTGGAGCTAGCCAAAGACGAGTACCCTCAAGCCGTGTTCATCTCTACGCTCAAGAACCTAGGCATCAATACACTCAAGCAAAAGATTCTTCAGCTCGTGGACTACGCCACTGCGGGCTGACGTGCATTCGTCAAAATGCCCATCAGAATACGCATACTGAAGCCGTTCAACGACGGCTGAGTCTACTTGAGACTGAGGCAACATCCAGCAACATCCAGTTGGCCTCATTAATTAGCAGGGCTGACATCACCACTAACATTAGCGTCTTCTTCATTGGCCGCTGCGCCTTCAAACCCGGAGAGCCTAGCTAGTTTGCTCAAGGGTTGAGCACCTAAATAGTACTCACCTTCAATAATCCAAGTAGGATAGGCCACTATTTCCATCTGCTGACACATCTCCGATTGATTATCTATGCCTTCAGGATCACACTCCACATAGGGCATTCGGCTCACTGCGCCGCCAAAGTAATCTTTTTGAAGCGCACAGTGAGGACACCAGTAGGCGCCGTACATTGTGGCACCGCTTTCGCTGAGATGGTCGGCTAAGTTGGCCTCGTAGGAATTAGGTAGGCTGCTACTACAGCTCGCAAGGGCAGCCGATAGCGTTAGCAACAAACTGTAGAAGACAACGGGTCGTTTGCAAAATTGAGCTGAGCGCTTTAGGAGTTGCATATAGAGTTTGATGCAAAGGTTTTGAGACAAAGATCTCTATATAGAGCTTTTGATACAGATTAACCCTCTGAAGCCCAAGCATAATAGTGTTAGGCCAAAAGCCACCAAACTGAAGCTGCTAAAAACCTAATGGAGACTAATGGAGAGCAACCCGTACCTCACCGCACCGTAATCCACACTCCACAGTTTTAAAACAGCTGTCAGAATAAGGAAAACACCTACGACCACAACGCAGACCGCTAAGACACAAACCCAGTGCAGGCCGCAGGTGTGACCAGAGACTTTTAGTGAGAGACCGTTCAATGAATTTTCTTCCTAGCCTGAGCGCCGTGAGGACTTTCTTCAGAAAAATTGCATCCGTTGCCGTTGCACTTCTACTCACCAATAGTCTTTGGACGCTGCCGGTTGAGGCACAGTCTGCGCCCCCTGTTGTGGCCCCTACACAAGAAACGACTCCCTCACAAGGAGCCGCTTCTCTGCCGCTCACGAGTCTATCCCCACAAAGCTTCGTCGCTGACGCCGTACGCTCAGTTGGCAGCGCCGTTGTCCGCATCGACACAGAACGTACGGTTACCCGCAACGTACCCGACATGTTCTATGACGATCCTTTCTTTCGGGGCTCTTTTGGCGGCAGAAGCGGCGGGTTTCAAAGCATTCCTCAAGAAGAGCGCCTACGGGGTCAGGGCTCTGGCTTTATCATCAGCGAGCAGGGAGATATTCTGACCAATGCTCACGTAGTAGATGGCACTGACCAAGTGACCGTTAAGCTCAAGGACGGTCGGTCATTTGAGGGGTATGTAGAAGGAATAGATGAAATTACTGACCTAGCGGTGGTGAGGATAAATACCGCTGGCGAGGCTTTGCCCATATCGAGACTGGGTGATTCGGACAACGTGTCGGTGGGTGACTGGGCGATCGCAGTTGGCAATCCCCTCGGCCTAGATAACACCGTTACACTCGGCATTGTCAGCACGCTTAAGCGTTCAAGCGCTGCTGTCGGTATCCCCGACAAGCGCATTGACTTCATTCAAACAGACGCAGCGATTAACCCTGGCAACTCAGGCGGCCCTTTACTGAACGCACAGGGCGAAGTGATTGGCATCAATACCGCTATCCGCGCTGACGCGATGGGCATTGGCTTTGCAATTCCTATTAACAAAGCAAAAGCGATTCAAGCGAGTCTGTCTCGGGGTGAACGCATTGCCCATCCTTATTTGGGCGTGCAAATTGCTACGCTGACGCCCGACATGGCCAAAATGAATAACGAAGACCCTAACAGCGCCATTGAACTGCCTGAAACCGATGGCGTACTGGTAGTACGTGTCCTGCCAAATACCCCGGCAGCAGACGCTGGGCTACGTCGCGGAGATGTCATCACAGAAATTGCCGGCCTGCGGGTCAAGCAGGCAGACCAGCTACAAAGTCGGGTGGATAGAGTAAAGGTGGGTGAGGCATTGAAAGTGACGCTGAGAAGAGGTGATCGCACTGAGAAACTATCTGTTAAAACAGCCGATCTTTCTGAGCAGCAAAGCACGTAGATATCTCTAAAAATGGTCAAAAATCGTCGTTTCTGGCCATAAGTTACATATAGATAAAAGTTGATATGCTGCCTACTTAAGAAGTCGTTAAGATTTTTCCCTTTGGCACCTATTTAGTTGCTAACATGGAGTAATTGCATCAAATAAAGGTCTTAGTTGACAGGCTGTCTATATAGGCTGTTACTATCAGCTAGGTGCGACATTACATACTG
>JBCBDN010000118.1:0-10877 GCA_038529685.1 Cyanobacteria bacterium J06598_1 | reverse complement strand
GCCGTGAAATTCGACAAGAATATGGCGACCAAGGGAGTTCATAAGCGCAGCGCTGCCGACCAAAACATATCAAAAGTACACCAGAATATCCCCGAAAAATTATTCTTCAATCGTCTGTTTTGACAAAACCCGCTAGTCTATTGTGTGTAGACAGTGCATACAGGAGTGCCTCTATGAATGCCGGAGCGAATTCAGGGATGAATGCAGAGGGGGGAGCAAACGCCTCGCCATCGCTTTTAGGCGATCGCTACAGGGTAATCTGTGAGCTGGGCCAAGGCAGCTTAGGAGTTACCTACTTAGCTGAGGACTTGAACCGTGGCCGCAAACCCTGCGTCGTCAGAGAGCTAGCGTCTCGGGGACTGAACGCCCAAGCACTCCAAACGGCCAAGGCCCTGTTTGCCCAAGCAGCCGGTAACCTATGCCAGATCAAGCATCCACAAATTCCTGAGTTCCGTGAGCTACTGGAAGTCGAAACGTCTCGCCCGGGCAGCGAGCAGCTCACTCGGCTGTTTATGGTGCAAGACTATATTGAAGGCTCGACCTACCATCAGCTGTTAACCAGTCGCCAAAGCGTTGGCATTGGCTTTAGCGAAACAGACATTACTCAGCTACTGCACCAGCTATTGCCCGTACTCTCTCACATCCACCAGCAGGGCATTACCCACCGCGACATTTCACCTGATAACATCGTGCTCAAGCAGGCAGACGCCCTGCCAGCGCTCATTGACTTTGGCAGCCTTAAAGAAGTGGCGGCGAAAGTCCGCGCCGAGGTGTCGCCCGTTGGCTCTGGCACCACCTTTGCACGGGTCGGGAAGGTAGGCTACATGCCACCCGAACAGCTCACTACCGGCCAAGTAGATGCCACCAGCGATCTCTACAGCCTCGCAGCCTCACTGCTAGTACTCGCCAATGGGCAAGACCCACAGACACTGCACGACTCCGCAACAGGTAGCTGGACTGGGTTTGATGTACTCAGCCCAAAGTTAGGGGCCGTACTTGGCAAAATGCTAGAGGTGTATCCGATTGATCGCTTCCAAAATGCAGAGACCGTGATGGGGGTGCTCAACAACACCTCATCAACGACTCGCACTGCCAGCAAGCCCATAGAAGACTCCCCAATAACCTCTGGTGGAATGGCCAATGGAATGACCAGTGGAATAGCCGGTGGAATAGCCAGCGGAATAGCGGGCGGAATAGCCGCAGCAGGCCTAGCAGGCAATGCTGCTGATAGCCCAATTGCTGAGAGCAACCTAGCCGATAAGGTAGCCGACAGCGTAGCCGTTAATGGAAACGCTATTTATCCACCCGTCGACACGCCCACAGAGACGCCGATGGATGCGCCACTAGAAACGGCAGTGATCGCAGGCGCGGTGGTTGCCGATGATGGGTTTGCCGATGACGTGGTGGAACAAGGCCTTTACGGTGAGGCCGCTGCGATTCCGATGGCGGCAATGGGAGACCGACCCGGCAACAGACAAATCTCTTCGACCTACGAAACCACGCTGGCAGAGTCGAATGTGCATGAGCCCTACATCTCTGATGATGTGGTTGAAAAGCGAGATTCGCGGCAGGCGATTTTGCCGCTGCTGATTTTGCTGGGCGTCTTTGGGACATTTTTAGGGTTGGCTTGGATGCGCTCTATGTTTACCCAGCGAAACTTGACCGGGTCCCAAGCGAACCGAGAGCAGACCACGCTTACAGAAAACGTCTCAAACTTGGAGGGCGCATTTTACTCAGAGGAAGTGTCACGCCGTCAACAAATTATCAATCGTCGTGAGGCCAGCGGCATCGGCGACAATACCTTTACACGCCTAGTCGATCAGCTTTTTTATGGGGAGTATCCAAAGCTGCTGACCAGTGGACCTAACGGCGGGCGCAAAGCATTGACGAGTGCGCCAGAAGATGAGCCGCTGCGAATTCGCTGGGATAGCATTGCGCTGAATTTGCTCAATACATTCGACGGTAACTTGAGTCAGCGGAGCTTGGCGAGGCTAGGTGACTATAGTGAGAGCGATCGCACTCAGTGGCAGTCACAGGTAAACCAAGTAAACGTCAGCAGTCGTTCACTGTACGACCTCACCGATGCCAAATTTCTCAGCCTATTTCCCAATCAAGGTGGGCAAGACTTTTTAAAGGAGCCCATTGGGCAGCTGTACTACGCGATCGCAGAAGACAAAGCCCAAGCCATTGAAGAAGGCGCCGTGCGCGAAGACGTGACCTTTGCAGCAGGCACCTTCAGCACAGACCTTGAAAATAGTATCGGCCCTGGCAACGGTAGAGTATACACGCTAGCGCTCAGCGCCGGACAAAGGCTCCGACTAAACCTCAGCACACCCGCCAGAGAAAGTACGCTACTCTCTGTGTATCTGCCCAACCCAACAGACGACAACCCAGCCATCATTGCCGACTCAGAGCAAACAACTTGGGCAGGGGAAGTAAGCCAGTCGGGGACTTACGAAATTGTTGTGGTAAATCAATCGGCTAAGACCATTGGTTATCAGCTGGCGATTGGGGTGTCCAACGTCACGACGAGTCCACCGGTTGCACCCGACGTCGAAGACGAAGCTGAGAATGAACCGCAAAGAGAAGATCTACCGCCGATTCCGGGAGATGAGAACGGCGACAGCGAAGAGACTGACCCTGCAGACTCAGATGAAACGGTCGACAGCTAGAACGACGAATCTACAGCTCTACCACAAACGAAGCAACAACTTGAGCAAAGTCAGGAACAGACTCATAGGGCAAAACATTGCGCCCCGGAATGCCCACCCCCCTAGCCCGAGGGAAGTGATCGAGATAGTCTTGCAGACGCTTTTCGCTAGAGGATGGCAGCCGTTTTGCTTGCTTTGCAACTGTGCGATCAATCGTAGAGGCCGTTTCGCCCATCACAATTAATACGGGCTGCTGAATGCGGGCGATCGCCTCTGAATAATCTTGCCGCCAAAACCCCGCCAAAAAGGAAAACACCGCATATCGGCTATTCATATCTCGCGAGCCTGCATTCAGCATCGTTAGCCAGTCATCAGTCACATCTTCAGCATTCTCGAATAGCTGACGCTGCGAGAAAGACCGTAAAAAGGCTGCTCGCCGCGCATACCGATAAAACGCATTGCCAAACGGTGACGACAGTAGCTGCCAGGCCGCCCGTGTTTTCCAAGCTGCCGCTGGCGTGCTCATCAACGGCCAAGCAGGCGGCCCCGACAGCACCAGCCCCGCTACTTGAGCACTCGCAGACATCGTCATTATCTGTACCGCAACGGGCAGCAGCGCCCCTTGCACCACCAGCACCACAGGCTCCTTTGCCACCTGCTCAACAAAGTAGGTCAGCTGCTCTGCCCAATCTTGAGGCGTGTAAGGCCGCTTGGGCATTTCGCTCTCACCGCATCCGAGCAGGTCTAAGCTATAAATGCGTGCTGGTGAACCCAACTGGTCCCACTGCTGAAGAAAAGGCTGCCAGAACTTACGAGAAAGTCCTACTCCAATCGGGTGAATAAGCAGTAGAGCAGGGGCTGAGCGTTCAGCGCCTGTACCTTCCACACGTTCATAAACGCAGCGATGCTCTTTCCAAATATAAAAATCCATAGCTATAGCGTTGCAGCGAGCTATACAGCTGTCAACGACTGAGATGCGTAATCTCGCAAATCTTTTAGCACTGCATCATCAGAGCCCGAAGGCGCGTCTGGCTCTGACAGCGCTTCAGACTCCGAAAGCATTTCAGACTCCGAAAGCATTTCAGACTCCGAGAGCATTTCAGACATAGAGCGACTCGCGTCTTCTTCATTGGAGGCCGAGGTTGCATCTTCAGGTGCGACCGTAGTAGTTGGCTGCTCATCAGGCAAAAGAGCCGCCCTCAAGCACACCGAATCCAGGCAAGCTCCGGTCAGTTTAGCCCCGGTTAAATCTGCCCCGGTCAAATCTGCCCCGGTCAAATTTGCGCCCTGAAGGTCGCTGTAGCAAAGCTTAGCGCCTCGCAAATCAGCACCTGCGAAGCAAGTACCGCGTAGGTTAGCCAGCCTCAAATCTGCTCTGTGTAGGCAGGCTCCACTAAAGTTTGCAGCTTGGGCAGCACAGCGTACCATCACCGCCTGGTGTAAATTGGCCCACCGCAGACTTGCATTGCTTAAGTCAGCGCGCCACATCATCGCCCCGGTCAGATGAGCGTGGTTCATCACTGAACCTACGCAGCAAGCACTGGTTAAATCAGCTCGACAAAGGCTGACACCAGACAGCTGTCTTCCAGCTAGATCGCTCTCTCGTAAGTCTATGCGCTCGAAATTTCGCTGACCTGCTGAGTATTCAGCCAAAAGGCGATAGGAGGTAAGCTGAGGAGCATTCATTGCGGTGCCGAGCTACAGAGTTGTAAAGTTACATTAACTAACAAGAATGTAACAAATTGTAACGAAGTCTGCAACGGCTTCAAAAGATATGGGTTCAGATGGTTAGTAAACCGGTCGTTGAGCGCCGCACACGCTAGACCAGGCATCAATATCCCTGCGCGCATCTAACAGACCGCTAATTTCACCGCGATGGCCCACCAGTCGTTCTCGGTTTAATGAGTTGGGTTCTGTGTACATAGTTAGCTGATCAATTGTGGTGGCCGCGCAGACCCAGTCTTTTTGCGATCGCGCTCTAATCAAACGCGCCTCTAGCTGATCGATTTCCCACTGCCGAGCCGTCATCCGAGCGTGCTCCATGTAATAAACCATGTTGTCTGCGGCAGCAACTGCGTAGGGCTGATTCGGCTGCAGTTCTAGCGCCCGCCGAAAGTTAATGAGTGCCGTATGGAAGTCGCCCTGAGCAGAGGCCGCATAGCCTACAGACATGAGCTGATCAAAAGTTGGTGAGGGCTTAGCAGATGACTTATTGTGCGTATCGGAAGTCGATGCCGAGCGACTGCTCGAATGATCAATTGAGGGCACTGCTGAAGGCACTGGCGCTGAAGCGATCGCAGGCGCAAAAGCCACTACTGAACTCGTAAGCACCCCTACCAAAGCGGCCTGAGAGACCGCGCGATAGAAGACTCGCTCCGTGAACTTAGCAGAGCGTCTCGTGTTTTTGAGAGCAGAAAGCAGCATAGCAATTATCTATATAAATAAAGACAATGAATTAGGGCAGCGAACGTGAGGCGTACCACAGCGTAGGCTATTTTACGGAGGGCTAGCATGCGTAAAATCGACCAACCCTCACAGACAAATCACAAAGTCTTCGCTCGGGACTCCACAGTTCTACAGAGACCAAGATTCTACAGAAACCAAAATTCTACAGAAACCGAAACGCAAATATTTAATCACAGGCCGCACCATGCCCACCGAAACCACGTCCATGCAAATATGGCCCATGCAAATATGGGTAGATGCCGATGCTTGCCCCAATGCCATCAAAGAAATACTGTTTCGAGCGGCAAAGCGCACGGGTTGCCCGCTAACGCTGGTCGCCAATCAGCCTGTGCAGGTACCGGCCTATGTAGAAATGCTAGTGGTGCCATCTGGATTTGACGGCGCTGACAACAAAATTGTGGAGCTGTTGAATAAAGGAGACTTGGTGATCACTGCAGATATTCCGCTGGCCGCAAAAGTACTGACCAAGGGCGGCTATGTTTTCAATCCGAGAGGTGAGGAATATACTGCTCGCAATATTGGCGATCGCCTATCTGTGAGGAATCTGCTGGAATCTTTTCGAGGCGGCGCGGAGCCTGTAGGGGGCGGGCCGCCCCCCTTGAACAATCGAGACAAAGCCAACTTTGCCAACCGGCTCGACCGCTTCTTAGCCAAGCATCACAGATAGGCTGTCGCTATTTGTGTATGAGCACCCGCAAAATAACTGAAGATTTTCATACCAAAAGATTTTTTAGACCCTGCTCTGCGAGTATTCGCACTGTTTTTATTGAGCCCATAGAACATTAACTTAAATTGTTCACAGCTTAGAAGAGTCGGGCATTCTGGGGCTAAGAATTCACCTTTAAAGCGCTCTCTATTCTTTTTTAGTTTTAATGTATTTGGGGAAGTAAGAGACCATGAATCCACAGGACACAGCTTTACTTTTGATTGGGTTTCAGAACGATTATTTCTCTCCAGACGGCATCTTGCATGGCGTGATTGAGGCATCAGCCAAAGCCGTTAAAACAGTCGAAAATACAGCTCGGCTGCTGGAGCAGCTAGTCAAAACACCGCTGACTATTATCTCTACGCCCATTTTCTTTACGGCTGATTATGAAGAGCTTGTAGAACCGATTGGCATCTTAAAAACAATCAAAGACGTAGGTGCCTTTCAGAAAGGCAAGCCCGGTTCAGAAACCATCGAAGCCCTTTCACCTTTCTCTGAACATATTTTAGAAGTGCCTGGAAAAAGAGGATTCAACGCCTTCATTAATACCAACCTGGCAGAACTGTTGAAAAGCAAAGGCATCAAAAATCTGGTGATTGCAGGTTCAGTCACCTCTATCTGTATTGATTCGACCGGACGCTCTGCTCATGAGCAGGGCTACAAAGTTTCTATATTGAGCGATTGCACCTCAGCTAGAACCACCTTTGAACAACAGTTTTATGTAGAAGATGTCTTTCCGCTATATGCTGAAACACTGACCGCAGCCGAAATGTTAGACCAGCTATCGTTAACCGCTGTATGCTAGAACTCGACACCAAAAACGAGTTAAATACCCAGATTCAGTACCGGCTAATAGAAAAGCTCACGGCATCCGAACGTCGTTACCGTGAGCGGGTCGAGGAACTGAGAGAGATTGTGTTTGAGTGCGATCGCACTGGAAATCTGACCTTTGTCAACCAGGCTTGGGACAACACCCTATCCCATTCTGTAGAAAACACCCTAGGTAGGGGCATCGAAACTTTCATTGCACCGCAAGATCAAGAGAAATGGCAGTTTGCCTTAAGTCAAAAAGGAGAAGCCCTTGCTCAACCTATCGAACTGCGCTTTATGCACCAGCAGGGGCATATTGTTTGGCTAGAGCTGGCAATGCAGGTCCCAAAAAATGAGCAGGGCAGTGAGCAGGGCAGTGAGCAGGGCAGTGAACAGAGCGGTGAACTGTCAGCTAATAGCCATTCCATCGCAGGTTCTCTGGTAGATATTACCGAGCGCAAGCGGGCTGCCGAACTCATGGCACAAACTAACATTGAGCTGGAGCGCCGCGTCGCTGAACGCACCAACGACCTCACCAACGCCAACACCACACTCACCGCAACGCTGGAGAAGCTCCAACGCACCCAAGGGCAGCTCATCCAAACCGAGAAGATGTCTGGACTAGGCCAGCTAGTCGCAGGCGTTGCCCATGAGATCAACAACCCTGTGAACTTTGTGCATGGCAATATTAAGCCTGCGAGCGAGTATGCAAAAGACGTTCTAGAGCTAATTGAGCTATATCAGACGTACTACCCAGCGCCCAAACCAGAAATCCAAAATGCACTAGACAATATAGACATTGAATTTGTTAAAACAGATTTTCCAAAGCTGATCAGCTCTATGCGAATGGGAACTCAGCGCATCAAAGAGATCGTAAAATCTCTTCGTAGCTTCTCACGGCTAGATGAAGCAGGTACCAAAACAGTTGATTTGCACGAAGGCATAGAAAATACTCTACTCATTGTCAATAGCCGCCTGCGAGGCAACCCCGAAGAAAAGAGCATCGAAGTTATCAAACGCTTCGGCCAGTTGCCCCTAGTAGAGTGCTATCCAGGGCAGCTCAATCAGGTGTTTCTCAATCTGCTAGTCAATGCAGTAGACGCCCTAGAACCGCAGAGAAGCCCTATCTCTAGCCTCACAGAATCCTCTTTCCACCGTCATCCGGCTATTACCATCACCACCCAACTTGAAGAAGCGTGGGCAGTCATTTCGTTTGCAGATAACGGCTGTGGAATTCCAGCAGCAGTACTCAGCAGGCTGTTCGACCCCTTTTTCACGACAAAACCCGTCGGCAAAGGGACCGGATTAGGCCTCTCGATTAGCTATCAGGTCGTCACCGAAAAGCACAGCGGCCAGCTAGAGTGCCTCTCCACGCCTGGAGAAGGAACAGCTTTTATTATCCGAATTCCAACAAAACTGAAAAAGTGAAGCTGAAAAAGTGAAGCTGAAGAAGAAGTAAAACGACAACAAAGTCACAGACCAGAGTCTCGTACTTTGTAGTCAATCTCTTCTATCGGCAGGCTTTCATTATCCCAGTCATCATAGCGAATCTGTAATCTTCTTTCAGCGGCATGTTCTACCAGCTTGCCAGCATAGAGCTTCGCCTTTGTACCGAGGCTTTGGATACGCACTTTACCGTTGAACACAGTGGCCCGTGCGAGATAAATCACCAAGTCATCTCGGGAGGGCCGGTTGACAGTGGTGCTAGCAGTGAGGTGGGCAATGCCGCGTTCATCTAGCTCTTGGGTGAGGGCTAGCGCTGTATTGCGGATGCCGCGAATGGCAACAATGCAGGAGGCGATCGCCATCGTAATATCAACCCCTTCGTCGCTGATAATTTTTTGCGTTGATAAAAACTGAAAGTTCTGCTCGCCTAGGTCATCGCGGATGCGCCGATGAATTAAGTTTTGCGGATGGTAGTCAGTCAGAGCACCGACGATAGCGCCGCAGGCCGCACGGGGTTCGCGCCAGGGCGACTCGCGAGTAAGGCCATACATAATATGCTTATTGCCATCGCGTAGCCTGCCCACATGGGTCTTGAGATCGATGGAGACTAATGAAATAGACTGAGGATTGCCCGCGTAGAGCTTGTGCTTGAGCTGCTCATCTAGCTCATGGGCAACGGTCACATGGGCCAGGGTGGCGCCATTGTCAGTGCCGCCGCCAGCGGGGAAAAAGGCTTCTAGCTTGAGTTCACCAATTTCGGAGAGGGTGGCAAAGCGGGAGGCGACCACGTCTCGGTAGCGTTTGGTGGCTTCTCCTTGGTGGATGCGATCGCCGCAGTTGGTATAGGCAAGGGTCGTCACGACGCTTGGCAGGCTAAGGTCAGCGCCGCAGACTTTCATATCCGTAGGGCTGCTAGCCGCAAACTGCAGCTCATCGCGCAAAATTTGTAGCCCCCGGATCAGGGCATAGCGATCGCTCACCAGCTCATTGAGATAGTTATGGTAGGCATTACGCTCAGTGCCAAAGCTGGCACCTATCTGCCAAAAAGCATCTACTCGGTGCTGAGTGGCCTCCACATCAAAAGGCAAAGTCATAAGCAATAAAACCCACAGCTGAATGTCCAGAAGATTTCAGGTGACGTTAATTTTGCTGCCCCTGATTTTTTGCCCCTACAGTCTAGTGGTATATCGTTCTACCAACAATGCTTCCGCAATCAGCGCTCCGAAAGACAATTTTCAAACGTAAAAGAGAAATTCACTCAAGAAAAAACCATTCACCGAGAAAAGGAGCCTTGACAAAGAAAGTTATCATCGCAGATGGACCTGCTGGCCAATGTTGTTGAAGTGGCCGCAGCGTTAGGCCTTACCAGAGTAGTCTCTGGATATCTGCCTCGTAGGGTAGGAGATTGGTTGGGGTTCACTGTTGAACTGCCAAAGCCGGTACCCGCTGCGCCACCCGCTGGAGGTATACGGGTAGCTTAGCATTGGGTAAAGCTAATTCCGCTAGAAGGGGTCGCCGCCACAATCGCTAAAGTCAGCAACGGTAATTTTCCACTCTCACGTCCTTTAAACTTGATTACCACCGCAGCACCTACGGGGCTCCAAAAAGACTTTATTGACTTTGCTATGTCAGCTGAGGTGGTGGATATTGTTGAAAAGCAAGCATTTGTGCCGCCAGCCTAGCGGGTTGAGACGCGCGCGCTCATATCACTTGTTTTTTTTCCTGATACTCCATCAAACCACGGCGACGGTTGCGCAGCTTTAACCACAAGAACTCTGCTTGACCGTGCCATTTGGCGAATTTCATCAGGAGATAAAAGACTGCGTAGGTCAAGGCTTTTGGCGGTGAGTACTGCCGGTGCTTGAGCGCCCATAAATAGTTTTTGATCAGATAGAGACTGTAGCCAATCGGGAGCAGCCACAGGCTTTGGCCACCGGTCCAAGGGGCAGGCGCCAGCGCCACTATTGGCAGAATAAAGGCCCAGAGCCAAATACGAGCACATTCTCGAAATCGATACCTGGCGGGATGATGACGATGAATCCAGGCTTCTTCGGCAAAGGCATGGCCGCCTCGGCGCGATCGCTTCCACCACACCCAAAAACTCGTCATCCCCATATCGTGCCAAGCCGAATCCGCATCGATTCGCAGCACCTTACCGCCCGCCTGCCGAATACGAAAGCAAATCTCCGGCTCTTCGCCTGCGATCAGCGTGGTATCAAACCCGTTTACCTGTTGAAACATCGATAGCCGCATCATCGATTCAGGGCCGCAGGCATCTACAAAGCCGATAGCCGTATCCCATTCCACATCCGCGATCAGGTTGTACACAGAGGCCTGAGGGTGGCGCTCCCGACGGCGACCGCAGACTACAGCAACTTCCAGATTCTGCTGCATCGCTTTGTAGGCATTCGGTATCCACTCAGGCATGAATTCTGCATCGCCGTCGAGAAATTGAACAAATTGGATATGGGGTGCGATCGCCTGCAATCTTTCGACCCCTTCGTTGTAAGCCCGTGGTGCAGTGAAGGGAATCGCAGGGTCCAAAGGCAGCACCTCTATACCCATGCTCCGCGCAATCTCCACACTGTCGTCCACCGATCCAGAATCGACATACACCACTGGCACTCGATGCGCCAAGGCAGACTGAATAGCCACTCGCAAGTTTTCACCTTCGTTGCGGCCCACAACCACCACACCCACCGCTGTATTCAAAGTCATATCGTTCAAAAATAGTGAAGGACGCTATGGGGCATAAACTCACCCTTTACTGACAAAGGATTCACACATTGAAATGAGGC
>JBCBDN010000117.1:0-10912 GCA_038529685.1 Cyanobacteria bacterium J06598_1 | reverse complement strand
GATCGCCAGAAACCTGGCGGTACTGCGCAGGATGGGTTTGCTTTAGCTTAAGTAACAGCGCCATCCAAGGCAGTGCGCTACAAAATTCGTCTCTGCAAGAATATTCAGATAAAGCATTTGAAACACTGGACGAGTTTCTCATTGCTGCGGGCTGAAATGTTTTATAGAGCACTGCCTTGGATGGCGCTGTTACTTAAGCTAAAGCAAACCCATCCTGCGCAGTACCGCCAGGTTTCTGGCGATCTCAACTTGGAGTGGAAGAGTCGGCTGAGTGTTGTTCTAATTTACGCCATGTGCGCAGGGATACTTTTATCTATTGTTTGGCCTGTGATGCTCTGGGCTGTGATGGTTGGGGCGATCGCACTGTTCCTCCTCAATCTACCTGTGTACCGATTTTTCTACCGTAAGCGGGGTGTTTTATTTGCGATGCGTGTACTACCTTGGCATTGGCTTTATTACTTTTACAGTGGATTGGCTTTTGTTATTGGCACCGTAAGACACCAACTTGGGATGTGGCGCGTAGGCAGCGGCAGAAAAACAGTGGTGAACTAGCCGTCAGAAAAATAGAACTAGTTGGAAAAAATAGGGTCGGCAATCACCACGGGACTACGACCCGAGAGACTGCGTAAAGCTCCAGTCGAGCTTTGTTTGGCAATTAACACAAATTGGCTTTAGCGCCGATATCAGGAGGAATGGAGATGGTTGATGTAGTGGTGATGGGTGGCGGTCCGGCAGGGCTAACTGCCGCCTATGAGCTAGCCAAGCACGGTAAGCGTTCGGCGGTGCTAGAGCAAGCCGACAAAGTGGGCGGTATCTCTCGTACAGAAACATATAAAGGCTACCGGTTCGATATTGGCGGACATCGCTTTTTTACCAAGGTAGGCGAAGTTCAAGCGATTTGGAAAGAGATTTTGGGCGATGAATTTATTCAGGTGCCCCGGCTGTCGCGAATTTACTATCGCGGTAAGTTTTTTGACTATCCACTCTCTATTGGCAGTACGCTCAAGAACTTGGGCGCGGTAGATAGCGCGCTCTGTATCGCCAGCTACCTAAAATCTAAAATCAACGGCAAGCTCAACCCCGGCCCAGAGGCAGAAAACCTAGAGGACTGGGTCGTAGAACGCTTTGGCAACCGTCTCTATCGCACGTTCTTTAAGTCTTACACCGAGAAAGTGTGGGGTATTCCCTGCAACAAAATTCAGGCGGAGTGGGCGGCGCAGCGAATAAAAGGACTCTCTCTTAAAAAGGCCGTGATCAACGCGGCCTTCGGTAGCAATGACACCAAAACGCTGATCAAAGAGTTTGACTATCCCATCTATGGCCCCGGCATGATGTGGGAGCGCTGTCAGCAAATTTTAGACGGCAAAGAGTCTCCTGTGTATTTGGAGACTCGGGTTACTCGCGTAGAGCACGACGGTAAAAATGTGCAGCGAGTGATTGCCCAGCGTGGTGACGAAACGCTAGCACTATCGAGTGATAGCTATGTTTCTAGTATTCCGATTACTGCGCTGGTCAGAAGTTTAGATCCGGCGCCACCTCAGCCTGTTTTGGAGGCTGCCAAAGGGCTGAAGTATCGGGACTTTTTGATTGTGCCGCTGGTGATTAATCTCAAGGATATTTTTCCGGATAACTGGATCTATATCCACAGCCCTGAGTTCAAGGTAGGCCGTATCCAAAACTTCAAGAATTGGAGCAAGGCTATGGTTCCAGATCTGAGTAAAACCTGTGTGGGTATGGAGTTTTTCTGTAGTGAAGGTGATCGCCTGTGGGAAATGTCCAACCAAGACCTGATCGCTTTGGCGAGCCAAGAGATTGTTGATTTGGGCTTGGTTCCTAGCCTTGCGTGTGTAGAAGACGGCACCGTTATTCGGCAAAAGAAAGCCTACCCTGTGTATGATGGCGAGTACCGCAAGCACCTAGCGGTGATTCAGCGATACCTCAGGCAGTTTCAGAACTTACAAACCGTGGGCCGCAATGGTATGCATCGATACAACAATCAAGATCACTCCATGCTGACAGGATTACTGGCCGCTAAAAACGTTTTAGGAGAGTCCCACGATCTTTGGAGTGTCAATGTGGAGCGCTCTTACCACGAAGACTTTACGCGAGAGCAGTGGAATAAGGCGAGAAGGCAGTTGGCGAATCCGACGGAGGTGTATGCAAACTAAGCAATCAGTTAAGAAACGCTATAAAAGCAGCTGTCGGAGCGCCTCTAGGTATGAGTAGTCCTTTTGTGTCTGTTATTGTGCCGGTGTTTAACGATGCTGCTCGCCTACGACTGTGTTTGTCCGCGATCGCTCAACAGACCTACGATACGGCTAACTATGAGGTTGTTGTCGTTGACAATGGCTCGGAGCCAGCGGCTCAGATTGCAGCGGTTGTCGCTGACTTTTCGTTTGCACGCTATGCCCTGGAGCTACAGCCCGGCTCTTACGCAGCTCGAAACAAAGGGCTGATGTTAGCCAAAGGGGAGATTTTAGCGTTTACAGATTCTGACTGTATCCCTTCTCCGAATTGGCTGGAGAAAGGGGTGACGCAGCTGACTGCAGCTGAGGGGTGCGGGCTGGTTGCTGGGAGAATACAGTTGTTTTTTCGGGGCGATCGCGCCAACCCCGTCGAACTCTACGAGAGCGTCACGGCCTTTCCCCAGCAGTCTCTGCTCACCCAGCAGCACGGCGCAGCCACCGCCAACGTGTTTACCTTCCGCGCCGTCATGGACGCGGTGGGCCCGTTCGACGCGAACCTTCGTTCCAATGGCGACATTGAGTGGGGGCAGCGGGTCTTTTCTGCGGGCTACCGGCAGATCTATGCGCCCGACGTGTGTGTGGCTCATCCGGCTCGCTACACCCTTGCCCAGCTACGGCAACGAACGCTGCGGTTAGCAGGTGGCGTCTTTGGGCGATTCATTCGGCCAGAGCACAGCTTTTGGCAGCGCAATATGACCTTTGCGAGGCTGCTGCTAGACGATTTGACCCCGCCTGTTAACTTTGTGGTGACATCGCTGAAAGACGAGCGGTTAGAAAGCTTCCGAGAGAAGATAACGGTCGCTGCTGTACTGTGCTGGGTTCGCTACATCAGCGCTGTCGAAAAAGTGCGTTTGAAGTTTGGGGGCATTCCCAATCGGGGATAGCCTAATGAAGGAGAACTGCGCTAAGAAGCTGGCAATGAATGATGAAAAGGTCAAGGTGATGGCAAGAACGGCAAGGTGGCCTACGGGGGGTAAAGCACTGCTCAAAAGACTTCTCAAAGCAACTCGTTTTTGGCAGGAGCATCGATTTATTCTGCGAGAGTTTAAGCACTTTCGCAAAATTGTCACGCTGGCAATCATCTTTGCGCTGATTGGCTCTTTTGCTGAAGGCATTACCGTCGGTTTTATTGCCTCCTTTTTGCAGGGGCTTACAAACCCAACAGAGCCTCCGATTCGTACGGGACTCGCCTGGTTCGACACCCTTGTTTTGGCAACAGAGGTCTCTCCCACCGAAAGAATCTATCGGCTTTCAGGATTGCTTTTAGTCGCTGTATGGGTGCGAGCCGGGTTTGATTATTTAGGAAGTATCTATGCCAAAAAAGCTTCCCTTGGCCTGATTGACCGTCTGCGCTGTCAAATCTTTGAGCAGCTTAAAAGGTTTGAGCTGAGCTATTACGCCCAGGCGCATCCTGGCGAACTGGTCAACACGCTCAGCAGTGAGGCCAGACAGCTGCAAATGGCCTTTGATTTGCTCTCCAATGTCTTTGTGTTTAGCGCTAAGCTACTGGCCTACATGGTGGCGATGTGGGTGCTCTCTTGGCAGCTGTTTTTGACCTCTGTTGTTGTTTTTGGGCTGATGGGGGTGGGCCTAACCTCGCTGACTAAGCGGGTTCGAGAGGCTAGCTTTGCTATGCCCAAGGCCAACAAAGTCTTTACGGCTAGCGTGCTCTCTTTTGTCAGCGGTATTCGCACTGTGCATGCTTCTGGTACACAGGATTTAGAAACTCAGCGCTACCGCAGAGCAACTGGCGATGTCTCAAAAGCAAAAATGCGGGTGATTCGGCTCTCGGAGCTGGTGCAGCCGGTGATTGAAGGATCGGGGGCAACGCTGCTAGTGGGAATGGTGATTGTTTCCTACAGCCTACTGATTTCAACCGGGGTGCTGACGGCTGCTGAGCTGCTGACTTTTTTGTTTGTGCTGCTGCGGACGACGCCGCTGTTTTCTGCGCTCAACGGTACGATTGTTGGTTTTATGGCCTCTCAAGGGTCTATGCATGCGGTTTCTGAGCTGCTGAGAGAAGACGACAAACCCTATTTCTTAGATGGGGATAGGCGGTTTACGGGGCTGAAAAAGTCGATAGTTCTAGCGTCTGTAGATTTTGCCTATGGTCGGGGTGAGCCTGTTTTGCACGATATTACGCTATCGATTGAGCGGGGGAAAACAACGGCCTTGGTCGGGGCCTCTGGTGCGGGAAAAACGACGCTGGCAGATTTACTGCCGCGATTTTATGATCCGAGTCAGGGGCGGGTTTTGGTCGATGGGGTAGATTTGCGATCGCTCAAAATTGACACGCTCAGGCAGCGTATGGCCATTGTGAGTCAAGACACCTTCATCTTCAACACCACGGTCCGAGAGAATATTGTGTACGGCATGGAAACGGTGCACGGCATGGAAGAGCCGGGGCAGATCCTGCGAGATAGCGATATTCGGGATGACGATATTTACGAAGCGGCCAAAATGGCCAATGCGCTGGACTTTATTTTGGATTTGCCCTGTGGGTTTGAGACGGTATTGGGCGAACGAGGGATTCGCCTTTCTGGTGGGCAGCGGCAGCGAATTGCGATCGCCAGGGCGCTCTTACGCAACCCAGAAATTTTGATCTTGGATGAAGCCACCAGTGCGCTGGATTCGGTGACTGAAAAGCTGATTCAAGAATCGCTAGAGCGGTTGCGAGCAGGGCGTACGGTGGTGGCGATCGCACACCGACTCTCGACCATTTCAGATGCCGATAAGGTGGTTGTGCTGGAGCAGGGGCGGATTGTTGAGCAAGGGAATTATCAAGACTTGTTGGCCCGCCGTGGTGCGCTTTGGCGGTATCACAAAATGCAGTTTGAAACGAGTGCTTCCGTTGAGTCTTTTTCTTCGATTGAGTCCTTGAGTGGTTAAGCCTTTCTTGTTGCACTTACTTATTGAAAATCGATCGGCTAATGGACCGTGAGCCTATGGAGGGTGAGCAATGGGGCGTGATCTGAGCAACCAGCCAATATTTATCGTCGGCGCGCCGCGTTCTGGCACGACGCTTCTCTCTGCCTTTTTGGCAGGCCATCCGCGCATTGCCTGCGGGCCAGAAACTCAGTTTTTTTCTAAATTAGAGCTGCGTCAGCTAAACGCGGCGGTGCGCGATCGCGATTGGCCCAGTAAAGGGGTTGAATTACTAAAGTCTCTTACGCTTTCGGGCGAAAGTGTTTGTCAGCTTTATGGGCTAGATACCGGCACCATAACGGCCTACTTACGTCAGCACCCTCCTTCTATTGCAGCCTTATTAGAAGCGCTAACCGTGCTGCATGCCCAAAAAAGCGAAAAGCCTCGCTGGGCAGAAAAGACGCCTAACCACCTGCTGCATTTGCGATCGCTTCAGTCAGCTTTTCCTAAAGCGATTATTCTCCGAATTGTCAGAGATCCCAGAGATTCTGCGCTATCGATGCGTAAGTTGCCCTGGGCTAGCCAGTCAGTACTTGCAAACTGTTATTTGTGGGATGAGTGGTTTCGCCGCAGTCACTGGTTTTTCGCCAAGAACGAGCAAGCGCTGACTATTCGCTATGAAGATTTGCTCGCTCGCCCGACTGAACTCTTGCGACAGGTTTGTGAGCATGTGGGAGAATCTTTTGAACCAGGCATGCTCAACACTGCAAAGGCGGCTGCCAGCGTCGCTCCTAGCAACGAGCCTTGGAAGCGGCAGGTGTCACAGCCGTTAGATCCCTCGCGGGCCTATGTTTGGAAACATGAGCTACCCCAATCGCTATGGCCTGCGACCAGCCACATCTGTCAGGCTGGGATTAAAGCATTTGGCTATGAGCTTACCTCTGAGCCTGATAAAACCGTGTTTGTGTATGCCTTAAATCGCCGTTTCATAGAAGCCAACACCTCTCTACTTGTCAGTGCCGCTGAAGGGCGCATGCACCTTAGCCCTGTTCAAGCAGAGACCTTGACCGATGGAAAGCGCTACTCCGATCTGATGTTCTGTGATTTGCCAGATTGCGGGCAAACGAAAGGGCAGCGTTTGGTGGGTGCCTGCCTTTTTGTGATGATGCTCATTCGCCGCCGGCTCCGGGGCAATGCCAATTCCTATCTGCCGTTTTGTCTTTCTACAGATAAATCTGTCAAGGTTGGTACAGACAGAAGCGTCTGTGCGTTCTTTCTAAAATTGCTGGGAAAGAAAACAGAGTTCAGCTTGGAAAATTCTCCTCTCGAAGTCTCGTCATGAAAGAAATAAAGTCGATGTTTCTACCCTTTGACAAGAGTGTGAGTAACCCTTATCAGCGACAGCTCTCTCGGCACTTGGCAAGCTTTGGTGTGCAGGTGCAAAAAAGCCATTCGGGCGAGTTCTTTTTGAAAAGAGCCTTGCTACAGGGGAAGCCAGATATTTTGCACATTCATTGGATTCATCCGTTCTGTACAAAACAAACGTTTGCTCGGTCGGTGATAAATTCGTTTATCTTCATTTGCGAGCTGGCTATTTTGAGAGTGCTGAACGTGAAAATTGTTTGGACGGTGCACAATCTTAAAAACCACAACAACAGGTATTTGCAGTTGGACCGCCTGTGTACCAAAATTGTCGCTAAGCTTTGTCACGCCATTATCGCGCACTGTGAGAAGGCCAAGGAGGAGGTGATTTCTACGTTTTCTCTTCGCGATCGCCAAAAGGTATTCGTAATCGGCCACGGTAACTACATTGGCTGCTACGAAAACAAAATCAGTCAAACAGAAGCGCGAAACACCCTAGGCATTGCCGCCTCAAAGACCGTGCTGTTGTTTCTGGGGTTGATTAGACCTTACAAAGGTGTTTTAGAACTAGTGAATGCGTTTGATCAGCTGGCGAATGATGAGGCAACGCTGATGGTTGCTGGTAAAGTTTGGAAAGACAACTTAGCGCAGGGCGAGCTGCTCAAACAAAAGGCCGCTGCAAACGAGCAGATTCAGTTTATTCCTGAGTTTGTTCCTGATGACAAAATTCAGCTGTACATGAACGCTAGCGATATTGTGGTGTTTCCCTACAAGGATATTTTGACCTCAGGCGCTGTTCTCTTAGCGATGTCTTTTGGTAAAGCCTGCATTGCGCCTCGTATGGGCTGTATCGGTGAGCTTCTAGATGATGGTGGCGCGTTTCTTTATAATCCTGAAGATAAAGACGGTTTGTTGCGGGCCACAGACGCTTCGATTGCACAAAAATCGAAGCTCGCTGGTATGGGTGCTCACAACCAAGCGATCGCACAGCAATACGACTGGGCGTCTATTGCTAAGCTGACCTCCCAAGTCTACAGATAACGACCCTCACACCCATAAAGGCCATGCCGCTTCCTGCTTTTTCCATTATTATCCCCACCTACAACCGGCCCGAGCAGATAAAGCGGTGCCTAGAAGCACTCGTCGGGCTCGACTATCCACAGGAGAGCTACGAGGTGATTGTGGTAGATGACGGTGGCCAAACGCTGCTGGATGCAACGGTGGCTCCTTTTCAGAATCAGATGAGCGTTACTTTGTTGAGGCAGTCCAACGCGGGACCTGCCGCCGCTCGAAATACGGGCGTCGCGCAAGCAACCGGTGATTATATTGCTTTTACAGATGATGACTGTATGCCTGAAGCCCACTGGCTTCGACAGTTTGCCGACAATCTTTTGATAGCTCCTGATGCGATGGTCGGTGGTCGAACGCTGAACGCGCTGCCACAAAATCTGTACTCAACGGCGTCTCAGGTATTGATAGATTATCTCTATCGCTACTACAGTTCAGCGACGCAGGGAATCTTTTTTGCCTCTAATAATATTGCGATGGCGCGATCGCATTTCTTAGCCATTGGTGGCTTCGACGTTTCATTTCCTTTGGCCGCTGCCGAAGATAGAAACTTGTGCGACTGCTGGCAGCAGGCGGGCTACCCGATGAAATATGTGCCTACGGCCACGATTCAACACGCCCATGCGCTGTCTTTAAAGTCTTTTTGGCGGCAGCACTTTGGCTATGGTCGCGGTGCCTTTTGCTTTCATCAGGTGCGAGCAAAGCGTACCGAACAGACGATTAAGGTTGAGCCGCTGAAGTTTTATACTGAGTTGCTGAGCTATCCAATGAAGCAGCAACATGTGCGATCGCCCCTTATCGTATCGGGCCTATTTTTTCTTTCTCAGGTCGCAACCACTACGGGCTTCTTTTGGGAAAGATTAACGACCAAAAGGACCCCCCAAACGACAGCTCAGAATGACAGTCGTCTGAAAACTTAGCCAGAGAATTTAGCCAGAGAATTCAGCCAGAGAATTCAGCGAGGCGCTAATCGATAGAAGAAAACAGGCTGATCAAAATCGCGCCTGCGATAAATCTCAAACTTCTCTAGCAGCCTTAGCTGGTAACGCTTTTCTATGGCGTCTTTAATCCTTACGTAGTCCTTATTTAGCGTGCCAGCAGGCCCGATAGAGAGATAGTAGCTAGGGTTGAACGTTTCTAGCCTATTCTCTAACGCTTGAAACCCCATTTTGTCGTTAATGGCTTTAATGTTGCCTGCTGCTGCTAGTGCTAGGGTATCAACAAAGTTTCCCATCACTACGTTAGAGCGGGCCCCTTTTGCGGTAACAATCTCTTCGATAGTGTTGGCCGTTGTGATAAGTGTGAAATTAGGTGCGCGCAAGTACGTGCCTACTCTCAAAAGACTAATGGACGTAGAGATAAAGAAAGCTAGCGCCAGTAGCTTTCCGGCCGTCAATCCTTTGGCGCTCCTGCGCAGCATTGTCTGAATAGTGAGTGGTACGGCTAGTGCTATTGGCACAATCAAAACGAGGAAGTATCTGGGGGCTGCAAAGTCGCTGAGTGAGAATGCGCCTAGGGTGCAACCGGTCCAGAGCACAATAATGGCGGATAGCTCGCTGATGAAGGGGCCATCAGCGTGGGGTTGTGTAACTGTTTTGAAGAATGTCTTTAGAGATTTTCCTGGGGCTTTGTAAATGAGCGCGATCGCACCCATCAATCCCGGAAATAGCAAAGGAAACAGCCTAAAACTACGCTCCATCACTCGTAGCGGTCCTTTCAAGAAGTCAAAAACACTTTTAGGAACTTTCTGCGAAACATTGTGGTCAGCAAAATAAGCCTGACTACTAGCATCGCCCGCTTGATTTAGAAAGAAATAGCAAACAGCTGAAGAGACACCCACGACCAGCAGCCAAGATAAAACCGTGCGAATCTTGACCTTAAACGACCCTGGCTGAAGATAAACAGAGAAAGCAACCACAGGAAGCGCAAATAAAGCTGTTGTTTTAGCCAGAATCGCCAGCGTCAAGAGAACGCCAGAACTTACAGTCCTGCTGAACGTCAGCTCACGCCCGCCCGTTACCAACCATAGACTCAACAGGAGTAGCGCGATCATCGGCATCTCTAAAAGGGCTAGCCTGCTGTACGCGAAAGTAGGATAGTCGCTCAGCACAACAAAAGGCGCTATCCAGGCCAGGGTTCTCGGAAGTTCGCGCTGTGCCAGCAGGTACACCAGCCCACTTACTAGCAAAGAGCACACAACGCTAATGGCTCTAGCTGAAGCGAGACTCACGCCAAACAGCTTGAACCACAGCGTCTGAACGGCAGGCACTACCGGCAAATTAGTAATGGTGTTGTAGCCGTCGTCAATGTACCAACTACCATCGCGGACCCAGGCTACAGCGTTACGTGACCACCACCCTTCGTCGGTGTAGGCCATGCCATAGTCACCCAAATCGAGCGGAAAATCGGCCTGCAAATGCACAAACCGCAGGCAGACTAAAAGCAGCAGGCCGCCAGGGATGAGGGCCGCTATTAGAGACTTTTGACGAGAACGAGACGCCGAAACCAAGATGTTTCTCTCATAGGTATAGAGTGCTTGTATGGTAGGCATTATGCCTGAGTAGATGCGCCTCGGCAGATGTGCTATTTTACGGGATCTTTGCCGTCTACAAAGGGGGTATTCCAGAAGCGCCAGTTCTCTTTATTGAAGGGCGATCGCCACCGTAAAATCAATGCTGACTCCAGCTGCTGGCGGGCTTTACGCTCAGTGGGTGCTTCTGGCCAAAACGCAATGCCCAGCTCACTTTTTAGCCCGTTGTCGTAGTGGGCCTGACGGTAGTTGAGCAAGTAGCGCTTACAGTCGTGCTCTCCTTTCCATCGCTGGTTAGATTTCACGGTTTCGCCTACATATAGCAGCAGCGGACTCTGTGACGATGTTGTTGCATAGTCAATGACAAAATACATTGCGGCAACGCCCACATCTTCAAACCGCCAGCGCCAGAACTCTGTATTCTGACGACGTAAATTAAAGGGCTCAATGCTGCTGGCGATATCTGTTGCCCCTGGCGTTGAGCCCAGCGTAGATTCTAGAGGACTTAGGCCAAACAAATCGCCTTGCTGGACGCTAGGTTCTAGCTGCGTTTGAAACCGAATAATTCTGTGCTTCCAATCCTTCAGCTCTGTGCCGTTGAGTGAGCTTGAGGGCTGAAAGTTTTCATAGGTGGAGTAGCTCGCGGCCTGCATTGCCGAATCAGAGAGCAGAAAAGCCTGATGTTCTTTGGTCATAGATTCTTGCCGTAGGGCCTCGCTGTAGATGAGGCTCTCTAATGAATTGAGACGTCTGCTACATCATTATATTTTGATATGTATAGCAAAGCGCGGATGCATTCGCACTTTGCTATGCGCTATGCGCTCTACATAGTAAGGGGTGT
>JBCBDN010000116.1:0-11022 GCA_038529685.1 Cyanobacteria bacterium J06598_1 | reverse complement strand
GTCTTGGTGAGCATTCCCTAGCGTCGCTTTGCGGCGCTAGGGAATGCTCACCGCTGCTAGTCGAGTTGCCCGTTGTCACATCAGGGTTTCAGCCGGTGAATATGTCCTAAGCAACTCGACAGATGCTATGGTCCCAAAATCTTCCCTTCTGATACATCACCTTCAAATTCAGCTCCAATGTCTCAAGCGAAAGAAGGCTCTGTCTTTTCAGTTTTATAGCATGTTTCAAAAATGACTGCTGCTATTTGTTTTGAGACATGTTCCTCTTTGCTTGTGCTGTTTTTACCAGCTTGTTTTTGCTTTTCGTAGCACTAACGAAATAGAAGTACTGCAATTGGGCTACTCCTCAGCAGCTGAATGGTGGTGCTGCCAATGATCAGACGGCGAATGCGACTGTGTCCGTAAGCACCCATCATCAGTAAAGTGATCTGATGCTGCTTTATGTATTGCGCAATCACTTTCTCTGGTTCGCCAGCGACCATACTTGTTGTTGTCGCAAATCCAGCCTGCTGTAATTTTTCCTGCACTTTGGCTAGCATCTGTGAGGAAACCTCGTCTGATGCTGACTTTGCCACCGTTATTACATGGAGATCCCTATCCTTGAATCCTGCCGCATTGCCTGTTAGGAAGTTGACGATTCGTTTTGCACTCGGACTGCCATCGTAAGCAAGCAAAATCCTTTCGACCGGAACAAAGGTTTGAGGCGTCACCAAGCAAGGCTTGCTGCTGCTGCGGACAATGCGCTCAATATTGGCGCCTAAGTGGTCAGAGGCAAATTCTGCAGCCTCACCTCGCTTTCCCAGCACCACCATATCCGCATCAGCTTCAAAGTCGCGAAAGCAGTCTACTAAGAAACCGGTTGGGTTCAGCAGCTCGATATCATTAACGCCTTCTTCTTTCAAGATCTGATCGGCGTTTTGCAAGATGAGTTGTGCCCGTTTCTTACTAAGCTTGGCCCGTTCATACTCTAAGTTGACGAGTTCATTCATGAGTTGTTCTGAGGCACCCAAGCCAAGACTGCCGCTAAGGTTGCCGGTAGAAACCACTTTTTGGCGAATATCTGTGACAAATAGCACCTGGGCACTGGACTGAAACTGACGGGCAAACCAGGCACCGTATCGATAGATCGCTTCTGAAAAGGCAGACCCGTCAGAACATAGCAAAATTGATTTTATGGTGTTTTTCATGGTGTGTATTTGTCTCCCCTTCTAATATCTGTAGCTTCACATCTGTAGCTTCATATCTGTAGTTTCATATCTACAGCTTCAACGCCTAGCAACGGCTAGGCATCAGCCACTAATTCCTCTGCTGTAGCCAGACGGTTGAGCAAAGTGCTGCTGGCCTGGTTGAGACCAACGACATCGACTTCAATCCCTTTACGACGAAACTTTTGTACGGTTCTATCGAGCACTTCTACAGCGCCTTGATCCCATAGCTGAGCATCACTCAGGTCGATGGTTACGTACTCTACCGGATCGGCAAAGTCAAAAGAGGTGGCAAATTCATCCCGTGAGACAAAGAAGATTTGTCCCGATATTTTATAAATGCGACGGGCCCCGTCCTCAACCAGCACCTTATCGACAAACACCAGCTTGGCCACTTTGCGAGAGAAGAATACTGTACTCATCACAATGCCAATGCCAACGCCTAGCGCGAAGTTACGGGTGAAGATGATGACAAACATCGTTGTCAGCATTACGCTCACTTCACTGCGGGGAACGCGCCGCATATTGGTAAAAGAAGACCAGCGAAAGGTCCCAATAGAAACCATGATCATGACTGCGACCAGGACCGCCATTGGCATCTGGCTCACCCAGTCTTGCAAAAACAAAATAGCTACCAGCAAAAAGATGCCAGCCGCTAAGGTAGAGAGCCGACCTCGACCACCAGACTGTACGTTGATTACCGACTGGCCGATCATGCCGCATCCAGCCATGCCACCAAAAAAGGAGGTCACAATGTTAGCAATCCCCTGACCTTTTGCTTCTCTGGTTTTGTCGCTGGGCGTATCGGTCAAGTCATCGACTAAGGATGCCGTGAGAAAGGAGGCCAGTAACCCTACAATCGCTAGCGTGATGGAATAAGGAAAGATAATTTGCAGCGTCTCAAGGGTAAATGGCACTTGCGGCAGGGCAAAAACAGGGGGCGCAGTGGGAAGTTCGCCCATATCACCGACGGTAGGAACGTCTAGTCCTAGGGTAATGGCGGCGATGGTCATGACCGCTAGGGCAACTAAGGGTGACGGAACCGCCTGAGTAAAGCGCGGCAAAATGTATATAATTCCGAGCGATAGCGCGGTAATTACATACACCATGTAGGGAACGTTTGTGAGCTGTGGCAGCTGCGCCAGAAAGATCAAAACGGCTAAGGCATTGATGTAGCCGATCATGACCGCACGGGGCACAAACTTCATTTGCCGGCCCAGTTTGAGCAGGCCGAAAATAACCTGGATAACGCCGGTCAAAAAGGTCGCTGCCAGCAGGTATTGCAGTCCGTAGTCTTTAACCAGATCGATCATCAGCAAAGCCATCGCGCCAGTGGCCGCTGAGATAGAGCCAGGTCTGCCACCTAGAAAGGCGGTAATCACAGCGATAATAAAGGAGGCGTAGAGGCCAACTTTGGGATCGACGCCCGCAATGATTGAGAAGGCGATCGCTTCTGGAATCAGTGCTAGCCCAACCACCGCGCCCGATAAAATGTCAGCTTTGGGATTGACCAGCCACTCGCGTTTAAGAGAGCGCCAACTGAGCGCGCGAACGTTGAAATTGAGGATGTTCAAGGGTTTTACTTAAGACGCTAAAAATTGAGTCCTGGCATCTTAACGCCACAAAAACGCCGCTGCCACAACCAAAAATAATCATACAGTAGCGGCTATCTAGGAAGGGTTCGAGCAAAGGTAACCTCTCACGGCTGATCGTCATTTCACCGCATCGTGCGATCGCAACCCATGAGTTAAGTCCTTTCCGTCGCCGCTAGCTGACCGCCCACAGTTCGCCTTCATCGTCTGCATCGTCAACGCGCTGACAATGATTGGGGTCGCTGGAAAAATCATGCCGCTTGCTATTGTGCGTGTTCAAACGTAAAAAAGTTCGACACAATAAGAGAAACGTTAGCACTCTATTTTCGTATGGCAAGCTATCCGGAAAAAAGCCGCCGCACATTCCTAGTCACCGGTCTCACAACGGCTTTGAGCATAGCTGGATGTTCTTCTTTGCAGCAACGATCCACCTCATCTACTGCCACGACCCGTCAAAATGAACTCGTCCAAAGCCCAAAACAGCAGCTGCTACCGCCCAGTACGATACCTATGAGACAGCTGGGTCGTACGAACATTTCACTGCCTGTACTGGGGCTAGGTGGAGCCGGAAAAACACCGCTTAACTGGCCCAAAGCAGAGCAACAGGCTGTGCAGATGATTGAGCGCGCCTTGACACTAGGCATTCGCTATTTTGATACAGCCGCAAGCTACGGTCCTAGTGAGACTTTTTTAGGCAAAGTGTTGCCCGCCTATCGCGAAGAGATTTTCTTGGCAAGCAAAACGTCTGGGCGTGATTATGACAGCGCCTGGAGAGATTTAGAGCAGTCTCTGACTCGACTCAATGTGGACTATCTTGATCTTTGGCAGTTCCACCACGTGTCATTTGAATCTGACCTCGACGCTCTATTTGGCGAGAGCGGAGCGCTCAAAGCTCTAGAAGAAGCAAAAGAGCAGGGGCTAGTTCGCTTTAGTGGTATCACTGGGCATCACGAACCCGACATTATTGCTGATGGCCTTCAGCGCTATCCTTTTGACCATGCGCTGATTCCGGTCAATGCAGCAGATACGCACCATCCTAGGCCTTTTATCCCTGGCGTGTTGCCCATCGCAGCGGCGCAGAATGTAGGGATTACTGCGATGAAGGTGCCTGCTTACGGTCGATTATTTAAGCCTGGCGGACTAGACGGGATGAATCAGGCATTGGGCTATACGCTCTCGCAATCTGGTGTTCACTGCGCGGTCATTGCGGCGGAGACAATTGAACAGTTAGAAGAGAATGTGCGGGCCGCGCAATCTTTTCAAATATTAGAGTCGGCAGAACTCGCTGAAATTGAGCAACGAACAGCTGGCGTATGGGAAGACAACACTTTCTTCAGGGCCTGGACGTGAGAACTTTTTGAATGGCGGTATCGGAGAGATCTTGACAGAACAAGCTACCTTCGTCTTCGTAAACGTCAATGCCCAGATAGCCAATTTGGCCAGATTTTAGTCCTTTATGAATATTTTGGTTTTTAATGCAGGATCAAGCAGTCAAAAAAGCTGTTTGTATAGTCTAGACACGATAGGTGAAGCGGCTCAGCCGCCTGATCCTATTTGGGAGGCTCAAATTGACTGGCGACCTCAGGAGAAAGCTGCCACAATCTCGGTTCACACGGCTGCCGGTGTCAAGGTTCAAGAGACGGTCGACGCGCCTTCTCGATCTGAAACACTTTTGTATTTGCTGAATTTTCTCCATGCGGGCCCTACTCGAGTGGTTGCTAATTTGGGTGACATTGATGTTGTTGGGCACAGGGTGGTGCACGGGGGGAAGGATTATCAGGAAAGTGTGCGGGTGACGCCGGATGTGAAGGCGACGATTGCGCGCTTGAGTGCGATCGCACCTAGTCATAATCCGGCGAATTTAGAAGGGATTGAGCTGATGGAACAGCTCTTGCCAGAGGTGCCTCAAGTGGCTGTTTTTGATACGGCGTTCCATAGCCAAATACCTGAAGTGGCCTTTACGTATCCAGGGCCCTATAGCTGGCGAGAGCAGGGCATTCGCCGCTACGGCTTTCATGGCATTAGCCACCGATATTGCACGAGTCAGGCGGCGCAGCTGTTGGATCGGTCTGTAGATGATCTGCGGCTGGTGATTTGCCACTTGGGCAATGGGGGCTCGCTGGCTGCTGTGAAAAATGGCCACAGCATAGATACTACGATGGGATTTACACCGCTAGACGGGCTGATGATGGGAACGCGTTCGGGTGCGGTAGATCCGGGGATTTTGATTCATTTGATGCGGGAGGGTGGTTCGGCAGATGAGATAGATTGGCTGCTGAATAAGGGTTCTGGACTAGCTGGGATTTCTGGTGTTTCTCACGATTTGAGAGAGATTAGTAAGGCGATCGCACAGGGAAACCCTCGGGCAGAGCTGGCTCAGGCGATGTATGTCCATCGCTTAAAATCTTGCCTTGGCTCAATGCTCATGAGTTTGGGCGGGGCTGATGCGGTTGTTTTTACCGCAGGAATTGGGGAGCACTCGCCGCAGATTCGGGCGGCGGCCTGTGAGGGGCTGGCGTTTTTGGGTGTGGCGTTGGATTTGGAGGCGAATGAACAGAATCCGGTGGATAGAGATATTGCAACGGCTGAGTCTGCTATGCGGGTGCTGGTGATTAGGACTCAGGAGGATTGGGCGATCGCGCAGGACTGCTGGCAGCTGTTAGTTGAGGGGTGAGGATAGATGGCAAAGGTGGTTCACTGTGCGGTGTTCTGCTGTACGAGAGATTTTTGGGCGATCGCAATAGCGCCCAAAATCCCAGCTCTATCCCCTAGCTTAGGCGGCACAATATAGTTTTCAATGTCATCTGTTATCTGAGAGACGCTCAAGTAACCGTTCAGCTTTTCTTTTACCTGCTGCTGAATCATGGGGAAAAGCTGTTGTTGTTTCATCACGCCGCCGCCCAGAATGATGCGCTCTGGCGAGAGCATGAGGGTGAAGTTTATGAGGCCGAGCGCTAAATAGTTGGCTTCTAGTGCCCAGGCTGGATGATCTTCTGGTAGTTCGGTAGCTTTCTTTTTCCATCGTTGTTCTATGGCAAGGCCGGAGGCTAAGCCTTCTAGGCAGTTTTGGTGAAACGGGCAGCTGCCGGGAAAGGGATCAACAGATTTATCTTGAGGGATGAGGATATGTCCCATCTCGGGGTGAAGCAAGCCGTGGATGGGTTTGCCGCTGACAAGGCCGCCGCCGCCAATGCCGGTGCCTACGGTTAGGTAAATGAAGGTTTCTAGCCCTTGAGCATTTCCCCACTGGTGCTCACCGATGGCGGCTGCGTTTACGTCGGTATCGAAGCCAATCGGAACGTTGAACTCGTGGCGGATAACGCTGACAAAGTCGGTCTGTTGCCATCCGGGTTTGGGCGTTTGTAAAAACCAGCCGAAGGTAGGAGAGGTTTCTCGCAGGTCGACGGGGCCAAAGGACCCGATGCCGATAGCGGCTAGGGGGCCGTTTTGTTCTATCTGTGCCTGAAAGAAGGCGATGACTTGGGTGAGGGTTTCTTTGGGTTGGGTGGTGGGGATGCGGGCGATCGCCCGAATATCGTCTGGCCCTGTGCCTACTGCACAAACAAATTTGGTGCCGCCTGCTTCTATCGCGCCGAAGAGTGTCATGTTGTTTTTATCCTGTTTAGGAACTTTATGATCTGCGAATTTACGAAGCGGTTAGTTTCTCGAAGCGAACCTTGAGGCCGTCGCGAGGCTTGGGTGTGGGAACGATTTTCATGCTTAAGTCTTGGTTTGGCAGCAGCGTCCACTGATACTCGCGCAGTAGCCTGGCGGCGAATACCTTTATTTCTAGCCGAGCAAATTCTTTGCCGATGCATTCACGCAAGCCACCGCCAAAGGGTAGATGGCTGAAAGGCTTGAGCTTTTCGGCTGAAGGAGAGAAGCGTTCTGGGTCAAACTCTTTTGGGTTAGGGAAGACTTCGCTGTCGCTATGGGTTGAGTTGATTTGGTAGAGGGCTGACCAGCCTTTTGGGACGCTGAAGCCACCGTATTCACAGCCTTGCAGTACTTTTCTAAACCCGCCGCCTACGGGAGGTACCAATCGCATGACTTCTTTGATGACTTGGTCGAGGTAGGTCATCTCTTTGATCTGTTCTAGGGTGAGGGGTTTGTCTACAAACTGAGATTGTTCTGCGCGGGCTTTGGCCATGACTTCTGGGCTTTGGGCGGTGAGCAGACAGAAGCTGGCGATGGAGGAGGTTAATGTTTCGTGGCCTGCAAATAACAGAACCAGCACCTGATCTTTAAGTTCTTCAATACTCAGCGCTTCTCCGGTTTCTTCGTCGCGTGCGCGGAGCAAGATGTCTAGAGCGTCTTTTTCTGGGCGATCTGGATTGGCTTGGATTAAGGTTTGGCGATCGCTGATGAGCCGTTCGATTTCACGTAGTAATCCTGTTCGACTGCGCCATGCTTTGCCAAACGCGGTCCAGGGAAGGTTTATTGGCAGGCTGAATAGGCCTGTGCACCAGGTTTCAAACAACTCTCCTAGCCAAGTTTCGGAGCCGTGGTCGAGGCCGATGAGGAGTTTGCAGGCGATGTCGAGGGTGTAGTCGCGAAGCTGGGGATACCAGGTGAGTTCTTTTTGGGTGAGCCAGGATTGGAAGGTGCGATCGCTGATCTCTTCCATTGCGGGGATATATTCGCTGAGGGCTCTGGGTTGAAAGGCTTGGGTCAACAGCTTTCGCCGCGAGGTGTGTATGTGGCCAGACTGGAGAGCTAGGGAGAGAGGGCCGAGAAGTTTTTCTACGCTGGGGGGCCAGCTGACGCAGAAGTATTCGTTTTCGTGGGAGAGAATGAAGCGATTGCCTTCGGGGCCTTTGATGAAGATGGTGGGGCTACCGAGGAGTCTGGTTTTGAAGACGGGGCCGAACTCGGCGTGGCGTTTGCGGGCAAAATCGGGGTCGGAGAAGAAGTTTAGGGTTTCGCCAATGAAGGGGAGGCCGAAGTTGCCGGGGGGCAGGGGTGGTTTGGTGGGGTTGGAGGTCATGGGGGCGATCGCACGATGGGAAAGGATTGTTGTATTGGTTTATGGCTAGTAGAGCAACAACGTATGTGTTTAGCGTGTATGTAGTTACAGGGTGGCGTGTTTAGCGACCGACCCACCCCATCGCTACGCGCCACCCCTCCAGAGGGGATCTACTTCAGTCTGTGATACTAAGGGAGATCTGCTTCGATCTTCTTCAGCATCATAGCCGAGAAAAAATCCCCTCTGGAGGGGTGGCCGTAGGCCGGGGTGGGTCGACAACGTAAGCTATCAATCGACTAACGCTAAACGCATACGTAACAGCATTATTTTACTGGCTGTAAGACAACCAAAACTAGAACGCTATTGTTCTAATTTTCAGCTGTTACTTTTTAGCTCAAAGCGATCTAGGTTCATCACTTTGTTCCAGGCGGCAACGAAGTCGGTGAGAAACTTTTGCTGTGAGTCCGCGCAGCCGTAGACTTCTGCGATCGCTCTAAGCTGAGAGTTGGAGCCGAAGATGAGATCGGCGCGGGTGCCGGTCCATTTGAGTTCGTTTGTGGTGCGATCGCGTCCTTCAAACAAGTACTCAGCTTCAGAAGTCTCTTTCCAAGTCGTGCTCATGTCGAGCAGGTTCACAAAGAAGTCGTTGGTGAGTGTTTCTGGCTGCTGAGTGAACACGCCATGATTGGACCGGTCAGTGTTGGTGTTCAATACGCGGAGGCCACCCATTAGAACAGTCATTTCGGGGGCGGTGAGGGTCAGCAGCTGAGCGCGGTCTAGCAGCAGCTCTTCTGCGGAGACGGCGTCTTGACTGTGAAGATACTCGCGCTGGAGATACTCTTCTTTGATGTAGTTGCGGAAGCCGTCTGCTTCTGGCTTGAGTGCGGCAAAAGACTGAATGTCGGTTTGCTCATCGGAGGCATCCGTGCGCCCGGGTGTGAAGGGAACGGCAATGTCTTGCCCTGCTTTTTTCGCGGCTTGCTCAATGGCCGCACAGCCTGCGAGCACAATTACGTCAGCGAGTGATACCTGCTTGCCGCCAGAGAGTTCACTGTTGAACGCTGTTTGAATGCCTTCGAGACTGGCTAGTACGGTTGCTAGCTGGTCAGGACTGTTCACTTCCCAGTCTTTTTGAGGCGCTAGGCGTAGGCGACCGCCGTTGGCACCGCCGCGCTTGTCGGAGTCTCGGTAGGTGGAGGCTGAGGCCCAAGCGGTGGAAACGAGCTGAGAAACAGAAAGGCCAGACGCTAGGATTTTGCTTTTGAGCGTAGCGATGTCTTGCTCGTTGATGAGCTCGTGGGTGACGGCTGGAATGGGGTCTTGCCAGATGAATTCTTCTGCGGGGACTTCTTTGCCCAAGAAGCGGACACGGGGGCCCATGTCTCGGTGGGTGAGCTTGAACCAGGCTTTGGCGAAGGCGTCTGCAAACTGGTCGGGATTCTCCAAGAAGCGACGAGAAATGGGTTCGTAGATGGGGTCCATTTTCATGGCCATATCTGCGGTGGTCATGATGGGGGCGTGGCGCTTGTTGGGGTCGTGAGCGTCGGGGACGGTGTTTGCGCCAGCGTCTCCTTTGGGCTTCCACTGGTGGGCACCAGCGGGACTGGTGGTGACTTCCCATTCGTAGCCGAAGAGATTCTCAAAATAGTTGTTGTCCCACTGGGTGGGATTGGTAGTCCAGGCGCCTTCGATGCCGCTGGTGGTGGTGTGCACGCCTTTGCCGGTACCGAAGCTGTTTTTCCAGCCGAGGCCCTGTTCTTGAATTTTGGCGCCTTCGGGGACGGGGCCGACGAGGGCAGGATCGCCTGCGCCGTGGCATTTGCCGAAGGTGTGGCCGCCCGCAGCGAGGGCGACGGTTTCTTCGTCATTCATGGCCATGCGGCCAAAGGTTTCGCGAATGTCTTGGCCGGAGCCGACGGGGTCGGGATCGCCGTTGGGGCCTTCTGGGTTGACGTAAATCAGGCCCATGACGGAGGCGCCAAGAGGATTTTCGAGGATGCGCTGGGCGGGGTCTTCGTTACTGTAGCGTTCGCTGTTGGTCATCCATTCGGCTTCTGCGCCCCAGTAGATATCTTCTTCGGGTTCCCAAACGTCTTCGCGGCCACCGGCGAATCCGAGGGTTTTGAAGCCCATAGATTCTAGGGCGCAGTTGCCTGCGAGGATCATGAGGTCGGCCCAGGAGAGTTTTGCGCCGTATTTTTGTTTGATGGGCCACAGCAGGAGGCGAGCTTTGTCGAGGTTACCGTTGTCGGGCCAGCTGTTGAGGGGGGCGAAGCGCTGGTTGCCGGTGGCTGCGCCGCCGCGTCCGTCTCCGATCCGGTAAGTGCCAGCGCTGTGCCATGCCATGCGGATAAAGAAGGGGCCGTAGTGTCCGTAGTCGGCTGGCCACCAGTCTTGAGAGGTGGTCATCAGCTGGAAAATATCTTGTTTTACGGCGTCAAGATCGAGGGTTTTGAAGGCTTCGGCGTAGTCGAAGTCTTCACCCATAGGGTTGGTTTTGGCGGAGTGCTGGGAGAGAATGCTGAGGTTGAGCTGGTTTGGCCACCAGTCTCGGTTGGAGCGGCCTCGGCCTGCGGTGTAGTTGCGGGGCTCGTTGTCCATAAAGGGACATTTACTTTCGCTACCCATACGGCGGTCCTCAGATGTGTTGGGGGGGTTGGCTGCTTTTCCTTTTAGGAAGGAGTATCATTTGCTAAATTTACCGCAGCTGACTGGTGGCAGGGAGCTTTTGGGAGCTGGGTTAACATAGTTCAACATTAGAAAAATGCAGATAAGGATCCGCAATTGCGACGAGATGTTTGAAGCGACTCTTTGCACTGCCTAAAAAGTCAGTGCGGCAGGTTTTGCCAAACGGACAGACACCCGGAAATATGGTGACTTTTACTGCTTTTCTCGTGAGTGGATTACTGAGTGGAGCAATCACCTGGATATTACTTAGGAGCGAGGATTAAATAACTTGTCGATTTGTTCCAGCTACCCTAACCCTACGGGAGGCTACGCCAACGACTCCGCTCAGGGTTCGGTGTCGGCACTGCCCGCTGGCTGAGCGGAGTCGTTCACGAAGCGTCTGCCTGCGCAGAAGCCACAACCTACCAGTTTCCTAGATGCACGTTTTATTTAATTCTCGATCCTTAGCTAGTGAGAACCGTCATTGCAATTAGCTAATTGAATGTAGCTACAGATATAGCAAAGCGCGGATGCATAACGCCAAGGCGAGGCAAGGCCCTAACGTAGTGATGCCCCTTGGGCTATACGCACT
>JBCBDN010000115.1:0-11192 GCA_038529685.1 Cyanobacteria bacterium J06598_1 | reverse complement strand
CTGCGATCGCGCGACTTTTCTACCCAAAATACTTCGACTTATATTAGACGTTTGCTATAAGTCTTTAACTTCGGACAAATGCGGCCATTTCCTGAATACGTCTTGGAGACACCTCTCTTATATTCCGAAGCAATCGTCAAGCCCTCCTCGCAGGCCCATACCTCTAGCTCAGCGCTGCGGAAGTGTGAGCCACTCAAATTAATTAAGAAAAAAATAGTCGGCAACAGCAGGCCAATGCCCCGATCGTAGAATGAAGCCTGATGCTGCTTTGTGCCCCTACGTAACGTGTCTATGACGAACGCCAAAACTGACGCCCAGACCAGCGCCCAAACCAGCGCCCAAACCAGCGCCAGAGAAAATACCAAACCAAACACCGACCCCAACCACGGCATTCCTGAGCGCCTAGCCAAGCACACCGTTCGCTACGCTGACTATCGCGAGGTTGAGCGCGAACTAATGACACCCATGATGCGTCACTACGCGGACGTAAAAGATCAGCACCCTTACGCACTGCTGATGTACCGAGTGGGCGACTTTTTTGAAACCTTTTTCCAAGACGCCATTACCATTGCCCGCGAGCTAGAGCTGGTTCTCACAAGTAAAGATTCTGGCAAAGCCATTGGCCGGGTGCCGCTCTCCGGGATTCCTCACCACGCCCTAGAGCGCTACTGCGTACAGCTAGTCGCCAAAGGCTACGCAGTCGCCATTTGCGATCAGGTAGAAGATCCGGCCCTAGCGCAAGGGTTGGTCAAGCGGGAGGTGACGCGAATTATCACCCCCGGCACCGTGATTGAAGAAGGGATGCTCAGCGCCAGAAAGAACAACTTTTTGGCAGCGGTGGTGATAGCAGGTGACCACTGGGGACTCGCTCACGCAGATGTTTCTACGGGTGAATTCCTAACGACGCAGTCTACCGACTTAGAGCAGCTGGCGCAGGAGCTGATGCGGCTACAGCCTGCGGAGATTTTAGTGCCGACCAATGCACCTGATTTGGGCGCGCTGCTCAGACCCGGCGAAAAGTCTGAGCGCTTGCCAGAATGTTTGCCCGCGCAGTTTTGCTATACCTTTCGCTCGCAGACGCCGTTTACGCAAACAGAAGCAAAGCAGCGGCTGCTGGAGAGTTTGAAACTGCGATCGCTCGAAGGCATCGGCTGCAAACAGCTCCCCCTTGCCACTCGTGCGGCTGGCGGCCTGCTGGAATATCTTGAAGACACTCAAAAAGCTAGCCTTGCCCCGCTGCAAACGCTCTCGACCTATGCGATTACTGAGTTCTTAGTGATCGACCATCAGACCCGGCGAAATCTGGAGATTACGCAAACCTGCCGCGATGGTGTGTACCAAGGCTCTCTACTGTGGGCCTTAGATAAAACCGTCACAGCTATGGGCGGAAGGGCACTGCGGCGCTGGCTATTGCAGCCGCTGCTGAGCCAGTCTGGCATCAGCGCTCGTCAAGACACAGTAGAAGAACTGGTCTCTAACGGCAGCTTACGTCAGCAGCTACAGCAGCTGCTCAAGCAAATTTATGACCTAGAAAGGCTCGCAGGGCGGGCAGGCTCAGGGACCGCCAACGGTCGCGACTTGGTGGCAATGGCCGATTCTTTTGCTAAGCTACCGGACTTGGCTGCGCTGATGGGTCATGCCACGTCGCCCTACCTGGTGAAGTTGCAGTTTGTTCCACCAGAATTGGATGAACTGGGGCAGGTGCTGCGATCGCACCTCGTCGAAACCCCGCCGCTGTATCTCACCGACGGCAACCTCATCCGCGATGGCGTTAACCCCCAGCTCGACCAGCTCCGGGCCCAAGTCACCACCGACCAACAGTGGATCGCCAACTTAGAAACCACAGAGCGCACCCGCACGGGCATCTCCAACCTAAAAGTCGGCTACACCAAGGCATTCGGCTACTACATCAGCATCTCTCGCAGCAAGGCTGATTTGGCCCCGACTAACTACACGCGCAAGCAAACGCTCACCAACGAAGAGAGATACATCACCAGCGAACTCAAAGAATGCGAATCGAGACTAATCTCACTGAACGAACAGGTCCACCAGTTGGAATACGATATTTTCATCGGCCTGCGAGAACAAGTTGCAGCGCACGTTAACTTAATCCGTCAGGTCGCAGCCACCGTTTCGGCAGCTGACGTACTGGCGGCCCTCGCAGAAGTCGCCGTGTACCAAGGCTATTGCCGCCCCGAGATAGTGGCAGGTCGCCCTATTTTTGTAGAAGATGGCCGCCACCCGGTGGTAGAACAGTCGCTGCCCGCTGGCTTCTTTGTGCCCAATGACACGGGCCTCGGGAAAGTGAACACCGCAGCTCCAGCGGTCACTCCAGATTTGATTATTCTCACAGGGCCTAACGCCAGCGGCAAAAGCTGCTATTTACGGCAGGTGGGCCTGATTCAGCTGATGGCGCAGGTCGGCAGCTTTGTACCTGCCAAATCGGCCATGATGGGCGTGTGCGATCGCATTTTCACCCGCGTTGGTGCTGTCGATGACCTGGCTACCGGCCAATCGACCTTCATGGTCGAGATGAACGAAACGGCCAACATTCTCAATCACGCCACCGACACCTCTCTCGTACTGCTCGACGAAATTGGCCGAGGCACCGCCACCTTCGACGGGCTCTCCATCGCCTGGGCCGTCGCAGAATATCTGGCCGCCGACATCGGCGCTCGCACCATTTTTGCCACCCACTATCACGAGCTGAACGAGCTTGCCTCTATTCTTTCAAATGTTGAAAACTTTCAGGTCACCGTCAAAGAGATGCCCGATAAAATTATCTTTTTGCATCAGGTTCGTCCTGGCGGTGCTGATAAATCTTACGGGATTGAAGCAGGGCGCTTGGCTGGATTGCCGCCTTGTGTCATCAGCAGGGCGCGGCAGGTGATGGGACAAATAGAACAGCACAGCAAAATCGCGGTAGGGCTAAGAGAAAACAACGGAGAGTCTGTTGCTAAAGCATCTACCCATAGAGGTTCTGACAGCAAAGCATCTGTTTCTAAAGCAAAAACAACAAAGCAAAAGTCAAAGAAAGCGGCTGCTAAAAAGACTGCGGCAAAGCCGGTTGAACAGCCAACAGAACAAAAAGATACGCAAGCCGAAAATTCTGTTCTTGTAGAAAACAAAGGCCCGGCCATCGTTAACGAAGCCGAGCCAGAAGAACAGCTAGGAATATTTGGCTAGAACGTATCTTGAGCAACTGGTCTTACCAGCTTCTTCAAGTTTTGGTTGAACCGGGTCCACACAAACCCCAAAAAACAAATCTGACCGACCAAACCAACAATCGCAACAGGTGGAATCTCTGACTCTGTCCAAATCAACGCCGGAACACCCAAAAACGTGACCAAGACATCTATTACTTTAGAGTCACCGTTCCAAACGTTCAGGAACGTCAGCACCAGAACCGGCACAATCGCCAATACAGCCACCGTACCCACAGCCCATGCCATCGGCGCGCGCAGCCGCATACTAAAAATGAGCTGAACAATCGCAGCATAGGTCAGCGCGCTCAGGCCCAAACTCACCGTAGAAAATATCAAACCAGGGATTGAAATTGACTCGCCTGAGCCAATAATAAACAGCAGCAAAGAGGGCACTAGCAAGGCCGCTACGATGATGAAGTTGATTGCGATCGCCCCCATCGAAGGGCTTACATCTACCCAAATCCAGTCCAGCCAGTTGGCCTGCTGAGTACCCCCACTCTTTTGACCGCTGGGCCGATAGCTCAGCCAGTTCAGCAGCATCTGCCGAGACGGCACCAGGGCAAAAATCAACGCAAACCCTAGAGCCACATCCATCGCATAAATGCCCGCTAGCCCACCAAGCCGATCGTAGCTATCCATCTCACGGGTCTGCAAAAAGCCCCAGGCCAGAATATTAAGGTAAGCCACAATCACATAGCTCAAACGCTTACTTAACAGCGTCGCTTCAGGAATGCGAAACTTGCGCACGGCAATTCGCCAAATTAGCGCAGCTGCGATCGCCAAAGTACCCAGCGTAAATATATGGCCAAATAGTGGATTACCTGTAATTGGTAAATACATCCACTCCAGCACAACATTAAAATCTCGAGATAGCACTTCGCCGGTTGGCACACTCGGCCATATGCAGAATGTATTCCAAGACATGAACAGGGGCGCTATGCCAAATACCACTAGACCCGAAAAGGCGATCGCACTCACCGCCCGCTGCTTAGCAAGCGCCGAAGAATTCCCACTGCCTAAACCAACTAGCAGCGCCAGCGTAAAAACCGTAATCGCGCCAGCTATCACAATTAAGTAGTAGCTGCCCAGCAGCAGCGGTGATAGCCCACCTAGCAAACCAGACACAACATGCAGCGGAATCATCGCCGCCACCAGCAGCGCCGGTAAAATCGGCACCCCCAACAGCTTGCCAAGCAAAATCTCTCTTGCCGGACGCGGGCTGAGCCGAATAAAGTTCAGCGTGCCGCTTTTGGCCTCCTGAGTTAAGTCATCCACAATGTAGTAGCCGCCCAGCGTAAAGAGCGCATAGGGAATCACCCAAGTCAGCGACTGGCAAATATCTAACCAGTCATCCACCGTTACCTCATCGCCTGCAGAGCCCGTAACAGAAGTCCACAGCAAAAACTGAAACAGCACCGACAGGCCAAGCGCTGCCGCTGCACTGCGTGGCCTGAGCCGACCCCTGCACTCTCGCAAGAACTGCGGATTAAAATTACCCAGCTGGCTGACTAAAGAAGACATATCACTACCCAAAAGAAGACTGAATCCAAAGAAGATTTAGAAAAGGAGATTGCGATCGCAAAAGAAGCACATCGCTACGCCGTGCGCTGATGGCCCAACTTCAAGAAAATATCGGTCAGCGTTTCTTGCACCCGATGAAACTCTCTGACCCGAATGCCTTCTTGCACCAATACACTCAGCAAATCAGCCGCGTCCGACTCATTGCCGGTAAACTGCAACAGAAAGCGCCCCGACTCATCAGCGCGCACATAGTCTTTAATCAGGGGATGCTCCTGCAAATAAAACTCCACAGGTGCATATTCTCCTGTTCGTACACTACTTTCTATTACTGCGATAGAAAACTGCTGCACATCTTTTTGGTAGAGCGATTGCAGCTGGCCGCTTTCCACCAGTCGGCCCCGCTCCATAATGCCAATAGACGTACAAAAGTCTTCCAAGTCGCTCAGAATGTGAGAAGAGATAAAAATCGTCATCCCTTCTTTTTGCAGGCGCTTGATGGTTTCGCAATAGTCTATTCGCGCCAGCGGGTCTAAACCAGAAACGGGTTCATCTAGCAGCAAAAGCTTAGGCTGATGAATCACCGTCCGCGCTAGGCTCAAGCGCTGCTTCATTCCGCGCGACAATGCACTCACCAAGCTCAAGCGCTTTTCTTCTAAATTCACCAGCGACAGCACATGGGCAATCCGTGTCGTCAGCTCACTAGGGCTCAGATAGTACAGCTGACCAAAGTATTCTAAATAGTCCTGCACACTTAAATCGTTGTACAGCGGAAAGTCGTCTGGTAAAAAGCCCAGTCGCCGCTTTACCTCTGGGTTTGGCTGACCTCGAACCAGCGCCTTTCCATCGATTTCAATATCACCTGCCGTGGGCTGCTCTGCTAGCGCCAGCAATCGAATTAACGTTGTTTTTCCCGCGCCGTTTGGCCCAATGAGGCCATACACTTCACCCGTGCGGACCTCTAAGTCGATACGGTTGACCGCAGCGTAGTCATCAAATTGCTTAGTCAGCTGCTCAGTCTTGATCGCTAACGTATCCACCATAGGGGTACCGAGGAATGGCTGCCACAGGTTGGCATGCAGACACTCAAGGCCATCCTTGTAAGTCACCAACATCCAAACTGCACTGGCATTATGCATCAAGTTGACCACATCAATTTCGGTAAATGTGATGAACCCTGCTGACAATTCTTTACAGCGTGTTGGGGTCTATGTTGCGATCGCGCAATTTTTGCAACAGCGCAGCCATCTCCAGCTTTGCCTGCTCCGCTTCCAACTTTGCCTGCTCCGCTTCTAACTTTGCCTGCTCCGCTTCTAACTTTGCCTGCTCAGTCTCCAAACCTGCTTGCTGAGCCGACAGCTCTGCTTGCGCTAGCTGCTGAGCACTCTGACCAATCAATGAATCCTTAGTCGGATACTGACGACCTTGTTCATCATAAAAGTACACCCAATCCCTGGCAGGCAGGAGGCACTCTTCGCCCCTGGCAACGCCTACACCCAAGCCAAGTTCTGGCATCCAAACGGGCGAAGAACCCGGCTGCAAAACATAGCGCCCTTCAACCAGGCGATACACCTCAAAGCTGTTATGTCCATCGCGCTTCGCATGCTTAGGATTAAAAATGGTGTAGTACAGCACGCCCAGCTGAGCATACAGCGCCATCTTCTCGTCATACTCTTTACCCGGCTTTTTAGAAACTACTTCCAGCACCCACTGAGGTACCACCTTCTCGTGCCACAACAAATAGCTCAGCCGCAAATCCTTGCCCTCTCGCAGATAAGGCACCCCTAAGCTAATAAATCCATCTGGCCCTACAGCAGGCTTTTTAGGGTCGTAATAAATTCCTAAATTCACCCCAAAATACCAATCACGGCGGTCGGGCCATGCTAGCTCCAAAACGCCTCTGAGCATAATCGGCAGCAGTATCTGAAGTTCGTTATCCACAGGGCGATTGTCACTATCTGGCAAGTCAAACTCAGTTGGCAGGATCTTGGAGTCGCCTTTAGGAAATAGAGATTTGGGTGGCTTGAACTGTACCATGACAAAAGACTGCCAATAAGCAGAGCTGCGCTGAACAAAAGACGTTGTTATTCTCTATATACTAGTGCACCGCACAGTGACGACATCGTGATAACCCAGGGTATGGAAATCTATCGGCTTCCCGTTCGTTCGGACAACTACATTTTTATTTTGCACAACCCAGCAGACAATACTGCGGCTGTTGTTGACCCTGCTGATGCGCCTCCAGTTCTAGACAAACTTGCAGAACTCGGTGCAACCCTCACCGCTATCTTCAATACCCATCACCACAACGACCATGTTGGCGGCAACAAAGCGCTACTCTCCCGCTTTCCCAAAGCAGAAGTGTATGCAGGCGCAAAAGATGAGGGGCGCATCCCAGGACAGCAACACTACTTAGAAGAGGGCGATCGCGTCACCTTTGCCGGACGCACAGGTCAAGTATTTTTTGTACCGGGGCACACCCGAGGCCACATTGCTTACTACTTCGCGCCAGCAGCAGCCGAGCAACCCGGCGAGCTTTTCTGTGGAGACACCCTCTTCGCAGGCGGCTGCGGCAGACTCTTTGAAGGCACCCCAGCGCAAATGCAGCCGTCTTTAGCCAAACTGCGCAGCCTACCTGGCAATACTCGAATTTGGTGCGCCCATGAATATACGCTCAGCAATTTGAAATTTGCAGCGGCAATAGACCCAGAAAATGAGGCATTGCGATCGCGCCTCACCCAAGTCAAACAAGCCCGCCAACAAAACCAACCTACCATCCCCTCTTTCCTCAAGGCAGAAAAAGCCACCAACCCCTTCCTCCGCTGGGACAGCGCTTCGCTTCAGACCATCGCCAAAAGCCAAGACCCCGTCACCGTTTTCGGCCACATCCGAAAAATGAAAGATAGCGCGTAATCGACGCTTGCACTCCGTCCCTAAATTCAGTAACCTAGGAGACTGCGCTGCGATGGAAAGCAATATTACTAAGAGCAATGGCGAAAAAAAGAACTCAACTGGTCCTCAGCCAGGACATCGACAAGCTAGGTAACACTGGCGATTTGGTAGAAGTAGCTTCCGGCTACGCCCGCAACTATTTGATTCCTCGCAGCTTGGCATACCGCGTCACGCCCGGCGTTCTCAAGCAGGTAGAATTTCGCCGCGAGAAAGAGCGTCAGCGTTTGGAAGCGATCAAGCAAGAGGCAGAAGCGACTAAGACAGCGCTCAACACGATTGGCCTGTTCACCGTGAAGAAGGCTGTCGGTGAAGATGAAGCTATCTTTGGTACCGTAACGGCAGCTGAAGTTGCAGAGCTAATTCAAGCCAACGCAGGCAAAGAAGTTGACCGTCGCGACATCACCATGCCAGACATTAACAAGCTGGGCGAGTACAAAGTGGACATCAAGCTCCACAGCGAAGTCACGGCCACTATTAATCTCCGCGTTGCGCCGGACTAATCGCATCACTTGAGTACTCAGTCACTTTATTAAGAGTAGCGAACGTTTGTACTGTTCGTTAACTTATTAGGACTTATGAGGGTAGAGAGCCACAGTTGCTCTCTACCCTTTTATATTAAGGACTGAGCTCTTTCCTATTTCTCTTGTCATGGTTTCATCTGAGCCTCGCTTTAAGCCTGCTATCGATCGCCTTCCTCCCCAAAATATTGAGGCGGAAGAAGCCATTTTGGGCGGTGTTTTGATCGATCCAGAAGCCATTGGCCGAGTCACCGAAGTTCTCATTCCTGAAGCTTTTTATATCGGTGCCCATCGCAGCATTTACCAAGCGGCCCTAGACTTGCAGGCCCGAGGACTCCCCACAGACCTGATGGGTATCGCCTCTTGGCTAAAAGACAACGGCATCTTGGAAAAGGTGGGTGGACAAAGCCGATTGGCGCAGCTCGTAGACCGCACAGTTAGCGCCGCAAACATCGACCAAATCGCCAAGCTGGTGATGGATAAATACACTCGCCGGAAGCTGATTCAGTGCGGCGGCGAAATTATTCAGCACGGCTACGAAACCGAAACACCGCTTGAGGACGTGCTGGACCAGTCAGAACAGTCGCTGTTTGGCATTACCCAAGAGCGGCCGACTCAGGGACTGACCAAAACATCGGATATTTTGACCGATACCTTTACCGATATTGAGCAGCGATCGCTCGGCATGGTGCTGCCCGGTCTCTCCTGCGGCTTCTACGATTTGGATGCCATGACCCAAGGCTTTCAGCGCTCTGACTTGATCATCACGGCAGCGAGACCGGCAATGGGGAAAACGTCTTTCGTTCTCAACGTTGCTCGCAATATCGCTGACACTCACAAACAGCCCGTTGCAATCTTTAGCTTAGAGATGTCGAAGCAACAGTTGATCTATCGATTACTGTCATCTGAGGCAAAAATTGAAAGCGGCAGGCTGCGCACCGGACGAATTGCACAGCATGAGTGGGGCCCGATGGGTCATGCGATTAATACGCTCTCTGAGCTGCCTATTTTTATTGACGATACACCGGGTATTGGGGTGACTGAAATTCGCTCAAAGGCTCGGCGGCTACAGGCTGAAAATGGTGGGGCCTTAGGTCTGATTTTGATTGATTATTTGCAACTGATGGAAGGTACTGGCGATAACCGGGTCCAAGAGCTGTCAAAAATGACGCGATCGCTCAAAGGACTCGCTCGCGAACTCAATGTGCCAATCATCACCCTTTCGCAGCTCAGCCGTGGCGTAGAATCGCGAACCAACAAAAGACCGATGATGTCTGACCTCCGCGAATCTGGTGCGATTGAACAGGATGCTGACTTGATTATGATGCTCTATCGCGAAGAGTATTACGACCCAGACACGCCTGACCGTGGCATTGCTGAAATTATTCTCACTAAGCACCGCAACGGGCCGACAGGTACGGTCAAACTGTTGTTTCAACCTGAGTACACGCAGTTTCTCAACCGGGCTTCAGACCTATCTAACCGGGACTAGTTTCGATCTAGGTGAGTGTAGTGATTATCTTGGCCTATCGCCTTTTGAGTCAGGGCCTGTACTAGCGCGGTCATAGTAGGCCGAGTTTCATCACATCGCCAAATTGCAGAGAGTACGTTTACTTTCATCGCAGGCTGAAGCCGTCTGTAAGTAATACCTGGATAAGGCATTTTGTGTTCTGTGGCTGATGGCAAAATGGAGAGCCCTCGGCCCGATGCGATGAAGCTCAAGATTAACCGGTGCTCACTCGCCAATTGAACAATGTGAGGGGTGAAAGAGAGGTGTTCTTTTTGAGCGATCGCACTCACATATCGCTGCCAACGCTCACCCATCACGGCATCTTCGCCAGCCACATCCAATAGCGAAAGCTCAGATAAGGTTGCTAACGAATGAAAAGCCGGTAGGACGACTGAAAGTGAATCTTGAACAACAGACTGACTGTTCACATCTGGTGCCGAGGCAACATCTACCCCCCACGGCTCTACGAATCCCAAACTAATTTCCTCAGCCTGTAGCGCCCTGAGTTGCTCTTGAGCGGTCAATTCTTTTAGCTGAAGGCGTACCTGAGGAAATCGCAGCTGATAGGCCGACATAAACCGAATCATGTCATCACAAGCAGATGCCTTGCCATCAATCCCGACAATTAACTCCCCCGTCAGCCCCTCTGCCGCAAGCTGCGCTTCGTGAATGCCCCGCTCCATCTGCTCAATAATCCGTCGGGCGCTCTTAGCAAAGACTCGCCCCGCTGCCGTTAGCCTCACCTGAGCATGGCTGCGATCAAACAGCTGCACATTCAACTGAGCTTCGAGCCTTTTTATCTGACGACTCAACGGCGGCTGAGAAACCCCTAGTCGCTCAGCCGCGCGGCTAAAGCTCAGCTCCTCAGCCACCAGCAAAAAGGTTTGTAAGTGACGCAGTTCTACAAAAGATTTAGCGCGCGAACTAGAAACCATACCCAACAAAATAAGACCTAACGCTAGAATTCCCGACGGTCAAGGGGCTTCGACAACCGTCTTTGTAGGCTCTATCGGATTGTTGTTGATAGAAAGTGGGATCACATTCACCTGCGCAAAATCACTGATAAACAGAACTCTTCAGAAAAAACATCTTTTCTCTTTACATATAGTTTCAGTAAAAACAGAGTATCGATTACATATCAGGCTATTTGGTTACATAGGCTACAAAACGCTGAAACTACGGATCTTCGCACTTGGCACCTGATCTATGAAAAAGTGCACTGTTTTTGAATAAGTCCCTCCATCTCAGTAACTAGATAAAGACTTTGAAAAAAAGGTATAGCAACAGCACTGCCATACCTAAAACGTCATTGACCAAACCCATCTCGCTTGCCAGAATATACGCAGATTGGGTCACAGGTCTGCTGAAAAAGACGATCACCTCGTTGAAAGCACGCCTCTTTCGATATTCATTTTCTTCTCTCTACAAGAATGCACTTCCGCAACAACACGCATCTTTAGGTCAGGTCGCGCCAACCGTGCCAATACC
>JBCBDN010000114.1:0-11363 GCA_038529685.1 Cyanobacteria bacterium J06598_1 | reverse complement strand
TGCTGGGAGAGCGGCGGCAGGTCTGTAGGTGCATGCTGGGCGATGGTTCCTGGCCACTTTCGCCCGCCTGCGTGGGTGGAGCCGATGGAGAGCCCTGCTAGCTGAAGGGCTGAGCGAACGGCGGCGGCGCAGGAGTAGGTGACGAGTACGCCCGCATGTGGATTGAGGCATTGGGCGACGAGCTGTAGAAAGTCTGTGCTCCAGAGCTGGGGGCAGTGAGGTGGCGAAAAGGGATCGAGAAAGATGATGTCGGCTTGCCAGCCTTGCGCGGTGAGAGGCTGAATCTGCTGGCGGGCGTCGCCTAGGCGCAGGTGGATGTTGATGGGTGGGCGGGTGACTTTTTGGGTGTGGGCGATCGCACTGAGCATTTCTTGTACGGCAGGTGAGTAATGCTGGGTGAGGTTGGCTGTGATCGCGCTCCTGGCCACCTCAATATCAATCTCTAGCGCCTGCACTTCCACCTGACAGCTTGGGTTCACCTGCAAAATTGTCTCTAGTGCTGCTGCTGTGTTGTAGCCCAGTCCGTAGCACACGTCTAATATTTTCAGACTGTTCCCTTGTGCCCGTGTGGCCAATGTCGATGCCTCCACATAAGTCTTTTGCGCCTCGTTACACGCGCCTTCTCGGCTGTGAAACCACTCTCCAAAAGCTTCGGAGTAAAAAGTACTAGACCCGTCTCCAGTTTCAATCGGTACGAACATTTTTGCCTCAACTCACACAGGTTTTTTCATCCCAGCACCTTTTTATTCTCTCTTGCTGCTGCCGCTGTTTTTTCAATTCTCTTTTGTCGGGTTTCTGTCCGCTTCGCCATTTTTATCCACTGCAAAATGCCTTTCTTGCTCGACGGACTAAACGCCTCAAAATTCTGCTTCGCTTCGGCGTTTGCTTCTAGGGCTTCAGCCAAATCATCTGGCACGATTAGCGCTTCTACATCGTCTAAAAACACCCAAGACCCGTCTGCTTTTGCCTGCTCAATCTTTCCTAACCCCGGTGGCATGATCAGTCCTTTGGAGAGCAGCGCCTCTACACGGGTTTTATTGAGCTTAGACCATACGCTCTTTGGCTTGCGCGGTGAAAGTAACAGCATGGTGCGATCCTCATCGAGCTTGCGTGGCACGCTGTCTATCCAACCAAAGCACAGCGCTTCTTCTACAATGGCATCGTAAGCTAGGTACCGGCTGCCCGTGTGCTTTTTGTAGGTTATGAGCCAAATGCTCTCGCGCTGCTCGTAGTGCGCGGCTAGCCAGTTTCGCCAGTCTGCGCGGCTAGCGACTTCTACCTGTTCATAATCGTCCATCTTACTCATACTAATGACGAACCCCCCCATATTGTTTGCTGCGCTGGTTCTTTTCCTGTGCGTCCCCATTGCGGCCTGTCGTCAACAGGGTAATACACCGGCTGAGATGCTTCAAGCAGCGCCCGTATCTACGGCGGCGTTGCCTGGTGCAGACGTATCGCAGACCTTGGTGGATCGGTGGATTGTGAATGCAGATGAGGCGCGATCGCTGATGGCCCAGGGGGCCACCGTCTTAGATACGCGCACCGGTCTGTATTCGGGGCGCATTGAAGGTGCTGTACCCATCAATTGGAAAGACTTTTCGCCCACTGACCCTACGACCCGAGGTAATTTGCTCTCAGATGATGCTGAACTCACAGAACGGTTGCAGGCGCTGGGTATTTCGACTGACAGGCCGGTTGTTGTATTTGGTAATTCGCCTAGGGGATGGGGTGAGGACGGGCGGATTGTGTGGATGCTGCGATCGCTCGGCCATACCCAAGCTGTTATGGTAAATGGCGGCTTTCGAGCGCTAACAAACAACACTGTCTCGATACCTGTGACCGATTCAGACAGCCGTTTTGAGATTCAGCGAAACAATCAGTGGAGCATTGAGAGAGACGCCTTAAGGTCTCAGCTGGATGCAGATAATCTCGTCGTTGTTGATACCCGCGAGCCGAGAGAATTTGCTGGCAGTACGCCCTATGGTGAGCAGCGCGGCGGCCACATTCCGGGTGCTGTTCATTTATATTTCAAGGATCTGTTGGGTAGCAATGGCGAGCTGCTCCCGAAGGAAATAATACTGGGCAAGCTGGATGCGCTGAATATCACACCGGATAAGCAGATTGTTGTTTATTGCACAGGCGGTATTCGCTCGGGTTGGATGGTAGCTGTGCTCACTACGCTTGGCTTTCAGGCTCAAAACTATGCAGGTTCTATGTGGGAATGGTCGGCTGCGCCTGCTGATGAGTATTTGCTAAGTAGGGAGACTGAAGAACAATTGTAAGCTCGCCTCCGGACGGAGCCCCTTGGCCCCGAGTTCGATACTGCTGGCGTTCGCAACACTGTCTAAGCACTGAAATCGCTGATAGAGCCCCCCAGCCCCCGAGTCCGGGGGAGCACCGCTAATCCAGTTCATTTTAGATCCCGATCCAGAAAATTGTTGAGCATCTTGCTTCAGAGCCCCGAAATCGGGGACGGGGGCCTCTTGATTGCTGTGTTTTCTTTTTTCTGCCCCTTTAAATTCCTCAGCATCACCAATCAGGGCTCATCTTGCCCTGTTCATTTTGTCGGTAAGGTAGCCAGAGCAGGCCGTAAGCACTGTGGACAATATTGTTCGACTTGGGCGAAATCTCTACAGTTTCTACTGGCAGTGCGGTTCCGCTGAACTTCGCTTCTAGGGTAGATAACTCTTGCTGCAGCTCGCCTTCTAAGGCCAGTAGCTCATCTCGCATCCGCTCAGCTTGGTCTTTCGCCTGCTGCATGTCTTGCCGTGACTGCCCGATTCTGCTCACGTTTCGCATGGCGCGCCCAGCGCTATTTACGGCGTAGCGACTGTTCATCTTGCGGCCCATGAAGGCACCTAACACGGTGGTCCCGATGGCGATCGCAGAGTTCATCTGCTGCCGCTGGGCCCGAGTTGCTTTGTTTTCAATTGTTTGCTCCGCCCGTGCCAGCTTATTTTCAGCCGCCTTTAGCCTATTGGCGTAGCGCTGCTGTAGCTTGCTTATTGCTGCATCTCGCAACTCTCTCTGGTGATGCTGCAACCGCGCTACAAAAGCTGCTCTATCTTCATCGACTGTCCCAATCAGCTTAGGTGATTTACATGCAAACAGCGTTAAGGCTTCCTGCTCGCGAACGTATTTGGCAAACTCTCTTTCCCAGCGCTTAAAGGTGGCTGCCTTCTGAGCGAGTTCTGGTAGGGCTAAAAATGTCGCTGGGGAGGAGGGTGCTGTTTTTAGTTTGGCGGGTTTGAGTGTTGTTTTTACCGCACGCTCCCAGCTGAAGCTATCTGTTTTGAGTGGAGAGACCAGTGTGATTTGTCGGGTGTTGTCTACACGGTAGGCTTTACTCTCGTAGCCCACTGCCGCTGATATGACTACGGCTGGTTGATACTCAACACCTTCGCTAGATTTTGCGGCTAAAAAGTATGTGTTTATCTCTTCAGGACTTGCGGGTGGTATTGAGGCTAGTGCTACAGCCGGTATAGATTTTGCTGCTTCGGCAGATGGCTGCTGAGGGGCAGTTGGTTTGGGGTCAGCAGTTTTTGTAGAAGATGACTTAGGTTGTCTTTTTGGTTGTTTTAGCTGTTTTATTTGCGCTCTAGTGAGCGGCCCTCGCAGATAAGACATCGTCCATCGGGTTTGAAAAATAACGGGCCTGTCTTCATGCACATTGTGGAGTAAAAATACTCGCTTACCCAGCTGGCTTAAAACAGTTTCTAATTCTGTTGTTTCTAGATTGGCGCCGCCGCGTAGGCCTTCCATGAGGCGGGCCTTGTCTCGCTCTGTTTGTAACCGCCCAATGAACCAAGTCCCCATATTAGAGAGGGCTTTGTAATCGAGATCGACGGGGTTTTGGGTGGAGAGTACGAGCCCTAGGCCGAATGCGCGGGCCTGTTTGAGTAGGGTAAGAAAAGGCTGCTTGGAGGGTGGATTGGCTACGGGGGGCAAGTAGCCAAAGATTTCGTCCATGTAAAACAACGCGCGGAGGCTGCTGGTGCCAGACTGGGTGCGCATCCAACCGAGGAGTGCATTTAGCAGCATGGTGGTGAAGAACATTCGCTCCCGGTCGCTCAGGTGCGCTGTGCTAAAAATGGCCGCTCGGGCTTTGCCTTCTGGCGTGTACAGCAGCTGTTGAATGTCTAACGGTTCTCCCTGCATCCAGGCGTCGAACCCTGGCGCTGCCAGTAAGCTGTTTAGCTGCATGGCCAGCCCAAATCTTTCTTTGGCCGGATAAAAGGTGTCTAGCGTCATGACGCCAATTTTCTCAAACGGTGGTGTCTGAATCGCTTGAATCAGGCCCGCAAGGTCGATGTTTTCTCCCTCGTTCCACACCGTATTTAGAATGTTGGATAGCAAAATGTGCTCGCGGCTGGTGACCGGGTCAGCTTCTATGCTCAGCAGCATTAGTAGGCTGGTGACGGTGCTTTGCACTTGCTCTCGGCGCAAGTCGCCATCGGCCATGACGGATTCAGGTGGCGCATTAAAGGAGCGTAGAACGCTGATGGGGAGTCCGGCAGAGCTGCCGGGTGTGTAGACGGCGAGTTCGGATTGCGATCGCATTTTTCCAATCCGGTCAGCCGTTTGGCCCCATTGGCCTAATCCCTGTTTCCATACATTGGCTTGCGATCGCGCATACTCTGCTAGCGTCATTCCTTGTGCGGCTGCTTCTCCGGCATTGACCCAAGGCTGAAGCTCCTCTCCTGTCAGCGGGTTAAATGTCAGCAACAGGTTCGCCAGGTCGCCTTTAGGATCTACTGCAATCAGCGGAATATTGTCCATTAGGGCTTCTTCCAGCAGCGAAATACCCAGACCCGTTTTGCCACTGCCCGTCATCCCTACGATCATGGCGTGGGTGGTGAGATCTGGCGAATCGTAGAGGACTAGCGGCTCTAGCGGCTCACCTTCTTCGAGGCTGTACTCTTTCCCCAGATAAAACTTGCCTAGCTGCTCGTAATTTTCTGCCATGAGTCGCACTTTATCGCTGTGAGCTTTATACCACTAATCTCAAAGCAGAGCTTAAGTACGTCAATGGCTATTGCTTTTAAGCAGTTCAAGCCAGACTGAACTGTTTAGATATGCTTGAATTGATAATTTCTGAGATGAGTCTGAATGGAGATGTTGAGTAGCGGGCTCAGTCAACCCTGTGGCTAGCTGAGTGAGTGATATTGCAATACTGTTTTGAAAGCCGAGTTCTGTTCCTACTTGAGCAAGTTTGTTTAACACGGTAACGGTATCTGCAACGTTTGTGTCTAACCCTCTGATTATCATTTCCGAGAGTGTCTTACTGAGCCTTTGTCAGTAGCGCTGTATTGGGTCTAGTGCCTGCGAGTGAGCAGCGTTATGGAGAATGCTTTGACTACTGGGTGACGGTGACAGACTGGCTTCTCCTAATGCCTGTGTATGAATCCACGGTTGGAGCAAGCGGCGGCGACTGTTTTGTTCAAAGACAATGGAGGTGGGCGTTAGGGTTAGCCCTTCAGTATTGGTTGAGACTTGAGCTGCGATGAAGCAAATGGTGTGCTCACTCAGGCAGGTGAGGAGGGCTTCTGTGCCTTCTCTGGCAAGGTAGGTGTAAGGAAAAAAGAGGTGGGCGCTGTTGCCGTAGGTGTCGTAAACCTGCGCGGTGACGGCTTGCTTTAGGGTGGAAAAAGTGGTCTGTTTTACTTGTGAAGTGGCTATCGCAAAAATAGCGATAGCATACGTTAATTAGTTTATATGTACTATATCTAGTTTTTTGCATATGGCATTTATTCGTTTGCCTACGGCATATGATCTTTCGCCTACGGCATATAGTCTTTTGTCTACGGCATATAGTCTTTTGTCTAAGGCACAATCTCAACGATGGAACCGTGGGTTACATACTCATAAATCTCATCTACGTCTGCATTCTTCAGCGAAATGCATCCCCAGGTCCAGTTGGAGCGCGTATCAATCAATCCATCTGCCCCTTCTGGCACGCCATGAATACCAATCTCGCTACCAACCGTTGAAAGTAGGCCAACTTCACCCGTTAGCTTAGCGCGCAAATGATGCCGCCAAGACTGAGGCGTGGGATAGTCTAGCCAAATGAATTTGGACCATTCGTCATGGGGGTACAAGTCGCGAATGCGGAAGATGCCCTCCGGTGTTTTGCGATCGCCTTCTTGTCTCTTATCACCTGTTGGGTCACCCGTCGGGGCTGTGCCAAACACCGCCTCATAGGCTTTCACCGGCTCCAACTCATAAAACACCGTCACCCGGTGCTGAGACTTTTCAATTAAAAGAGACACTTTCTCTTTGCTTGCAGACTCTCCCAGTAAAGACGAAAGAGACTGGCTTGCATTCAACCACTGATCGCTTTGGATCTCGGCTGTGGCTGGATGAATGGCTTGCGTGTCAGCGCAAGTTGGCACGCACAGCACTTGCGGGATTTGTGTGAAGGGCATCACCATCTCCAACCGGCTGAGCAAAAAATATCCAGTGGCCGCGCAGCTGAGCAGCAGTCCACCTGTCAGCCAGCGCTGGTTTGTTCTTTTCTCGGACTTCTTGCCGGTTTGTGTTGAGGTATTGAATGTCACAAGCCCTTGCTCACACTACAAAAAACAGAACTCAGTCCAAATCTTGACCGAGCATAATGCGATGTCCATCCACCGTGCGCAAGCCAAACTCACGCATTCCCCACGGTTCGTTTCGCAGAGGCTTGATGACTTCTACGTCGTGAGTTAGCACTTTTTCGTAGGCCGTATCAACATCATCCAATACAAGGTACCCAAAATACGAGTGGTCCCCAAGCTCAGCTACAGGCAATGCATCTGGGCATTGCCCTGCCAAAATGCGGCACTCGTCTTGTACATACATCCGCCATCCAGGGTCGCCAATCTCATGCACCACAAATCCCAACACATCTCGGTAGAACGCGCCAGATATCGCTAGGTCTGGCACTGCTAATACGAACATTGAACGCTGAATCATGAGCTGGCTTACTCCACGGGTGCATCCAGTCTCTTATACATCACAAAAGCATCAACGAACCCAGCGGTTGCATGGTGAAAAGCCTCGGGCAATACTCCTACGGTTTCAAACCCTAGCTTGTGCCACAGCCGGATAGCGCCCGTATTGGTGGCGACGACCAAGTTGAACTGCATGGCCTTGAATCCCAATCGCACTGCCTCACGCTGAGAGTGCTCGCACATGGCAGAAGCCACACCTTTTCCTCGGGCCGCTTCGCCCACAATGTAGCCGCAGTTGCACACATGAGCGCCTAAGGTCGGTTGATTAGGTTTGATGTAGTAGGTTCCTAAAATGTGGTCCGCGTCGCTCACGGCAACATAAGTCGCTACTGGCCGTTCAATCCATGCTTTGTGGGCTTCTGCCTCAGAAATATGAGGCGAAAATGCGTAGGTTTCTCCCTCGCGAAAAACAGGCTCAATAATTTTCCAGACCGCATGCCAATCTGTAGATTCGTAAGAACGAAAAGTGAACATGCTTGAAAGATTCTCTATACGGGGGGCTGCCAAGTTGCTTTGAGCGTGTCCAAAAATGCGAAGACGGGCGGTGTCTGTAGGGCATCTGCTAGCGTAATCACGCCGATCACTCGCTCCAAGGGGGCGGGCAGTTCACACACGGCCACGTCTTCTGGAATAGGTTCAGCGGCGAGTCTGGCAATGATGGTCGCGCCCAGTCCTCGGCGCACCATGCTCACCACTGTTGAGTCTTCTTTGACTTCGTAAGCAGGCTTCACTGACTGGCCCTGTCTGAGCAAATACTGGTCGACGTTGTAGCGGCAGCCGTCGTCTGGCAGGGGCAAAATGAGGGGAAGCTGGGTGAGCTGTTCCCAGGTGAGAGGATTGTTTTCAGTGGGGGCTTTATCTTTAGGCAGCAGGGCGATGTAGTCGTCGCGAAATAGCTCCCAGGCATCGAAGGCGTCATTTACGGGGAGGTAGGTAAAGCCGATATCCGCTTCGCCGCGCCGTAAAATTTCTTCGGCCCCGCGTACGTCGTTACCTTCGCCAATCGAGACGCTAATGCCGGGATACTGCCGCCTAAATTCTTCGATCACGACGGGCAGTACGTGGGTGGCCACGCTGCGAAAGCCCACCACGCGCACGAGTCCGGCCTGTAGCCCTTTGGCATCTTGGGCTTTGCGGCCAATATTTTTGAGGTGGGCCAGCATGGTTTTGGCTTCGGCGGTTACCTGCTGGCCGACAGGGGTGAGCACTGCGCCCTGTCGGCCTCGGCTCAGCAGGCTAACGCCGAGTTCTTCTTCTAAAGTGGCGATCGCATGACTCACCGCCGACTGGGATAAATCTAGCTGAGAGGCCGCGTCGCTAAACGTGCCGGTCTGTGCGATCGCCACTAGGGCCCGCAGTTGAGACAGCTTGATTCGGTTAACGTTTATCTCCGCCATGAACCGATAATACAGGGAAATTTCGACTGTGTGTGTCACTTTCCCTTCATCACCGCTGCTATCAATTAATTCAGCTAGCTAGCTAAGTATCCTGTCGGTCACGTATTCTCGGCTTGCTTCAGCGGAATCTTGACGATGAACTGAGTTCCCTGGCCTGCTTCTGACTCCACTAGGAGGGTTCCTCCATGCTTTTGAGTGATGATTTGATGGCTAATAGAAAGTCCCATCCCGGTACCTTTACCCACGGGTTTAGTGGTGAAAAATGGATCGAAAATTCGAGCTTTCACCTCATCGGGAATGCCGCCGCCATTATCTGCGATCGCAATGACTGCCTGGTTGTCCTCTCTGTAAATAGAGATCTCAATTTGAGGCTCTTCTCGCTTGTCTACTGCGTCAATTGCATTGGCCAAAATATTCATCACGACCTGATTGAGCTGGCTCGGATAGCATTCGACCGGGGGCAGCGGCTGATAGTTTTGGGCGATCGCAATCGGCTTCTGCACCTGGTTTGCCTTCAGCCGATGACTCAAAATAACCAGCGTGCTCTCTACTCCCTCATGCAGACTGACCGCCTTACTGTCAGACTCATCTAGCCGCGAAAAATTGCGTAGCGACAGCACAATCTCTCGAATTCTTTGAGTCCCTAGTTTCATAGACTCTAGCAGCTCTAAAAAGTCTGATTGAACAAATGTAAGGTCTATGTCTTCGAGTTTGTCTGCGATCGCTAAAGACGGCTGAGGATATTCTTTTTGGTACAGCTCAATGAGGTCTATCAGCTCAGTTGCATAGCTGCGGGCCGGTTTGATATTGGCATGAATAAAATTAACTGGATTGTTGATTTCATGCGCGACGCCCGCCACCATTTGCCCTAGGCTAGACATCTTCTCGCTATGAACAATTTGTGCCTGTGTGCGCTTGAGCTCAGAAAGCGCCGCCTCAAGCGTTTTGGCTTGCTGCGACTGGAGGCGGCTGTAGGTTTCTAGCTCAATAGTATGTAGCCGACTGTCGGTAATATTAGTTGTGGTGCCCACAACGCGATAAATTTTGCCCGCCCCGTCTCGAATAGGGCTTAGTTTCGTGAACCACCACGTAGGCGCCCCCTCAAACACTACTTTCTCTTCGTATTCAATCGGCTGCTGCTGTTCAATGCACCGGAAGTTGTTTTCAATGACAGCAGCGCCCCCCTCAGGACCCAAAACATCCGTAGGAGATTTACCAATAACCTCCTCTTCCGTGAGGCCCGTTGCCGCTACACAGGCTGGATTCCAGCCTGCGCACTTTAACTCACGGGCTGCTTCATCAACGACGTCCCAAGCAAACATGACTACGTTTGCGCCTCGGTAAATGCTGTCTAAAAACTGTTGTTGGTCGCGTAAGGTGGCCTCTGTTACCTTAAAGGTACTTATATCGCGCGTAATCGTAGATAGATACTTTAGCTCCCCTGCCGCGTCCTTATGAGAGATAAATACCTGAGAAACCGGTAGGTTTTCTCCGGACCGATTAACCAGTACCCACTCGCCCGACCAGCTGCCCTGCTCTACGACCTGCGGTAAAATGGTATTGAAAAACTTTTCTCGCTGTGAGAGCGGTATGGTTTCTTTGATGTGAAAATCATTGGTTTCTTCGGCAGAGATACCCAACATTTTCTGTCCCGCCTGATTGAGATATAGGCTGTTGCCCTCGGCATCTGCCATCCCGACCAAATCTGGTGTGGCTTCTAAAATGTCCAACAGACGATTTTGTTGTTCTTCTAGTACTTTGCGTTCTGTTACGTCGCGAACGCAGGCCATCAAACGAGTTTGTCCGCTTAACGTGATTTTGCGTAAGACCACTTCTAAGTTTAGCCGAGTGCCGTCGCCAGGGCGTTTTGAGGGCCAGTCTACTAAAACATGTTCACCTTCGAGTGCTCTTTGCCAGATTCCTTGGAGTAGATGCAGCGGCGTTTCAGGCACTGCATATTCTTTGGTAATGCTGTAGCGCATTGCTTCTTCACGGGTGATTTTGTACATTGCCAGTACGGCAGCATTCGCATCTATGACTGTGGCGTCTACCTCATGGATGAACACCGCATCTTGCACAGCGTCAAAAATGGTGCGCATATCTTGAACTGCCATCTCCAACGCTTCTTCTTTTTGTCGAAACTTGCTGATATCGGTAGTCGTAAGCACAATCTGCCGAACGTTGTGCGCTTTATTTTTTATTGGATTCAGCGAGATTTGCCACCATTGTTTAAGTCCATTCTTTGTGGGTAAAGGTAGTTCAAAGCGGATTGTTTTCTGAGCGTCTACACAATGTTTGCAGCGGTCCTGAACCCGCTGAGCCGTGCTTTTCGCAACTGCTGCCGAGAAGACTGCCGAAAATAGCTCTTCTGTACGTACCTCTGGCAAATCAATAACAGAGTCAGCTTTCAAAGACTGCTCGAGCAAAGATGTCTTCAGTGCATCGTTTAGGCTTACCCAGCAAAAATCACCGCTTTCCGATTCTGAGAGTATGGCTCTGCCTGTGGTGTCATCCTGCCAAAGTGCATCATATATCGCTAACGGATCTACCTTTGGGTCATCTACTCTCTGGTTCACTCTTTGGTTCACTCTTTGATTCACTCTTTGATTCAACTGATCTAAGGTGCTTAACTGAAAATTCATAGGTATGTGGTGTTGCCTGAATATCAAAAAAAGCCGTTAGACTGTAAGGCAGGAGCTAGCTTCAGAGTGCCCATCCTGTAACTTGCTAAATCAACTTAAGTTGGCTCTATTTAGTTGGCTTTATTTAGTTGGCTCTGGTTTACTTTGCTCTTTTCCTCTGCCGTGCTTATAAAATTTCATGCCACTGATTACCGTCCGTCCCGAAGGTCTCTACTGCGAAGCTGGAAACTTTTATATTGACCCGTGGAAGCCTGTAGGCACGGCTCTGATTACCCACGCTCATGCTGACCATGCTTACAGCGGTCATCAAAACTACTACGCAACGGCTATTTCTG
>JBCBDN010000113.1:0-11370 GCA_038529685.1 Cyanobacteria bacterium J06598_1 | reverse complement strand
CTTGCGCTATAAGGGCGTGATTGCCAGTGGCCGTCAGGGTATTCGGGTGGTGCGTCAGCTGCCAGCGGAGGTGGCTCAGGTGGCAGCGGGGCTAGAGAATGGAGATATTCAGTTTTGGCCGATTTCTCCCGTGAGAGAACAGCCGGTTGCGGTGATTGAAGGCAACAATGACCGAGTGTTTGATCTGGTGTTTACGGAAGATTCTAAGTATCTGTATAGCGCTCATGGGAGTGGGCGCGTGCGCCAGTGGATTCAAGGGGCACCGAATACTTGGCAAGCGGGCTCGGTGCTGAGGGCTCGGCGGTCGGCTTCGCTGTCTGCGATCGCTGTCAGTGAGGCTGTGGGGGAACCGACCCTAGTGGCGATCGCTGGACAGTACAATCAGCTGATTTTGTGGAATCCGCAACAGAATCAGGCGTATAAAATTAAATATGGGCTGGCGGAGCGTTTGGGTGGGGCTTTTTCGGCGGTGGTGAGCCAAAACAGCTATTTGACAGATATTGCGATCGCCCAAAGGCCGAATGATCCTGAATCGGCGCTGCTGGTGACTGCTGATAATCAAGGCTTTGTGACGCTGTGGGATTTGCAGGAGATGCGCCGCTGTATTGGGGATTTGCCGGCAGGAGAGGCTACAGAAGGGGCGGTGGATGTGGATTGCGATCGCGCCCGGATTGACCAATGGCAAGAAAACCCACAGGGGCTAGCGGTTCGCTCTGTTTCACTTTCTGCTAACGGTTGCTATCTAGCCAGTACCGGCGACAGTGGCTACATTCGGCTATGGCCGCTCACGGCAGCGGGCAACCGTCAGTTAGATCACCCATTGAATGATGGGCAGCAAAAGGACCACTCGAAAGGCATTGTGCTCGATCAATTTTCGGGTGAGCGGCTCAACAGCGTCAGCATTCAGTCGTCTGCACAGGTGGGTGACCAAGCCACGTTGTTGATTGCCAGCGACGCGCCAGAAAATCGAGTCAGACTGTATCGTCAGCAGGTGAGGTCTTATGGTTGTCAGTAATTCGCTTACGCCAAACAACAGAATTGATCATCTGTTGTTAGATATCCAAGGAGATGCCGCAGCCGCTCATCCGGGGGCGCGGCCTGTAGAACGGATTATTACCCTGCAAAATCGGGGTATGCAGGTGGCTGAAGTGGAGCTGTGGTTAGCGCCAATTGATCTGCGCTCTGAACCGGTAAAGAAGTGGAGCCGGCTGAGCTATCGGGGGGCTGAGCTGATTTTGCAGCCGCAGAGCAAGCTGGACATTACCTTGCTGATTACGGTGCCGTCGGAGGCGGAGGCCGGGTTTTATAGCTATGAGGTGTGTGCTAAGTCGCCTCAGTATCCCAACAGCGAGGTGCGCAAGTCTCAGCAGCTGCATGTAATGGGTGAGGATGTTTCTGGCCTATTGCGCCAGGATCCTCATTTTGAGCTGACGCCTTCTACGACGCCGAGTGAGCCCTATACTCTAGCGGTGGGAGAAACGCTGAAGGTGAGGGCCACGGTAGAGAATCGCTCTCGCCGGACCGACCGCTATTTTTTGGCTTTGTTGGATGTGCCGACAGACTGGTTCAGCGTGGAGTATCCGGAGAGCAATATTGACCTGCCGGGGCTGATTACCCGGACTGATGGGCTTCAGCTTAACCCCGGTGAGATGGGCGAAATTACGCTCTCTATTCATCCGCCGAGTACGACTCCGGCTGGTCAGTACTTTCCGACTGTGCAGCTGAGCGGCAGCAATCGCGATGAGATTGTTCTGCTTGAAGTTGTTTATCTTTCTATTCCGATTGATGACAGTCTGTTGCTTTCGCTGACGCCGGAGCGCCATCGCATTCCGCCTATGCGGGCAACGTTTGAAACCTCTATTAGCAATGTGGGTAACATTCACCGGCACCTTAGCATTCGTGCTGAAGATGAAGCGGGTGCGTTTGCTTTTACGCTGACGCCCAGCGAGCTAGAGCTACCGCCGAACCGACGGGCAAGGGTCATTGTAGAAGCCAAGCCTAAGCGTTGGCTGAGTCGTCTATGCCATCGTCATCCTAAGGTGGTGCCGTTTGAGATAGCGGTAGATAATGTGGTGGATGTGATTGTTGATGAAGACGATCAGATCAATTCGTTGATACTGCCCAACCTTCCTAAGGCGCTGCCAAAAGGAACTTTGGACTGGCAGGCTTACCGACAGTGGCTATTTTGGCTGGTGCTGATACTGGGCGTTTTGGGAGTGGTTTCTTGTTTGAGCTGGCTGTTTTGGTATTTTCTCATTTGGCGACCTAATCTTAGGCCCAGTGTGGTTTTGCTTTCTACCACTAGCGATAGCTTTCAGGAGCTGGGTGCAAAGTCAATGTCTCTGAATTGGGATGTCACTAACCCGAGTAAGGTGGGCAGTCTTCAGCTGAGCTGGGAGGGAGAACAAGATCCGGTCTTGTATTCTTTAGAACAGTCTTCACTACCCAAGACCCGCTCTGAAGCTCAGACGGTTAGCATTTTACTGCCTGCTGAGCTGTCGTCACGCTGCACGCTAACAGAGACAGTAGATCAAAGTAGCGGTGTGTTGATTGGGCCGCTGTTGCGACTGCACAGAAAGCGGACGACGGGATCTGAAAATTTGCAGGTGCTGCGCTGTCGGGAGGTGCCGCCTGCGGGGTTCGAGCAGGTAGAGGGGGAGTATGAGTTTATGCTGAAGGTGTTTTCACAAGAGAACGGCAGAGGGCTTAAAGATGTGGAAAGACTCGATAAGGTAAAAGTTGCACCTTCAGCGCCGCCTACGGCAACAGAGCTGGTGCCTGGTTCAACGTTCTATCGACGTGAGAGCAATGGTTTGCTTCAGCCGATGGCGGTAGACGATGTTGTTAATGTAGATAGTGCTGTTGCTTCGTCAGCGCCAGTACCAGATGTGCCGCTGAGCTGGACGGTGACCAATGCGAAGAAGATTAAGGCGCTGCGGTTGGGGAGTGTGACCAACGATGCGACTCAGAATTTGCAGGAGCGCACGTTTGATTTCTCGAATGGCGTTCCGGCGCAGCTGGATCCTTATTGTCGACTGAGTGAAAATGTGTTGAGCTGCGCTGAGGTGCCGACGGGGGCTTCTGAGCTGGGGTATTACAATTTTTATTTGCAGACGATTTCGACGGATGAGCAGGCGAATAGCCGGGGAGAAGAGACGGTAATGAATGCGGTGGAAGTGGCGATCGCACCCCCCCTACCCGAAATTCTCTCTTTTACCCATAACGGCGCTAGCGCGGCCAGCAGTCCAAAGCGCATTCTACAGCTGAAGCCCAACCAGCCACCGGTGAATATTACGCTGAGCTGGACGGTGGATAATGCGGTGCAGGTTGAGCTGTTGCCAGCGCCTGGGGTCGTGAGTTTTAACAGTATTTCTTATCCGGTGACCGCGAATGCGGGGACGGAGACGGTAACGCTACAGGCGATGAACGAGGCGGGCGATGTGGTGAGTCAGTCTATTGTGATTGAGAAGATTGTGGTTGCTGAGGAGCGTGAGTAATGCATGCTTAAGCTCAGTAAAGATGCATACTCACTGATTTCATACTCACTGCTCTATTTTGAAAGCATTAGCGCTTTGTTTTGGCTTTCTTCGTCTTTGCGATCGCTTCTTCTGTTTCCAAGCCACTGATGCTAAAATCACCCGTGCTTAATTCGGTAGATTCTTTAGCAATCTTTTCGTTCATGAGTGCTACGAGCTGGATGGCAAGATCTGCGGCATCTTTAACGCGGGCGTCTGGAATAATGCTGAGGCTGATGAGTTCATCTAAAAGATTGGCGGCTTTGATAGCTGCGCCGAGGACTGTTCTTTCGTACAGCTCAACGGAGGGTGATTCTACTGTCTCGATTTCCTCGGTTACTTCGGTGGTAGGGCTGATGCGCTCTGTGGTGGGGCTGCTCATAGAGGCTCTCGTGTAAAGGGATTGATGGGGGCTTATGGACTTAGACTTACGGACTTAGAATTGATCTAGATGTGAGAAGGAAGAACAGATTATTAGAACTTCACTAAAATTAGTTTTACGGTGCCTTTTTAAGCTGTCCGGAAACTGATGCTTGATGTCTTTTTGTTGCTATTCGGACTGTTGACGTTTGGAGATCTGAACAATCACAAAGAGCAGCCAGCAAGAAGTTGAACGATGGCTGTATGCTGAGTATGATTTTGTTGAAAAAGTATTTTGATTGAGGTATGACGAGTGCCTACGGACGTTTCTTCGGAACTCGCTGATGCATCTCTTGAACAGGATTCTGACCTGACGGGTGGGCTGGGTGACGAATCGCGAAGTGATTACTTGGCGCTGATAGATGCGATCGCCTACTTGCAGGACTGGCTACTTTCTCATTTCCCAGAACCCGATTCAACCGCAGCGCTACCCACACCTACAGCACTATCTGAGTTAGCCCTTTTAAGCCATCCTCGACTGGCGTATCTGTACGAGCAGCTGGCGTTGAGTGCTGTGGAGTGCGCCATTCTGTTGCTGTGCGCGGGGGTAGAGCTGGTGCCGACGCTGGCGGCCCGCTGCGCCGATTTTAATGGCAGCAGCGCGCTCAGCCATGTCAGCCCTCGGCTGTTGATTCAGGTATTTGGCGAGGCGGGGGTGCAGGTGCTAGATCCTAATTCAACGGTTCGGAAATGGCAGCTGATAGCCTTGGGGCCACCGCCGCTGTCTTTGAGTACGGTGACGTTGGACCGGGCAATTTTACATTTTTTGATGGGCCACACCTATCGCGATGATTTGTTCTTAGGACGGCTGCGGCAGATAGCGCCCGATAAAATTTCTCCGGTGCCGGGGTCTTATCAAGCGATGATGGCGGACGTTTATCAGTATTGGGAGAGTTCTGGCGCGGCGACTTCTCGTCAGTCTTCTGCTATTCAGCTATGCCGTCAGGATGTGGAGACGCAGCAGCAGCTGGTGCATTTGCTGTTGCCCGGAATGTTTTTGTATCAGGTATCGGCGGCGACGCTGCCGACTGTGGCTGAAGAGCTGCATACTTTTTGTGAGCGCTGGGAGCGGCAGGCGCGCATACTTTCGGGTGTGCTGATGGTGGACTGTCATACGGTGAAGGTGAATGATTCCGGGATGCTAGGCGCGATCGCATACGTACTCGAAACGGTGCCTACGCCGGTGGTGTTGCTCTCTGCCGAACGGCTGAATTTGCCAGTGCTGCCTTTTACAATAGAAGTGCCCACGCTGAGTGTGGAAGAACAGAAGCTGCTGTGGCGTAGCTACTTGGCTGAGCGGTTGGGTGCAACAGTTTCAGCTAATGAGCCGAAAGACCAGCGGGCGAATGTTGCACTGAGTGGACTGGTGGCGCAGTTTAATCTGACGCCGAGTGCAATTGTGGTGGCGGGTGACCATGCGATCGCATCCTTACCGGCTACGCCAACCCCGACACCAGAAGCTGTGATCGGTGAGCTGTGGGAGAGCTGTCGGCGTCAGTCGCGAACTCAGCTAGAAGGCTTTGCAACGCGGGTGGAGCCAGCGGTGGACTGGGACGATTTGGTATTAGAAGAGAAAACGGCGGACAGTCTGCGGCAGATTATCTCTCAGGTGCGAAAGCGAGCGACGGTGTACGACCTGTGGCAAATGGGGGGGCGATCGCGCCGAGGGCTAGGGATTACGGCGATGTTTTATGGCATGAGCGGTACGGGCAAAACAACGGCGGCAGAGCTGATTGCGAAAGAGCTACGCCTAGATCTGTATCGGATTGATTTGAGTGCGATCGTGAGTAAGTACATTGGTGAAACGGAGAAGAATTTGGCCAAGATTTTTGCGGCGGCTGAGGCGGCGGGGGCAATCTTGCAGTTTGATGAGGCGGATGCAATTGTGGGCAAGCGTAGCAATGTAAAAGATTCGCGCGATCGCTACGCCAATATGGAGGTGAGCTATCTGTTGCAGCGGATGGAAGCCTATCCGGGGCTGGCGATTTTGACGACGAATATGCCGGATGCTTTGGATTCGGCGTTTTTGAGGCGGATTCGCTTCAGCATTCGGTTTGAGTTTCCAGACTATAAGCAGCGCATGTTGATTTGGCAGAAGGTGTATGGCGATGCGGTGCCGCAGGAGAACTTGGTGGTGAAGCGGCTAGCGGCGGTGGATATGACGGGCGCTACGATTCGCAATGTGGCGATGGGGGCGGCGTTTTTGGCAGCGGAGGAGGAGACGGGGGTGACAATGGCCTTGATGAAGCGATCGCTGCTGGCTGAGTGCTATAAGTCGAATCTCAATATTCCGCCGAATATTGATGTTTGGGATGTGGAGCCTGAGCTAAAGACTTGAGAAAAGAGAATCTGCGTGTTATCACTGAAGAAGCATCTAAAATCAATAATGGTTGAAGTGTAGTTATGATCTACGCTCTTCAATCTTGTATCTACCAGCCAGTTTTCTTGTTCTCTTCATTTAAGCGACCATGGCTGATAGTACTAGCGGGAGCCGTAAAGGTTTCGAGCCGCAGAGATTGCAGCGCCCTGAAACAAAGGTGCTGGTTTTGGCTAAGGGCATAGTCCCTGGTGGAAAAGCTGTGGGTGCCTATGGTCCTTCTACAGCAGCAGCGGCTGAGCTAATGAGTCAGGCCGATTCGCCTGAGGCGCGCCGTAGAGCTGGGGTGGCTGAGGCGTATGAGACTTTGGCGCAGCGAGAGCAGTCGCAGCCTATGATCCCGCTGCCTGGAAAAGGTTTGACGACTGTCGCGGTCGGCAAAACAAGCGACCCGCTAGAGACGGAAGCGGATACATTGGCGGCGGCAGCGAAGGACATTCCAGATTCGGCCTTGTACCTAACGGCGGATACTGAGGCAGACCCTGACAAGGGCCCTCAAGGTGAAGCCAAAGACCCCTCGGCCTCGGGCCGATACCAGCGGCGAGCGAAGCCAAAAACGGCTTTGGAAGATGCAGCGGCCCGGCTGAGCTATGTCACGGGCAAGGCGGTGAATTTGAGCGGGGTGCGGGTACATACCGACTCGCAGGCAGCGCAGGCGACTAAGGGGGCGCATGCCCATGCGCTGGCCTCAGGCAAAGACATTTTGCTAGAGCAGGGGAGAACGGCGGAAAATAGCCGGGAGATTTTGCTGCATGAGCTGGTGCATGTGGCTCTGCAAGATTCAAATAAGGTGCAGACGAAGGCGCACCGCAGTAGCTGTCAGTGCAGCGCTTGCCAGAATAAAAAAGCGACAGTGCAGCGCAAGGCGAAGGCGGGGATGTTGCCGCAGGAGAGAAAGCGCCCGAGCTTTAAGTCGATGATTCAGCGGGACACGCCTGATTTTGTTCGTCAGTCGGCGGGGGGGCAAAAGGAGCGTCAGCTGGCGTCGCGGTCAACGCTTTTGCCAGTGTCGAAGTCTTTGGGTAAGGCGCCGTCGGGTAAAGCTGTTTTAGGTAAAGCACCTTCAGATAAAACAGGTGCCAAAAAAGCGCTGTTGGGTAAGGCTGTTGCTAAAAAAGCACCTTCAGATAAAGCGCCTTCAGATAAAGCGCCTTCAGATAAAGCACTTTCAGATAAAGCACCTTTGGGTAAGCCTTTGGCCGAAAAGGGGTTGGGCAAGCTACGCGGGGATAAAGGCGAGCCATCTGGCCTGTTCAAGGCGGGTGTAGAGAAGCCAGGTGTTTCTAAAAAAGGGCTAGGTTCGCTGGCGTTACCAGGGCGGAAAGCGCCGTCGAAGGCGAATTCTAAGGCGGATTCGACGGGGAAATCCTTTTTGGCGGGTCGGGGGAATGCGATCGCTGCGTTTATGCAGCAGGCGCAGCAAAAGGTCAATAATTTTGGCCAGAAGCAGTTATCAGGACAGTCTTTGGCGGGCGGTTCTTTAGCAGGCGGTTCGCTGGCCGAAAGCTTTATGCGTAGAGCCTCAGAGGGTGCTTCGGCATCGTCTGGTGCGCTGCCGGATGTTTCGGTGCCGACTCAGGATGCGCTGAAGACCATTTGGGGGTCGGTGCAGCGATCGCCTGAGCGGGTGAATGCGCTGGAGACTGAAGCGTTGCCTACGGCGGGTGATTTGTCGGTGGTGAGTGCGGTGCCTGGGGTGGGTAGTGCGATCGCGCCCGCATCCAGTGCGCCTGCACCGGTCTCTTCGGCACCGATGACCGCAGCACCGACCGCAGCACCGACCGCAGCCGACAATGCTTCAGCACCAACTTTGGCCTCGGCTGAAGGCGCTGGCATGGCGACTTCTTTGCGACAGACTCCGGCAGGGGTGGGCCCAGCAGCGCAACAGCTTTCCCCAGAACCTGTCACTGCTGAAAGTCTTGCAGTGGCTGAACCCCCAGCCTCGGCAGTGGGTGCAGTTTCTGACGTAGCGCCTGATTTAGTGACTGATGTAGCGACCGTGGCACCGGTAGCGGCAGCAGGCAGTGATTCTCCTCTATCACAGATTTCTGAAGCGTCTGGCTTAGAAGCGCCACAGCCTGTACTAGAACCCATTGCAGAAGCGCGAGCGATCGCACCGGACGCTGTTGAAAATCTTGAGCCTCAGCCATCTGTTGCCACCGCCTCCCCCACAATTGTTCAGGCCGATAGTGCCAATGGCGAAAGCGCCCAGAAAAGAGAGAAAGCCAATGCCCGTGGCTTACTGGGTGCTCTCAGAGGTGAGTCGATGGCTAAGGCGGCTGAACTGCGAGGTCAAGGCGATGCGCAAAGCGGCCAGATTGAAGGTGAAGGTCAGGCGAAAGGAAGTGAGCTAGATGTTGACGCCCAAACCAAAGGTACTGAGCTAGATGCCGACGGGCAAACGAAGGGCACAGAGCTGGAGACCGGCGCGCAAACCAAAGGTACGGAGCTGGATACGGCGGCGCAGACGGCAGGGACTGCGCTAGAAACTGAAGGGCAAACAAAAAGTGCAGAGCTAGAGACAGCGGCGCAGACAAAAAAGGGTGAGCTTAACAGCGCGAAGCGGCAGACAGTGCAGTCGATACAGAGCGCTGCCGATAGCAAAGGCATAGAACTTCAGCAGGCGGCAGAAGCGCAAGGGTTAGAAACTGAGCAGTTCGCCCAGAGCCAGGTGCAAGAAATCTCAGTGACCGCCGATGGCAAAGCCATGGTGATGGTCAGCCAAATGGACCTGTCGCAGGCGCAGCTGCTGATGCAGCAGTCGCAGCTGGAGTCCGAGACCCAAAGCCGAACGCAGGCGCTGCAAAGCGACGCGGACCAGCAGGTACAGCAGCTGCAAACCGAGGCGCAGACGGCGCAAACTCAGGTGCAGCAGCGCTATGAGCAGTACCAGTTTGAGAGCATGGGTCAGATTGCCGGGGTGGAGACTCAGGCCAGTGCCGTTTGTAGCAACATCAATAGCAAGGTGAGCCAATTTGCTAATTTTGCAGGCGAAAAAGGCGCAGAAGCCGCGCAGATCGCCCTAGCCAGGGTGAAGGCAGAAGCCGCAGCGGAGTGGCAGTCGTTTATGACCAGGGCCAAGCCGATTATCGATGGGGTGCAGGCCGGTTGGGCCAGCTTTAGCGAATGGTCGGGCCCGTTTTGGGAAGGCCTGAGTGCCAAGGTGAACCAAGCGGCGCAGTGGCTGGGCAATGCGGCGAGCAATGCGCAGCAGTGGCTGGGTGAAAAGTGGAGTGCGCTCAGCGATGGTGCGGCTGAGGTATGGCAGGGTTACCAGGCGGGTGTGGCTGATCTGCGCGGCTGGATGAGCGGGCGAGCGGCTTCGGCGCAGGCGCTGGTCGGTGAAAAGATGGCGGCAGCGAGTGCGTTTGTGGGTAAAAAAACGGCAGCGGCCAATGCCTTTATTAGTGAGAAGACGGCGGCGGCGAGCAGCTTCTTAAGTGAGAAAACGGCAGCGGCGAGTGCGTTTATTGGTGAGAAGACGGCGGCGGCGAGCTCCTGGATTGGCGGTAAGGCGGATGCGGCGCAGGCCGCTATATCGACGGCCACGAGTGGTGCGACTAGCTGGGTGCAGGAGAAAACAAGCGGGGCGACCAGCTGGATAACCGACCGTGCGGCTTCGGCGCAGGGTTGGTTAGCAGATAAAGCAGGCGGTCTGACGGCGGCGTTGAACGGTAAGGGGCAGGAATGGGTCTCGACGCTTTCGAGTACGGCGCAGGGGTATGTGTCTAATTTGAGCAGCCGGGGCGGGCCGATAATGCGGTGGTTTGCCGGGATATTTAATGGTTTGCTGGGCCGGGTTGAAGGGGCTGGAAGTGCGGCGGTTTCGTTGCTGAGTGGCGCGACGGGGCGGGCGGCGCAGTTTTTGGCGGGGCGCGCGAGTGCGGCAGTGGGCTTTTTGAGCAGTGCGAGCAGTCGGGCGGTGAGTTTTGTCGGCAGCGCGAGCAGTCGGGCGATTGGCTTTGTGGGCAGTGCGAGCAGCCGAGCGACGAGTTTTGTGAGCGGTGCGAGTAGCCGTGTGCTGGGTTTTGTGAGTGATAAGGCGCAGCAGACGCTGAGCTTTGTGAATGAGAAGGGGCAAGGGGCGCTGGCGTTTTTGCAGGAGAAGAGCAGCGCGGTGGTTTCGTTTGTCGGCCAGAAGGCGCAGGGTGCGCTGGCGTGGTGTAGCGAGCAGGGTCAGGCGGCGATTGGGCGGATGGCGCAGTCGATTGACCAGGTGCTGGCGGTGGCGCAGAATCCGATTGAGTCGGCTAAGGCTGGATTGCAGGCTGTGTGGGATGGCGTGAAGGGCGGGCTCTCCCAGGCGCAGGCGGTGGTGGGTCCGGTGTGGCAGCAAATAAAAGATGGGGCTGTGCGGGCGGGGCAGGCGATCAATGAAAGCGTAATTGCCCCGACGATGGCGTGGGCGCAGGCGCAGCAGGAGCGGCTACAGAACTATGTGCAGGAGAAGTTTCCAGGGTTGGCGGCGTGTTGGGAGCAGTTCCAAGACATGGCGAACCGGGCGGCGACGTTCTTAGGAGAGAAGGCGGCGGCGGTTGGGACTTGGGCAAAGGCGAACTACGAGAAGATCAGCATGGCGGGTCACTTAGTGCTAGACCTAGCGGGCTTTATTCCGTTAGTGGGTGCGATACCGGATGTGCTGAACGGGCTGTGGTACGCGGCAGAAGGGAATAAGACAGACGCACTATTGTCGCTGGCAGCAGCGGTGCCAGGGCCGGGGGATGTGGCTGCGGCGGTGGGGAAGAGTGGCAGTTACTTAGCCAAGGGTATTAAGGGGGCGGATAAGGCCAGAGATGCGTTTAAGGCGGTGGAGACTACGCTATCGGGCGTGCCGGCTGCGATGAAGGGTCTGCCGCAGTATCAGAAGGCGGTGGAGACGTTGCAGCAGGCGGGTAAGTCGCTAGATGGGCTGCCGAAGCTATCGGATAAGGCAGCGCAGCGTTTGGCGAAGGCGGCGGAAGAAGCGGGTCTACTGGTAGGCGACTTCAGTAAGGATGTGCTGCTAGAGGCGAGTGTGACGCTAGCGGTAGAAGGTGAGATTACGCCGGAGCAGCTGCG
>JBCBDN010000112.1:0-11516 GCA_038529685.1 Cyanobacteria bacterium J06598_1 | reverse complement strand
ATTCCACCTGGCGAATAGAAAGATCCAAAAGTTGTATAGGGTGCTTGAGCATCACAGTCTTTCCCTGCTTCTCTAACGACTGCTTAATCTGCAAAGAGCAGCCCGGATTAGAAGACGCAATCAAAGTCGCCCCCGTATTCACTAGGCTAGTCGCTTTCATTTGACCCAGCTCCTCAGCAATCTCCGGCTGAAGCATGTTATACACCCCCGCACTGCCACAGCACAGCGCCGCATCCAGCGGTTCTCGCAGCGTCACACCCGGAATTTGCTCTAGCAGCTGACGAGGCTGGCGGCTAATGTTTTGACCATGCAGCAGATGGCACGCATCTTGATATACCGTTACTAGCGGCTGCGCCTGTAGCGGATGTAGCTTAGCCGTCAGTCCCACCTCAACCAAAAACTCCTGCACATCTCGCACTTTGCTGGCAAACGCTTTCGCCCGATCCGCATACTCCGGGTCGTCCGCCAAAATACTGCCATACTCTTTCAACGTGTGACCGCAGCCCGCCGCATTAATAATGACGTAGTCCACCGCCGAGTCTTCAAAGCTATCAATCATCTGACGCGCCAACGCCTGCGCCTGCGCCGTTTCGCCCTGATGCTCTGGTAGCGCAGAACAACAGCCCTGAGACCTGGGAACAACAATCTCGCAGCCATTAGCACTCAGCACCCGAGCCGTCGCTGCATTCACATCTGAAAAAAACACCCGCTGCACGCAGCCCAAAATCATCCCCACCCGGTAGCGCTTTTCACCCTGCGCTGGAATCTCCTCTGGCAAATTGTCGCTAAAGCAGCTGGCCGTTACAGGCGGCAGCAAACTTTCCATCGCGGCCAAATTAGGCGAAACGCGCTTGAGCAAACCGCTAGCTTTCACCAGTTTTGAAAGGCCAAGGTTTTGATAGAGCGCCAGCGGGGTCAGCAGCAGTCGAATGCGATCAGGATAAGGAAAGAGAGAGAAAATCAGCTGACGCACCGCCTTTTGCGGCCAGGGGCGGCTGTAGTTCCGCTGAATTTGAGGCCGAACCGTAGAAATAAGCTCATCGTACTTTACCCCTGATGGACAGGCCGTAGTGCAGGCTAAGCAGCCTAGGCAGCTATCAAAGTGCTTAACAGATGTAGGTGAGAGCGGGGCTTCTCCTTTATTGATCGCATCCATGAGGTACACGCGACCCCGAGGAGAATCGTTTTCTTTGCCCAGCACTCGGTAGCTAGGACAAGTCGGTAGACAAAATCCGCAGTGCACGCAGGCATCTATCAAAGACTGCTTAGGCGGCTGGGTACTATCAAAGCGCCTATCAAAGCCCCCATCAAAGTTAATGCCCTCATCATGAGACGGCGTAGCCTCATTGCTATCGAGGCCAGTATTGAGCTTGAGCGGACGTTCAGTCGTTGACATGGAAGCTTAAATCAGCGCTAGGCAGTGTACCAGTTGCTTTAGCTTACCTTGCCAAGGATAGGGTTTTCAGACTTTTCCCGGCCCGTTTCCCGACAGCGAACTGCTGACTTTTTCAGACGATTTCCGATTTTCAATTTCCCAGTCCTACGCGAGCCTAGAGTATCAATCCTATTCTTTGGAGTATGTTTTACGGAATAAATAGTCGCGCAACTGTAGCTCCCAAAAATAAATGCTTCCACCCATGAACTTAGGCCCCCAAAAACTGTTAGGAAAACCCTGACAAAAAGAGTTCCCCAAAAACAGGAAGCTGTTAATCACTTATTAGAACAGTCAAGGGCAGCTCACTAACTGGCCTCCACACCGCTCAAACTTGCTCAGAATGCATACCTTAGAAAAAAGAGTTAACCATCATGAATCAAGAATCTTTAGAACTTAGACGCAAGAAAAGTAGTCCTAACCACTTTACAGAGTTGATTCGGCTACTGCGCGATCGCAAAACGTTCCTAGCAGAAGTCCGTAGCGGCACCAAGCTCAACCGCAAAATCTCCGCCCTCCTGGTCGCCAGCAGCTGCTTTTTCGCCGTGTACGGCGGCATCGTCGGTGCCTACAGCGGTGGCCTACAAATCCTCTCCTCAGCCATCAAGCTTCCCGCACTCTATCTCATCACCTTAGTTATCTGCGTCCCCACGCTGTATTTCTTCGATATTCTCTTCGGCTCCAAACTCGACTTCAAGCAGTACGTCACGATGGCGCTTACCTCAGTTTCCGTCATCAGCGTATTACTCTTCAGCTTTGCCCCAGTCGTTCTCTTCTTTCTGCTCTCAATCCGAGACTATAACTTCTTCCTACTCCTCAACGTACTCATCATGGCTCTCACCGGCTGCATTGGCGTCCGGCTATTCTACAAAGGCATGGTCGACATGGCCGGACCAGACGGGTTTGAAGAAGGTTTAAGGCTCAAACTATTACAAGGCTGGGTAATACTGTACGGTCTAGTTGGATCTCAACTCGGTTGGACACTGCGTCCTTTCTTTGGCTCTGGCAACCTCACCTTCCAAATCTTTAGACCTGAAATAGAAGGTAACTTTTACTCCAAAGTCTTTCAAACCATCGGTAATATGATGGGATTTTAGAGGGGTCTAAGCAGATTGCACCGCGTGAATTATGGCCAACTTAGACAATCTCAGAATCACCGATAGAGAGCTAGACGATCTTACTGGACTCGACATTAGCAGCGTCACGATGGGGTGGGCCTACCGACAAACAGCCCTGGCCCCCGCTCAGCGGATATCTCTGCTGAGCGAGCAGGTGTTAAACCTCTGCGTCGCTTGCATATTTTGCCTGCCGATTACCCTCATGCTGGTAAAGGCATTCAGTGGCGACAGCGTAGAAGCCGTTCGGCGGTGGCTGCCGCTAGGGCTTGTAGGCGCGATCGCCCTTACCCTTTTTTGGGCCTTCTACCGCTGGCGCGAAGGCAAACGCCTCCTCACCCTCAGCCACCTACTCGACGAAATCGACAAATTCAACGAAATGGTTGCCGCCGTCGAGATTTTGGCCGAGCTAGAGGCCGCTAAACACAGTCACCAAAGCTCAGCAATCAGCACTCAAGCCACAGGTTCACAAACAAACCGAGCGCTAGAGAACAGAGAAGACGTCATAGAAGCCCTGCACCTCACCCGTGAGAGCCTCATCTGTGGCCTCACCACCGAAAAAGTCATGCGTAAGCATCAGCAGTTCATGTCTCGCAAACAAGAAATGTTCTCCAGCATCGAGCGCAACCTAGCCACCCTTCAGCGCCTACAAGTAGGCGACGAAGCCAGCGAATACAGCAGATTGCTCAACGAAGCAATCCAGATTGGCACCAGCGTCCACAAAGAACTAAGAGACTGCTAATAACACCCCCTCTACTCCCCACATCCCCACTCAGCCGATCCACCGATCCGCCGATCCGGGTTCCCCTTACCAAGGGGAACCGCAAGGGAGGGGTCCCGCCGAAAAGTCAAACACCCTACGCCCCCCCTTTCTACCTCCAGCACCTATCTCAGCGCTCAGACTGCACCCGAGGAATCTCAATCACAAACTCTGTGCCCTCACCCAGCACAGAATCAAACGTCAGCTTGCCACCGTGCTTCTGCGTCACAATCTGATAGCTAATAGACATGCCCATTCCCGTCCCCTTCCCGATCGGCTTAGTGGTAAAAAACGGGTCAAAAACACTATCGCGAGCCGACTCATCAATACCAGGACCATTATCTGCGATCGCAATCCTCACCCACTCATCCACCACTTCCGTCCGGATCGTAATCGTCGGCACCGCCACCATCTCGGGTAAATGCAGCTCCAGCGCATCAATCGCATTGGTAAGCACATTCATAAACACCTGATTGAGCGACCCTGGGTAACATTCCACCAGTGGCAGCTCGCCGTAGTCTCGCACAACCTCTACTGCAGCCGAATCGCGCTCCGGCAGTAGGCCGTGCGGCAACGAAAGCCGATGCTTCACAATCAGCAGCGTACTTTCTAGCCCCTCATGAATATTCGCCTGCTTCAGCGCCGACTCATCCAACCGAGAAAAATTACGCAAAGAGAGCACAATCTCTCGAATTCGCTGAGTCCCTATTCCCATTGAAGCCAGCACCTTAGGCGCATCCAATTGAACAAAGTCAATCTCACTCTCTTCAATTTTCTCTTGTAGCGCTTCGACCGGCTCAGGGTAGTGCACTTGATACTGTTCTATTAAGGCCAGCATAGTCTCCGTATACTCACCCATATGCTGCAAGTTGCCGTGAATAAAATTCACCGGATTATTAATCTCGTGGGCAATACCTGCCACCATTTGCCCTAAGCTCGACATCTTTTCGTTTTGCACCATCTGAGACTGCACCTGATGCAGCTTCTGCAAAGTCGTTTTTAGTCGTTTGTTCTTATCGTCTAGCTCCTGGGTTCTTTCAGAAACCCGCTGCTCTAGCTCCGAATTAGCCGTCGCCAAATCCGTAATCGCCACTCTTAGCTTTTCTTCTGCCGCCCTTCGCTCCTTCAGCACCGCCGCCAGCACCAGCGCCGTAAATACCGTCACTGCAATAAAAGACTGCAAGAGCGTCAACGACTGATCTAAAGACTTTTCAGCAAAGCTGCCCAGCCCTCGCACCGTTCCCATAATCGCCATCGCAGAAATGCCCACCGCCGCCAGCGTACCGCCCTGTTGCCCATAGCGAAACGTTGGCCATACCAACAGCGGAATCAGCATATACTCCAGCGAATAAGCCTGCCAAAAAGACGCCGCACCGACCGCAAAAGTTAATCCAACTATTAGCGTAATCTCCACACTGCATACTGCGAGTTTTCGTCTTCTCGCACGGCGAACCGGACCCCTAAAGCGGTTCATCCGAGTCGTCAGTCTGACCTTGGCAGCCTTACCATTCCACAGGCCAGACTCCCAGCTAATAATTGCTGGCGTCACAATAAAAATGCCGGCCACATTCGAGATCCACCACGTCAGCCATACGTCTCCATAAGCTGACCACGGCACAATCTCCAAACTGCACAACACCGCCACACCGACCAGTGCGTTCACCACGGGCCCGAGCAAACCCGCAAATAGCAGCAGATACACCACGTGCAGCACGCGTGCCAGCGGATAGCGAGGCGGCACGGTCCGCTTCAGCAAAAAGACACCTAAAGCCGTCCCCAAGGTTGTTCCAAACGCGATCGCTAACACCCCGTTGATCGAAGTCAGTAGCGACAGCCAGCTACTCGGATCCCAAAACGCCCAAATATTCGCCAAAAAAGAGCCCAAGAGCACCCCAGGCAACATCCAAAACCCATACAAAAATACGGCTGCAACGGCAATGCCGTCCGGTGGCCACACAGGCGTCACATTCTGAGGGGTTGAGGCGAGCCAGCGAGAGAGTTCTGCTGCTCCGTAATAGGCTCCAGCCAGAGCGACATTCCCACACAAGTACAAGAGCTTGGTGCGAGACGCAGAAAGTGCGCGCATAGTGTCCTCAAATCATCAGCAGTTGATGGGACCAGTATTCCCGACTGCTGTTTCTAAGTTAAGGACTGCTCACCCTAAGGGGGCAGACACCCGTAGTATCAACAGGACAGCCCTAACACTAACGCTCCTGCAGGCTACGAGGATCTAACGCATCGCGCAAACCATCCCCCAACAGATTAAACGACAGTACAGTAATCACAATCAGCGCTGCCGGTGGCCACACTAGCCAAGGATTAAGCACCAAAATCGAAGCGTTTGTACCCGCCGAGAGCATATTCCCCCAAGACGGGTCAGGCTCTTGAATACCCAAACCAATCAGGCTCAACACCGCCTCTGACACGATATAGCTTGGAATCGCCAACGTAGCCGAAATAATCACATAGGTCGCCGTTTGCGGCAAAATATGGCGCGTAATAATGTGCAGGCTGCGCCCACCCATCGACTGAGACGCCTGCACAAACGTTCGCTCTTTTAGCGACAGCACTTCTCCTCGAATCACCCTGGCCAGTCCGGCCCAGCCAATAAACGAAATAATCAAAATAATCAGCAAAAAGCGCTGAGAGCTGTCTAGCTCGGGCGGCAAAATTACCCCCAGCGCCACCAGCAAATAAATAGAAGGAATCGTCATAATCACTTCTACTAGCCGCATCAGCACCGAATCTACAACGCCGCCAAAGTAGCCAGAGATACCGCCCACCAGCAGACCCAGCGGAAAGGAAATGGCAATCCCGATCAGGCCAATGCTAAGACTAATCCGCCCGCCGTGCACCAGCCGGCTAAAGACATCGCGCGCGGCATTATCTGTACCAAAAATATTGAAATAGGCCGGAGTCGTCTGCACTGCGCTGAGCTCCTCACCTGCCGTTGGAATTTCGACGGCAATATCGCCCGCCGCCACTTCCGGATTTTCGTCTGCCTCAATTGGCTCCGGCGCAGCAGCCCCCACCGGACCGTACAAATGCCGGCTCATCGGAATGCCCCCAAACAGGCGCAGCTCTTTCAGCTCTATTTTTTCGTCAAAAGAAAGGCTCGTCACATAGGGCAGCGTTAGCTCAAACAGCCGATATTCATCACCCTTTGTAAATAAGCGCAGTGGCGCAGGCCGGGAAAAGTCAACTTCTAGCTCGCGGAAGCCTGTATCAACATCTATCGGCCCCTGGATTGTGGGGTACACATGTGGGCCTATCAGCTGGCCAGTTTCCTGATGCCGCCAAAATATTTGAGTCGGGGGTAGCAAAGAGCCACTGGGCTGCTGGGCCAAAGGATTGTAGGGCGCAACAAAGTCAGCAAAAATCACCGTGATGTAAAAAACAATCAAGACCACCGCACCAAAGCGCGCTAGAGGGTTGTTTTTAAGCTTTTTCCACCAGGATTTGGTTTCCATTTTCGCTCTTGTCTATGTCCGTTTTGTGTTTGGTCCAGTCGTCGTTAGAACAGCTGTTTGGGGTATACAGTAGCAGCATTTTGCTGAAATGAACGGGTTTGTTGAGTTTGGTTTATTGCGCTCGTGTTTAGTTCCTCAGTATTTATGGGCTTGTTGAGAGTAGCCCATATCAAATGTGATTAAAGTGTGGCTGTTTTGCAGCTGGCTGACAGGGCCCACACAAAAGATAGAGATCGCTCGACAATTAGAGTGTTAAACTTTTGTAACAATGAAGCTTAATTGATCCTAAATTTTTACAGCATCCTAGCGATCGCCTACCTGTGACCTATCAAACCCTCCGAGAAGACGACGACAGCCTCTCTTCATCCGAGCCACCTTCTACCGCTGACATAGCCGCTACCGAAATCACAGCACCAGGACTTGTTCCGGCTACAGTCTCAGACGATTTTGTCAAAGCGGCCAATCGCTCAGCAAATTCATCTCAAGGCTGGCTCGGCGGACCTCGCGGTTTACTCCTAGGGCTACTGCTAGGGTTAGGGCTTGCAGTGGTGGGCACGCGTATCAGCTCTCAAACAGCAGCAGAGCCAGCCACTACACCTCCAGAAAACGCCCAAGTCGCCACCGCTACCGTCACGACCGCCCAATCCGAAACGGCCCCGGTTCGCCAAACCATCACCACCAACGGCACCGTAGAAGCCTTTGACCTGCTCTCCGTAGCCCCTAGAGCCAGCGGCCTACAAATTCAATCCGTCAATGTGCGCGAAGGCGATCGCGTAGACGCAGGCCAAGTCCTCGCAGTCCTCGACGACTCCGTTCTGCGCAGCGAAATCGCCCAGTCCGACGCCCAAGTCACCCAGGCCGAAGCCGCCGTGGCCCAAGCCAAAGCCCAGGCCGCCCAAGCCGAAGCCGAACTCACCGAAGCCGAAGAAAACTTCGACCGCTACGATTCTCTCTTTTCTCAAGGGGCCATCAGTGCTGAAGCCCTCACCAGCCGCCGCACCGAAGTCGCCACCAAAAATCAGGCCGTTCAGGCTGCCTACGCCGCTGTACAAAGCGCCGAAGCCACCGTCCTCAGCCGCCGCGCTGAAGTCACCAGAAGTACCACCCAGCTCGACCAAACCCTTGTACTCGCACCTAGCAGCGGCATCATCGCCACCAAAGACGCGACCGTAGGCGACACCGCTTCCACCGGCACCCCACTGTTTACCCTGATCGACGGCGACCAGCTCGAGCTCGCGGTCAAAGTTCCCCAGGCCCAGCTCGCCCAAATAAATGTGGGCACCTCAGTTCAAATTCGCTCCAGCTCAGACCCAAACCTCCAGCTCCAGGGCCAAGTTCGTACCGTCGATCCCACCATTGACGCCACGACTCGGCAGGCCACCGTGAAAATTGGGCTGCCAGGGAGCGATCGCATTCGCCCCGGCATGTTCTTACAGGCCGCCATTGTCACCAACACTCGCGATGGCGTCGTCGTCCCCGCTGAAGCCGTCCTTCCTCAATCCGATGGAACCTTCGTGGTGTACACCCTCAACTCAGATCGCACCGTTAAGGCAAATGCCGTAGATATCGGCGATCGCATTCCCGCCACCGACGACGCCCCCGCCAAAATCGAGATCACCCTCGGCCTTGACGACAACGTCGCTGTGGTAGTCGAAGGTGCCAGCTACCTACAAAACGGCGACCTCGTAGACATTGCTAGCCAGGAGAACTCATAGGACTCGCCCCATGTTCAATATTTCCGCCTGGTCTATCAAGCGCCCTGTTCCTACGATTGTTCTGTTCCTTGTACTCACCATCACCGGCTTCATCGCCTTTGGTCAGCTTGGTATTGACGACAACCCCAACATTGACGTCCCTGCTGTTCTTGTAGAAGTCCGCCAAACCGGCGCAGGCCCCGAAGAGCTCGAAACCCAAGTTACGAAGAAGGTAGAAGATGCCGTCGCCGGACTCGGCAACATCGACCAACTCACCTCCACCGTAGCCGACGGCTCTTCGCGCACCGTTATTTCCTTTGAGCTAGGCGTCGATACTGAAGCCGTCACCAACGAAGTCCGCGACGCCATCAGCCGCATCCGGCAAGATCTCCCCCAAGACGCTCAAGAGCCGGTCGTCAGTAAGCTAGAGTTCTTCGGCGGACCCACCGTCATCTACACCGTAGGCTCCGCACAGCGATCGGTAGAAGAACTTAGCGACCTCGTAGACCGCACCATCAGCCGTCGTCTGCTCTCCGTCAACGGCGTTTCGCAGGTCAGCCGCGTCGGCGGCGTCGATCGAGAAATTCGCGTGAACCTCGACCCGGACCAGCTCAACGCCCTCGGCATCACCGCCACCGAAGTCAACGACCAAATCCGCCAGTTCAACATCAACCTTCCCGGCGGTCGCAGCGATATCTCGGGCACAGAGCAAGGCATTCGCACCTTGGGCAGTGCCGACACCGTAGAGGCCCTCCAGCGCTTTCGCGTTGTGCTCTCTGGCGGCAACACCGTGCCACTCAACAGCCTGGGCACCGTAGAAGACGATTTTGCTGAAATTCGTCAGTCTGCCCAGCTCAACGACGCCAACGTGGTAGGGTTTGAAGCGTTTCGCAGCAGCGGCAGCGTCGTCGTCAGCGTAGAAGAAGGGATTACAGAAGCGATCGCAGACCTTGAAACCACCCTCCCTGAAGACATCGAATTTCAGCTAATCTTCACCCGCGCCACCGAAATCCGCGACTCCTACCAGGCGTCCATCGACGCCCTCATCTTGGGGTGCATTCTCGCCGTCGTGGTCGTCGGCGTATTCCTCCGAGACTGGCGCACCACCCTCATCACCGCCACCGCCCTACCGCTCTCCATCATCCCCACTTTCTTAGTCATCCAGGCCCTCGGCTACACCCTCAACAGCATGTCGCTGCTGGCGCTCACCCTCGCCGTTGGCAACCTAGTAGACGACGCCATCGTAGAGATTGAAAACGCCGAACGGCACATCGGCATGGGCAAGCCACCCCTGCAAGCCTGCCTAGATTCCACCGCAGAAGTGGGCTTAGCCGTTATTACCACCACCGCCACCGTCGTCGCCGTCTTTATTCCTGTGGCCTTCATGGGCGGCGTACCCGGCCAGTTTTTCCAGCCCTTCGGCGTCACCGTCGCCGTCGCCACCATGTTCTCTACGCTCGTGGCGCGCCTCGTTACGCCTATGATGGCGGCCTACCTGCTGCGCCCAAAGTCAGAAGATCACAGCAACACAGTCGTTGCCGCCGACGGTCTGCGCATGCCCAAAATGCTGGTGCCCTACCACAAGCTTTTGAGCAGCGCTTTAAGTCACCGACTCGTCACCGTTGCCCTGGCGCTGATGTTTTTTATCAGCAGCCTAGCCCTTGTCCGCTTCATTCCCACCGGCCTGTTCGACTCTGGCAACACCGACCTCACCACTGTCTCAATGGAGCTACCGCCCGGTTCTACCCTGGGTAAAACAGAACAGCTCAGCCAGAGAGTCAGCGAGCAAATTCTCCAAAACCCAGCGAGCGAAAGCGTTTTCAGAATCCAGTCCCCAGGAGAATCCACTGCTTACGTTCAGCTCAAACCCAAGCAAGAGAGAGTCAAACGAACTGTGTTTGAACAGCAGATGCGCGACGTTTTCCAGCGCATTCCGGGTGCTCGCATTAACTTCCAAAGTCAGGGCGCAGGCGGTGGCGGCAAAGGCTTAGAAATCGTGCTGACCGGAGAAGACCCCACCCTACTCACCCAGGCCGCCCAAAACCTCACCCAGCAAATGCGTCAGGTACCTGGCCTCGTAGAAGTCAGCTCCACCGCTGCGCTGGTACAGCCCGAGATTTTGATTCGACCCGACCCCGTACGAGCCGCTGATTTGGGCGTGTCAGTGAGTGCGATCGCCCGCACTGCCTCACTGGCCACCCTAGGCGATTCCGAATCTAACCTGGCAGACTTTGACGCAGGCGATCGCCAAATCCCCATCCGAGTCAGGCTCAGCCCCGAATCCACCACCGACATCAGCACCTTAGAGAACCTCCAGGTACCCGGACAAAACGGCAGCATGGTTCCCCTCATTGCCGTCGCAGATATCGAGTTTGGCAGCGGCCCCGCCCAAATCGATCGCTTTGGCCGCTCCCGCCAAGTCACCGTCGGTGCAAACTTCCAGGGCATTGAACTGGGTCAAGCCATTGAAGCTGTCGAGGCCCTCCCCGCCTTCGTCAATTTGCCAGAAGGGGTTCGAGAGCAGCCCACGGGTGACGCTGAAATTCAAAAAGAGATTTTCAGCCGCTTTGGCCTCGCCCTCGGCACCGCCATCATGATGATTTATGCCGTGCTGGTGCTCTTGTACAACGACTTCCTGTATCCCTTCGCCGTCATGATTGCCATTCCGCTGTGCATCGGCGGCGCACTCATGGGCCTGCTCATAGCTCAAAAGCCCTTGGGCCTGTTCGCCCTCATCGGCATCGTGCTACTCATTGGCCTCGTCACCAAAAACTCAATTCTGCTTGTAGACTATGCCCTGCTAGCGCTCAAAGAAGGAAAGTCCCGTCGTCAGGCCGTGATCGAAGCGGGTATTACCCGATTGCGCCCTATTTTGATGACCTCCATCTCGACCATGGCAGGCATGATTCCGATTGCATTAGAGCTAGGCGCCGGGGGAGAAACGCGCAGCCCAATGGCAATAGCAGTCATCGGCGGCTTCTCCACCTCCACCCTGCTCACCCTCATCGTCGTACCTGTTTTCTTCACCTATATCAGCAGCGCCCG
>JBCBDN010000111.1:0-11539 GCA_038529685.1 Cyanobacteria bacterium J06598_1 | reverse complement strand
CCGGAACCAAGTGAGCAGAGGCCTGTTAACCGTTGCGGCCGCTACAAGAACATGACATCTGATGAGATCCATCGCTAAATAGTGCAGCTAAATATTGCTATCGTGCGATTACTCTATTATCTATCCGCTGTTATCTATTCATTGACTATGGCCAAGCGCTTTCGCCTCAAGCCAGGAGCCCAGCTCCTGCTGTTTTTAATCTGTTTCACACTGGGCGTGTGGATCCTGCGTGGTATGACGCTGCTTTCGTTCTTGCCCGGGATTGTCATTTACCTGTTGGTCTTGGCTTGCCTCGGCGTGTTTGTCTTTAACAGCGTTCAATCGATGCGATAGGCCCCAGATAGGCCCTAGATAGGCCCCAGTAAAGATGCCGCTCTATCATGGCTGCTTTAGCTGTTTTGCCTTGGCCTTTTCTACCATGGCCTTACCGACGGTGAGGTTGAGCAAGTCACCAATGAGCATCACTAGGGACGTAATCCATAGCCACAGCAACAGCACAATGACGGTGGCAACGGCGCTATACACGAAGTTGCCGAAGTGGGTGACGTAGAGCCGAAATAGACTGGAAATAATCGCCCAGGCGATCGCAGCTAATATCGCACCGGGCATCAGCGGCTTGCCATGGTTCCACCGACTCGGCCCAAACCGATAAATAAAGGCAAAAGCTGCTGACATTACCCCCAAAGCCAACGGCCAGCGAGACATTCCCCACGCCGTTGAGACCCAGAGGGTGACATCTCCGGTGGTGAGCGTCATCACTTGCTGAACCACCCACTCACTAATGAACACGAGGCAGGAGGCCGTCACCAGTAGGGCAATGGTGCCTACCGTTAATGAAATAGACACCAGCCTCGCCTTCCAAAAAGGCCGTCTGCGCCTAACTGGAATTTGATGCATTTGATCGAGCGCGCGCATGGCCGCACTCATCGCGCCTGCTGAAGCCCACAGCGCAAAAGCAAAACTCACTGAAAACAGGCCCCGATTTTGGCTGTCGGTCACTACATTTTCAAAGCCATAAATCAGTTCTGGCACGCCCCCTGGGGCCACTTCGCTGAGCTGCTCGGCAATGGTCGCCACAGTCGCTTTGAGCGGGCTGAATAGGCCAATGGCGGTCAGGAATGCCAAAATTGCGGGGAATAGCCCCAACATAGAGTTATAGGCCATTTCAGAGGCTAGGCTAGGGAGCCGCTGGCGAAAGGTACTACGGACGACGCGCCGAACCGTTCGCAGGTTTATGTAGCCTAAGAATCGAATAAATTCTAAGGGCGAAAAGGTACGCCAAATGCTCCGCAAAGGCTTCTTTTCGCGATAGGTCGAAACTATTTTTTTTGAGATACTGCCGACGTTGGGCGTATCACGATTAGGCAAGGGCAAAGGCGTTATGGGTGAACCAAACTCTATTGGTATAGCCTATTTTGACCGAGGGACCTACTAAAACTGAAAGTAAATAAACGCAGTGTAGCCTACGGGTACCAGAGTCAAAATAATCGCTGCGGCAAATCCGTATCCCACGGCAAATAGCTGTGCGGAAAGCTTGGCGACAGCCTGGGTCCAAATCTCGCGGGCCGTGAGCCAGTGCAAGATGGCGAGTACAGCTAAAAAGCCCAGAAGTCCGATGTTGAGTTGTTCGGTACCGGGCGATAGCGCCAGCGCTGACTGGTCAGTTCGCAACAATACAAAAGACTTCAGCACCGTCATGGCCGAGCCAAAGCTATCGGCCCTGAAAAACACCCAGGTAATGCACACCCAGTAAAAGGTGAGTGCCATTCCCCAGAGTCCTGTCCACAGACTGGGCTTGGATCTAACGCTGGTCTTTGTGGAAGTCTTTGGAGCTGGCGCAGCATTTCGCTTGCTGAACTTACTCCATTCCTTATGGGCAATTAGCGCCCCTCCATGGAGCGCGCCCCACACGACAAAAGTCCACGCTGCCCCGTGCCATAGCCCGCCCAGCACCATCGTGAGCATGAGGTTGCGATAGGTGAACCACTGCCCGCCGCGATTGCCGCCCAAGGGAATGTACAGGTAGTCCTTCAGCCAGGTAGAGAGGCTAATGTGCCAGCGTCGCCAAAAGTCGGTAATGCTGCTGGCAAAGTAGGGGAAGTTGAAGTTGACGCACAGCTCGTAGCCCAACAGGCCCGCACAGGCGATCGCCATATCGGAATAGCCCGAAAAATCGCAGTAAATTTGCACCGTGTAGCTCAGCACCCCAATCCAGCTACTGAGGGCATTAAAGGTTTCAGGCGCAGCAAAATACCTATCGACAATCGGCGCGAGGTTATCTGAAACGCAGGCTTTTTTGAAAAAGCCCACCATAAACAGGGTCAAGCAGGCCCGCACGTTCACCTGGCTAAAGGTCCGGGCGACATCGAGCTGAGGCAAAAAGTCAGAGGCCCGTACAATCGGGCCTGCTACCAGCTGGGGGAAAAAGGCGACAAACGTGGCCAAATCCAGCAGGCTTTTTCTTGGCTGCAAACGCCCGCCATAAATATCGAGCGAATAGCTCAGGGTCTGAAACGTGTAAAAGCTAATGCCCACCGGCAGCACGATCCCCAGCGTCACTGAGTTGACCGGGAGCCCCATCCAGCTAAAGAAACCCACTGCCGAATCAGCAAAGAAGTTAGCGTACTTAAAGAACGCCAAAGCGCCTAAGTTAACCATTAAGCTGAGCGCGAGCCAGCTGCGTTTGGCCTTAGGCCTATCCTCGCACTTCACCAAATTCAGGCCCACCACGTAGTCTACGAGGGTAGAGCCAATAATCAGTGACAAAAAGCGCCAGTCCCACGCGCCATAAAAGGCATAGCTACAGACCAAAATCCACGCCTTGCGCCAGCCGTTGCTGCGCAGCGCCCAGTACACACCAAAAACGAGCGCAAAGAAAATAAAAAAACGGAATTCAGTAAAAATCATTTATTTAATCGCCTCGCGAAAGTCTTGAGCCAGCAGCTGTGTAAACTCACGTGCACCCGTTTCATTCAAATGGTCTGCGTCATGCCGTTGCGTCGGCGCGTATAGCTGAGGAAACTCGCTAGGCTTTTTGTAAGAGAGCAGCGTGTCGATGGTGCCTAGGGCCTTCGCTGCTTGGAAATCATTCTCAGGGTGTAGTGAAGGCGGCTCCACGAAAATTGGCTCAGCGCCAGCGGCTCGAATGGTTTGGGTGATTCTTGCCAAGAGCATCTTTTTGTTCGCACTCAAGTAAGCGTCTTCAGTCGTAGGATCACGCTGTATTCCTAGTTCGCTGACAGCAGCCTGATAACCGACCTGATCTGCGAGGAAGGCCTGTCGCTTGGGATCGCTTTCTTCACGCAGGGCATAGAAGCCTTCTTGGGCCGTAAATTCGGCGGCGACGATGCGCTCTTCAGCCGAAAATTCGTGGGGAAGTACTTGGTTAAAGAGCCTACCGACGTTCATGTGGTTGTACAGGAACGGCAGTAGGTGAGAGCCGAACAGTGCGACTTTTTTGGGCAGCGATTCGTCAGAAGTGAAGATGTAGTCGGCGGCAAATTTAGTGTTTTCCCAGTCGTGCCAGTACATGGCGCGATAGGTGCGGGCGTTTGGAATGGGCTCGTAGCCTTTATCTAAGATGGACTCAAAAAAGACCCACCTGAGATTTTCAGGGGGATCGGCCAGGACATCTTCTAGGAGGACGGCGCTGTCGATAGCTCGCATGGCCGGTACGCCAAAGTTGTAGCTGTTAATGGCTTCGAGTCCTGCCGATTGGTTGGCGGTGGCATCAAAGACCTCGGGAATAACTTGGTTGTAAATTCGGCTGGATCCAAAAAACAGGACGTTGTAATCGTCCTTATGGGCCTGGTAGTAGTCATTTTTCGGCCCGACGAACACGATATTTGAAGGAATCGGCGGGCTGGGAATGATTTGCCCCAGTAAGCCAGCAGCGACAGCAAAGGCGATGAGTGTCGTGAGGCTTTGCTTGGCGTATTTAGCAATGAGGCCCGTTCGTCTTTTGCGATTGCGTCCATACGTTTGCAGGCGATCGCGTCCATGCTTTTGCGGGGTCGCTTTGGAATTGAGTACGTTACCTAGCACCATGAAACACCCGGATCTTCTGTAGAAATGGCCATGAAAATGTTGTGTGGGGAAATGCCCACGGCTGATAATTAGGACGCAGGGTTCCACGCTCGGTTCCTAATACAGCCAGCCAGTGTGTGGTGCTTTACCGGCTGAGCAGCAAATGTAAAGCTTAAATTAAATGCGGCTCTAGGATAGGACGGCGGGTGGTCCATAGGCGATCGCAACTCGTCAGGACGCGCAATAGGGCGGCAATACCTACCTATTTCGACCGTGAACACCGAATGGGATAGTGCGTTGTGTTCCTTACAATTTAGTCATGACGTGATGACGGCCACTTATAGTAATGGCCTGATTAAGAGGCCTGAGGGAGGGACCGATGCAACCAAACGATCCGAGTAAGTTTACAGAGAAAGCTTGGAGTGCGATCGCCCGCACGCCAGAGATTGTCAAACAAGCCTCTCAGCAGCAGCTAGAGCCCGAGCACCTGATGCAGGCGTTGCTAGAGCAAGAGGGACTCGCCGCCAGCATTTTCAAAAAAGTAGGCGTACCGCTCAGCGAGCTGCAAAGCCGCACCACCGCTTTTATTAACAAGCAGCCAAAGGTCAGCGGCAGCGGTGAGTCGGTGTACTGGGGGCCTAACCTCAGCAGCCTGTTTGACAGAGCTGACGGCTACCGTAAATCCTTTGACGACGACTACATTTCCATTGAGCACATTGTGCTCGGCTACGCCAAAGACAAGCGCTTCGGTCAAGACTTGCTCAAGGCGTTTTCCCTGACCGAAAAAAACTTAAAGCAAGCCATTGAGCAGATTAGAGGCAATCAAAAAGTGACGGATCAAAACCCCGAAGGTAAGTACGAATCCTTAGAAAAATATGGTCGTGACCTCACGGCCTATGCCCGCGAAGGTCGGTTGGATCCGGTGATTGGCCGCGATGATGAAATTCGCCGCACGATTCAAATCCTGTCGCGCCGGACGAAGAATAACCCTGTGCTCATTGGTGAGCCGGGTGTGGGAAAAACAGCGATCGCAGAAGGCCTCGCCCAGCGAATCGTACGCGGCGACGTCCCCCAATCCCTACAAGATCGCACCTTGATTTCCCTCGATATGGGCGCACTCATTGCCGGTGCGAAGTATCGCGGTGAATTTGAAGAACGGTTAAAAGCCGTGCTTAAAGAAGTCACTGACTCCAGCGGTCAAATTGTCCTCTTTATCGATGAAATTCACACCGTTGTCGGGGCCGGGGCCTCCCAAGGTGCCATGGATGCCGGGAACTTACTCAAGCCGATGCTAGCTCGCGGCGAGCTGCGCTGCATTGGCGCAACCACACTCGACGAGTATCGTCAGCATATTGAAAAAGACGCCGCCCTAGAACGTCGCTTCCAACAGGTCTATATCGATCAGCCTTCAGTTGAAGATACGGTTTCCATTTTGCGCGGACTCAAAGAACGCTATGAAGTGCACCACGGCGTACAAATTGCCGATAGCGCCCTAGTTGCCGCTGCGACGCTCTCTACTCGCTACATCAGCGACCGGTTCCTGCCGGATAAGGCGATCGATTTGGTGGATGAATCAGCTGCCAAGCTCAAAATGGAGATTACGTCTAAGCCCGAAGAGCTCGACGAAATCGATCGCAAAATCCTACAAATGGAAATGGAAAGACTCTCTTTGCAAAAGGAAAGCGATCCAGCCTCTGTCGATCGCTTGAACAAGCTGGAAAAAGATCTCGCTAACTTTAAAGAAGAACAGGGTGAACTCAGCGCCCAGTGGGAATCTGAAAAATCTACGATTAAAGAAGTCCAGACGATCAAAGAAGAAATTGATCGCATGAATGTAGAAATTCAGCAAAAGCAGCAGACAGGAGACTTAGAAACTGCTTCCAAACTTCAGTACCAGGAACTCCCCTCCCTACAGAAAAATCTGACGGATGCTGAAGCTGCCCTTGCCGCCACTCAAGTGTCAGGCAAGTCATTGCTGCGAGAGGAAGTCACCGAGGCTGATATCGCCGAAATTATTTCCAAGTGGACGGGGATTCCGCTCAGTAAGCTGATTGCCTCTGAAATGGAAAAGCTGCTGAACTTAGAAGATGAGCTGCATGAACGGGTGATTGGTCAGGACGAAGCGGTGACGGCGGTGGCCGATGCGATTCAGCGATCGCGCGCGGGCCTAGCCGATCCTGACCGGCCCATGGCCAGCTTTATTTTCCTAGGTCCCACCGGCGTCGGTAAAACTGAACTCGGCAAAGCCCTGGCCAGCTACCTATTTGACACTGAAGAGGCGATTGTGCGCATCGACATGTCCGAGTACATGGAAAAGCATTCCGTCTCTCGCCTCGTCGGAGCCCCTCCCGGTTACGTCGGCTACGACGAAGGCGGTCAGCTCACCGAAGCGGTTCGCCGTCGCCCCTACTCAGTGGTGCTCTTCGATGAAATTGAAAAAGCCCACCCCGACGTGTTCAACATCCTCTTGCAGGTGCTAGACGATGGTCGCATTACCGACTCCCAAGGTCGAACGGTGGACTTCACCAATACCATCATCATCATGACCAGCAACATCGGCTCTCAGTACATCTTGGATATTGCCGGTGATGACACCCAGTACGACGAAATGAACGCCCGCGTCACCGAAGCGCTGCGCTCAAACTTCCGCCCTGAGTTTCTCAACCGCATTGACGAAATCATCATCTTCCACGCGCTGATGAAATCTCAGCTCCGCGAAATCGTCAAAATCCAAATCAAGCGCTTAGAGCGCCGCCTAGAAGATCGCAAGATGTCGCTAAAAATGTCAGATGCGGCTTTGGACTTTTTAGCCGAGGTTGGTTACGACCCCACCTACGGCGCGCGTCCGCTGAAGCGAGCGATTCAGCGCGAAATTGAGACCCAAGTGGCGAAAGCCATCCTCCGCAGCGAGTTCACTGCTGGAGACACCATCTTTGTCGATGTGGAAAATGAGCGCCTCGCGTTTAAGCGATTGCCTGCGGAGTTAGCGACTGTATAGCCGTGATATTGCATACAGCCGTGTAGCGATCGCCACATAAGGCTCAGTGTAAATTTATCAGTGCTTCAATCCCCTGACTAGCTTGTTCTAGTCAGGGGATTTTGGGTGCTTTTCTGAATAGTGTTATGCGTTTTTATCCAGCCATAACATTTCTCACAACCGTCACGTTTTCCATGCTGTTTAGCCAGCCACCAGGTCAGTGGCATATGTCATTTTATTGACCTTTCAGGCATCTTTGTTACGCAAGTCAAACTCCCTGGGTAATCTAATCAAGAGCCCATGATTTGGGCTTTAATCAGCAAAAAAGGCCCTACCGCCAGCTGCATCTTCACGTCAATCGTTACCAGGTTTTCAAGCTCATGAGTTCTTCCCCAATGGCTGACAATAGAGCCTATACCAACGTAATGGAGCGGCTAGTGGCTGAAGAGGTCGAACGACAAAAAGCTAAGCTACCACCAAAATTACGTGAATATATCAAAACGGTTGAGGTAGAAACCTACGCCCTCAACCGCTTACCGGCGCTGTATGCCTCCAGTGAAAAAGGCTGGCAAATGCAGTACGAAAAAGCGGGTAAGGCCAACGCGAAAGAAGTTTCCCAGGCAGTGCGGCAGGGCATTGCCGCCGTTCAGGTCGATCCCCTGCGGGCCTCGCAGCCCCTTTCGGTTCGTCAAAATGACGAGTCTGAAGTGATTTTGACCTCTTTTCGTAAAATGCTCAATCAGCCCGAGCTGACTTGGGATGACATTCTCTATAAGTGCAAGCGTATTTTATTGCCGCGCAACCACCCAGATCGTCCACCGCTGAGAGATGAGTCTATGCACAAAGCCTATTGGCAGCCTGGTGCTCACGGCGGCAGTGATAATTGGGCCAAGAAGTCTCAGCGCTTGTCGGCAACGACGGCCAGAGGCAGTGCGATGCCAACCACCTCAGAATCAGGGGTAGAGCAGGGAAAATCTTGGTCAGATCCGCGCTATCAGCAGTAGGCCCATTTTCTCGGTAAGAGACTAGGAAATTTTATCGAGCCCCAATTTTTTCATGCCCTGCCGGATGCGATCGCCCTCGGCAGGGTTTGTGGTTTTCACCAGTGCGATCGCCTTTTCAAAGGCCTTTTTACTCTCCGGCAGCTTCCCGAGTTTGAAAAGGACCACTGCGATATTTTGATAGGCCACAGCATAGTTGGGCGCCAGCGTAATCGCGTATTCGTAAGCCCGCAGGGCAGGCTCTAGGTAGCCCCGTGCTCTATGAACGACGCCGAGGTTGAAGTAGGTCATCGGTTGAGCCGGATCAATGCGTGCGGCTGTTTCGTACTGCTCAATGGCCCCTTCTAGGTCATTTTTAAGTTTGAGCAGTGCGCCCAGGTTAAGGTGTGCGCCCAGCTTGAGTTTTTCTTTGAGGGGCAGTGCGATCGCCTTACGATAGTTCTCTTCAGCAGCTTCCATTTGCCCTGCCACCGGAATCAAATTGCGATGGGCAATGCCCAGGTGGTAGTGCAGCTCATACTGGGTCATCGGGTCAAAGTTGCCCGAGCGCAGCGCGGTTTGTAGGGTTGCTAAGGCCTTTTCCCAATCGTTGCTTTGGGTATACAGTGCGCCCAGCTTATTAGCCATGTAGGCATCTTGAGGGTGCTCAGCGAGATGGCCTTCCATGATGCGCTTGGCCCGCTCGAACTTATCTTTTGCAGCAATTTCATCGACGCTGTAGCCCGTATGGTCAATCGCCACATCGCCAAACTGCGCGATTTGCCACTTTTCTTCAGCGGCCATCAGCGCTTCGACGCTTTCATCAATACTCTCGTGGTAAGGACGAACATAGCGCAGCTGGGGCAAATTTCGGAACAGCCGTGACACCTGGGTGTAGGGCGACTGATTCGCACCAATTTCCTGGCGGAGCAGGGTGACTAACAGCAGATCTTCTGGCTTGACCTGCCCGAGGGGCGCATCTGATTTGATGGAGTCTAAGAACTGAGCGCCCTTAGGTGTAAGGGTTTCATCGGCGTCAATGACTAAAATCCAGTCTTGGGTGGCCTGCTGTAAAGCAGTGTTGCGGGCGGCTGCGAAGTCATCGTTCCAGTCTAGGTGGGTGACGGTTGCACCGGTTTTTTGTGCGATCGCCACGGTCTCATCGGTTGAGCCGGTATCCACCACAATAATTTCATCGGCCACTGCTTTTACACTGCTGAGGCAAAGCGGTAAGTTTTTCGCTTCATCCTTCACAATCATGCAGATGCTGAGGGTAGCCATGGCACGTAAAATCTCCTGCGGGGCATTGCTATGATATAGCTTCAGCGATCTGTATTTTGATAAGTCGATGCTAAAGGGTTGCTACAAGCTAGCGGAGGATTCGCGATGACAGTTGCCATTGCCAAATGGACCTTAGATGAATACCACCACATGATCGAGTCGGGGTTGCTCGACGATAGACGAGTCGAGCTAATCAGAGGAGAGATTGTTGAAATGGCACCGGAAGGAAAGCCTCACGCTTACTTGAGTACGGAATCTGGATTCTACTTGGGTAAGCTTCTAGAGCCTCGTGCTTCAGTCAGACCTGCTAAGCCTATTACGCTTCCCAACCAATCTGAACCCGAACCCGACGTTGCGATTGTGAAACCGTTGGGTCGGGAATATCTCAAGCATCATCCCTATCCAGAAGATATCTTTTGGCTTATCGAGTATTCAGAATCAACGCTGGCTAAGGATCTCAATATAAAAGCCTCTGTATATGCAGAAGTTGGCATTCCTGAGTACTGGGTTGTTAATCTCAAAACGCGATCGCTCATCGTATTTCGAGACCCTAAGCAGGGTCAGTATAGCTCCCGAGCTGACTATACGACCGGCACCATAGCCTCCTTAGCCTTTCCTGATATTCTGATTCCGATTAGCGAAGTGGTCAGCTAATCAAAAACCGTTAGGATCGACAATTAAATAAAAGTCGCATCTAAAGCCGGTAGGTTTTGGCTAACGCCTGCGGCGACGCTTTGCGAACGACTACGCTCAGCCATCGGCAGTTGCCGAAACCGCGCCCTGAGCGTAGTCGTTGGCTTCGCCTTCCGCAGGAGTAAGGGCAGCTGGAATGGTTGGACGATTTATTAAATTCTCGTTCCTTATACGATTTTGCGAATGACAAGCTACGGATAGAATAGAGGTCTATGCAAGCGGGCCTGTGTCATGAGTGGTGTGAGCAAAATCGAGATTCACGAAAGCAGTGAGGCCCTCCTGGCCCTGATGAAGCAGCAGAAAAAGCTGCCGATGCGCGAGCGCGTGCACGCGCTCTATCTCTTGAAAAGCAAAGAAGCTGACTCCATCGCCCATGTCAGTCGCATTTTGGGCCATAACCGGGTCACGGTGCAGCGTTGGCTGAGTGAGTATCAGCAAAGTGGCCTGACCGGTCTGCTCGCCCCCAAAGCCCATGGTGGCCGTCAATCGTCCATTCCACCCTGGGCACAAACTAAGTTGAAGAAGCGATTGCAGCAGCCCAGAGGGTTTGCTAGCTATGGCGAAATCGTCGATTGGTTAGCGAGCGAATGCGGTATTCAAGTGCGGTATTGGGTGGTCTATGACTTGGTAAAGAAGAACTGGGGTGCCAAGCTAAAACGACCCAGGCCCTGTCATTCCAAGCAGGATAGCGAGGCCGTTGATGAATTCCCTCACAGGCTGATGAGCCGACTGCGCAAAGCAGTGCGTGTAGCGCCAGACCTACAGCTCCGCTACTGGGTTGAAGACGAGAGTCGCTTTGGCCTGAAGCCGATTCTCAGACGCCGGATTACCGCTCGCGGGGTCGCTCCGATTGCGCTGGAGTATTGGCGCTTTGAGTGGCTCTGGCTGTACGGCTTTGTCGAACCGCTCACCGGTAAGTCGTTCTTCTGGGAGTTTAATCGACTTGACAATGTCTGCTTTTCCTATGTCCTTGACCGGTTTGCTGAGCGCCATCCAGACGATATGCATGTCATCCAAATGGATCGTTCTGCGGTGCATACCACCCCAAAACTGAGCGTCCCAGAGAATATCGCGTTTTGCTTTCAACCGGCTTATAGCCCTGAACTCAATCCCATTGAGCAATTGTGGTCGCAGTTAAAAGGGAAATTAGCCAATCGGCAGTGGTTTGATTTTGATGAGCTGAGGCGTGAGCTATCACACCAGATCTGCTCAATGACGCGGACAGACTTGCGATCGCTAATGCAGCGCAATAGCTTGATCAATGCCTTCGACTATGCGGGCCTGCGACCGAAGAAATTAGAATATCTGTAGCTTGTCAAAACCTAAATCGTATTAGGCAGTGTGCTCAAGTAAAGACTGCGCGCGACTCAAGGCACTGCGAACCTGCTCAAAGCCGGTGCCGCCTGCGCTGTTGCGAGCAGACACCACCTGGGCAGGTGCGATCGCCGCATAAATATCCACTTCAAAAGCAGGATGAAGCGCTTTCCACTCATCCATACTCAAATCCTTCAAGAGCTTGTCAGCAGCTAAAGACGTCTTCACCACCTTGCCCTTCCGTGAGGCTTATAACTTGGTGGGCAAG
>JBCBDN010000110.1:0-11544 GCA_038529685.1 Cyanobacteria bacterium J06598_1 | reverse complement strand
ATTAGACATAGCGTCTGAGATACGAATACTAAAATCTCGCTGACAAGCGAGCTGAAAATCGATCAGTAGTTCTCAGCAATGTCGCGACATCGCCGAAATCAACTTAAGTAGTTTCACACCGCTTCGAGAAAAAGCTTTTGGTCACACTGAGCGCAGCGTTTTAGTCACGCGTTTTGGTCGACTAAGCGCAGCGTTTAGATCACGTGTCTTTTTATTTATTTATCAGCGAATCTGTCATGCCGTCATCTGTATATCCCCGTTTACAGTCTTCCGTTTACGACACGTACACCAGCTCCGTATCGGTGCGTCTAGCAATATTCGACTCCAGAATAAACAATTTATCTGACTTGATAGCGGGGCTACAGCCGGGAGTAAAGGCGCATACACTCGACCCACAGCACGACGGCGTTGAACAAATTTCGGCACTTTTACACTCATCGCCAGTCAGCGAAATAACGCTCGTAGCCTATGGATTTCCCGGCGGGCTACGCCTAGGCTCAAATACGCTAACGATCAATAACCTGTCGGTCTATGAGCCTCAGCTGCGCAATTGGTTCAGCGATACCGTATCGCCTCAGCTCACGCTATTAGCCAGCGCAGTCGCCAAAGGCAAAACCGGCAGCGAGTTTATTCATCAGCTCACAGCCATAACCGGAGCCACTATCCGAGCCTCTGCACAAACTATTGGACAAGGGCACTGGCTAACGGCAACCGCCAAAACGTTCAAGCCAGTTGTGCTGAATACTTACCGCGCTACGCTTTAGACTGTGCACTGCACTCGAAATTAAAACATCGTATGAAAATTACTTCGCTAAATGAGCTGCCGATTGAGTCGGTCTCCCACAACGCGGCCATCAAAAAGCAGGTTATGCTCCGCATGGGAGAGTTGCCGCATCTGACTAACTTTTCTCAGGCAAGGTTTCAGCCAGGGCAGGTAGCGCAGGCTCACGCCCATACAGACATGCACGAAGTGTTTTTTGTAGAAGAAGGGGAAGGTGCGATCGCCATCGACGGCAAGCCCTACCCCCTCACCCCAGGCACCTGCATCGCCGTCGCCCCGCACGAAAGCCACGAAGTCAGCAACACCGGCACAGCAGAACTTGTCCTCACCTATTTCGGCCTACGCGCCGAGCAAAGCAATTAAGCCTGACGCTCAGCAGCATCGCGTGCCTTCATTTGGCGAAACCGCAGCCAACCGCCCGCCATCACACCCGTCACACCCACCGCCAAATTCAGAACCGCGACAGACAACGGCTCCACGGCCAATAGGTCTGTCGCGGCATCAGTAGATGAACCTGAAAACGTAGAAATGGCCCACACAACACTCAGCAAACCCGACAGCAATCCAGCATGAAAAATCGGCGCACGCTGAGCCACCAAACCCGTTAGCCAACCGCTCAGCGTCGCAAAGCCCAAGCTACACACCGCCGCAAACCCTAAAAACTGACTGGTTACTTCCTGCCCCACCCCTACAGACCAAGCCGTAAACAGCAGCGCCACACTAATGCTCAGCGTCAGATAGCCCACAACCAGAGAGAGAAGGGTCAGAATCATAAGACCTTGTATAGCAATCTGCACTAAGCTTACGCCACCTAGTAACGTTACAACCCTTATTCTAAAAAGCATAGTGCTTAGCAAACTGCTGAATGCATTCAGCAGTTTGCTAAAAATAAAGCAGCTGTTTCGAAATTATACTGGTCTACAGTTCGCCTCTGTAGTTCTCCTAAAACGGCTGCTATGAACGCCCCAACCCACTATCAGATCAATAGCTCTGCGCTAAGACCTATCACAAAGGCCGTCTACAGCAAAAAAGACCTAGCCGACATTCAAAAGGTCTTAAGCGTTCATAAAACCCTCGAATTCACGCCTACCAGCAACGGGCTATTCCCCGCAGCCGCCACCGCAGATTCAGAAAATACGGGCTACAAATACGTTTGGGTTCGCGACAACGTTTACGTTGCGTATGCCCACTATGTAATGGAAGAACACGCAGTCGCAGCCAAAACGCTGACTGAGCTAATGACCTACTTCCAAAAGTTCTCTTTTCACTTTGCAGACATCATCAAAAATCCTGAGCTAAAAGAACAGGTCATGAAGCGACCCCACATCCGCTTTAACGGTGAAAGCTTAACGGAAATTGATGAAAATTGGGAGCACGCTCAAAACGATGCTTTGGGATATTTTGTATGGCTGTACTGCACGCTAGCGACTCAGCCTGAAACCCAATCCCTGGTAGGCCTCGACGCAGCATCCACTGAAACACTCTCGCAGTTCCTTTTGTACTTTGACGCGATCCAGTACTGGCAGGACCTCGACAGCGGACATTGGGAGGAAGGCCGTAAGATATCAGCTTCTAGCATTGGCGCTGTTGTTGCTGGGCTAAAAGCATTGCGATCGCTCACACAATCTCACTCACTCTCCCTACCGCAAACCGACGAATCTTCAGACGAGCTAATCTCTCGCCTGATCCAAAAAGGTGAAAGCGCTTTGAGCACAATACTGCCCTGGGAATGTCGGACCACCGAAGGGAAACGGCGCTACGATGCAGCACTGCTGTACTTAATCTATCCACTCAAAGTAGTCAACAGAGCGCAGGCCAAAGAGATCCTGTCAGACGTAAACAAGGGTCTTACCGGCGATTATGGAATCCAGCGATATCCCTACGATTCTTTTTGGTGCAGAGACTTTCAAGACTTAGACAAATCAATTCAAACAGCTCAATATACCGGACGTGAGGCTTGGCTAAAAGAACACAATCGCGACGTAAAACGAGGAGAAGAGGCGCAGTGGTGCATTTTTGACCCCATTATTTCAGCAATTTATGGAGAGTGGTTTCAGGAAAGTGGCGAGGCTGAGTATTTAGAGCTGCAAACGCTGCATTTAAATCGGGCACTGGGTCAAATCACCGGAGAAGGCAACACAGTAGAAGCAGGCAAGGGCAGCAATGAGCCCGTAGAGATTCCGGCTAATCGCTGCCCCGAGCTGTATTACATTCAGCACGATAGCTACGTGCCAAACGTATCGACACCGCTGCTATGGACGCAGGCGAACCTGTGTATTGCACTCAAGCTAATGGAACAAAGCTTAGACACCTAATCTTTATTGGCACTTTAGTTTTCAGCTAAAGTCAGTGCGCTGTTACGGGTACTAATTTGCCAATAGCGAAACCAGCCGCCAATCATGGCACCGCTGATGGCGATCGCAACATTCAAAACCGCAAAAAACACCGGCTCACGCGAACCAAACAAAAGGCTCGGCACTAAGTACAGCAGCGTCGTCATCAGACAAAAGAGCGCCGCATGAAACACCGGCGCACGCCGCGCAAAGAACGCCGCCACATAGCCACCCATCGCAGAAAAAACGACCCCGCACACCGCAGAAAACGCCAAAAATTGCGACGTAATGCTACGGGCCCCACCGCTGAGATAGGCCACATACAGCAGCTGAGTGCTCAGACATAGGGTCAGATAGCCTAGCCCTAGTCCTAGGAGTGTGAGCGCAATATTTCGGAATCGGAGAGAAAGAGATTTTGGCATAGGACCTCGGTAGATTAGCCTTCGACTACGCTCAGGCTGCGGGTTGGCGTCCAAAGCATTAAGCGGACAGCCAGAGCGCAGACAGCCAGAGCATAGAGCGAGTAAGACGCATCAAATTTATTTTTTAGATTCTGCTAGCAAGAATGCCCGCATTTCGCCTCGACCTTTAATCTGTAAGTAGCCTCTGTCTTCAAAGAAATAGCTTTCTTTCAGCTGAAGGTAAGTATCCTCACTCACCTGAATACGATTCACAATGCCGTGAGACTCCATTCGACTGGCAATATTCACCGCATCTCCCCACAGATCGTAAGAAAACTTCTTAGTGCCAATGACACCCGCCACCACCGGTCCTGTATTAATCCCAATGCGCAAACACAGCCGCCGCGCCTGACCATCTACCACCAAAGGATAAGTCTCGGCAAATGCCATCATCTCAATCGCCATCGCCATCACCGCCTGGGCATGGTTCGCTTGCGGGCTAGGCACGCCACCTACCACCATGTAGGCATCTCCAATGGTTTTTATTTTTTCTAACTGGTGACGCTCTGCGATCGCATCAAACGCCGAAAAAATATCGTTCAGCTGACACACCAGCTCCGTCGGCCCCGTGTGCGCCGCCAGCTCCGTAAATTTCACAATGTCAGCGAATAAAATAGTCGCCGTTTCAAACCGATTGGCAATCGCCCCTTGATTCGTCTCATTGTCTTTGAGCCGAGCGGCGATCGCCGCCGGCAAAATATTCAGCAGCAGCCGGTCGGCCTTGGCCTGCTCCAGCCGCAAATCGGCCTCCGCCTCCTGACGCTCACGAATCTCCTGATGAATGCGCTTATACATTTCTTGGAATGCGATCGCCACCTCTCCTAGCTCATTGCGCCTAATCATTTTCAAGCTGGCAAAAATCGGCGGACTGCTCTGCGAAATCGACTCACCTACCACCGACAAATCATCTCGCAGCAGCAGCAGCGGCCCAATCACAATTCGCCGCAGCACCAACAGCGTCACCAGCGTCACAAACGCCGAAATAATTACCACCAAAAATGCCACGCCCACCACATAGCGCCGCATACTGCGCTGCACCAGCGTCGCATCGTGACGAATAGACAAAATGTAAGGTGTGTTTTGGCTGGGCCAAGCCACGTCATAGCGAGTGCCATCCGAGCTGCGACGCACAATAGCTGCCCGCACCATCTCATCAGTAGTCAGGCTAAAATGCCAAAAAGGACGGCTCGCTGGCACCGTCAAAGCCGCCGCGTCAAAGCTAGGCACTTCTCCTATGCTGTTCAGCCGCTGGCCGTCTACCGCGCTATAAATGGCCACGCCCTTAATCAACGAATTTTCAGCTAGCTGAATACGGCTCAGCAAATCTTGAGCGGGCATATCGCCCATAATCTCGGCTTTTACAGTCGTCAGCACCTCCTGAGACACAGTTTCAAGCCGGTGCAGTTCCTCCGTTTGTCGCCGCAGATAAGACGGCACGAACACCACACCCTCAATCGTCACAATGCTAAAAAATACCCAGGCTGCAATTTGCCGGGATAGTCGCGATTGAAAGAGATCGCCCGCAAAAAATTTCGAGCCAGAAGACAAAAGCTTTACCATGCTTTTAGAATTCCCGGCTAATATTCTCCTTACGCTAGTAAGTAAATTTAGATGCTGTTATATTGCCAGCGCTACTATCATACCTAGCGCAGGCACTGCTTTTTTCCACCTGTTTCATGACTACTCCCTTCGATCCCAAAATTCACCTCAAGCAAAGCACTTCCGAAGTTGCCAGCATCAAAAATATTGTGTCGCGCCTTCACCGTACGCTTAAGCGCGACGATACAGTACAGCGCACAACCGACGACCTCCGTGCCTTTTTACAGGTCGATCGAGTAGCCATCTATTACTTTTACAAAGAGTGGGAAGGCCGCGTCACCTTTGAGTCACTCAGTGATCCGCAGTTTTCTATCTTGGGCGATACCGGCCCAGACGAGTGCTTTAACGGAGAGTACGCAGCCATGTATGCGTCGGGAAGAGTGAGTGCGATCGCCAATATCGAAACCGCAGACATCGCCCCCTGCCACCGCGACTTCCTACGCCACATCAGCGTGCAGGCCAATCTTGTCGTCCCCATTTTGCCGAACGCGCACCTGTGGGGCCTGCTAGTTGCCCATCACTGCCAAGGCAGCAGAGACTGGTCTGACAATGACATTGAGCGCATACAGAAAAGCGCAACCACCCTAGCTAATGCCCCTTCTATCAAAACCGCCTAGCGCAATGAGAGATAACCCTTTCATTGCAGCCCTTCAATTGCAGACCTTTAATTGCAGTAAGTGCCAATTTAGAACCGCATTTAGAACCGCATTTAGAACCGCATTTAGAACCGCATTTAGAACCGCTCTATGAAACTTCAGACATTAGCCAATGCTCTAGGCTGTGGCTTACTCATAACACTCACACTACAACAGTTTACCAAAGCTGAAAACGAATCTGTCGCCAAAACACCTGTCGCCGCCGAACCAACGGCTATAGCATCGGTAGTGACTCATCTGCTCGGGATTATGACCACTGCTGAACAGGCATCCAACGATCCTAATTTTGTTGGGGTCCAGATGACCACCTGCCAAATTTCGGTCGCAGGGGCTATGGCCGATTCTGTTTATCTCTATCAAGAACAAGCACTCGTAGAGAATCTAAGCGAGCCCTACCGTCAGCGTTTTTTAGAGATTGCACCCGCCACAAACGACGCAACTAGCCGTGAAACAACAAACGGCGCCGCAGAGTATGTCCAATCCAACACATTCAAACCTAGCAATCCCAGCCAGTGGACAGATTTCTGTTCTCAATCCACTCGCCGTATTTCAACCGCAGACCTAGGCGAACCCGCCTGTAGCGTTCGGCTTCGCCCCGCCTCCATTGGCGGCTTTGTAGGCAGTACACCACCAGAAGGCTGCGCGGCCAACGTCCGAGGTGCGCAAAGCATTACCAACGTAGTAGTCCTTCACTCGGCAGGTATGGACACCTGGGACAGAGGCTTCGACGCCAACAGCAATCAGGTTTGGGGCGCAGAAGACATTCCCTATCAATACCGACGACCGTAGGACGCATAACTCAAAGACATAGCCGTTCTCAACTTGCCTGACTGCTACCAAAAGTGCATCTGTAGGCGCTTTTGGGAATTCTATTCACTAATCTTGATATTTTGTGTCGAGACCGCTTTAACTCAAGATCTCTACTCAAGATTTTTGAACGACAGATTTTTGGCTTATGACCACCTACAAAACAGACAAAACCAGTCGAATTATCCTCAGCATCATCGTTGCTTACACCGCAGGCTACGGCATTGCTCGTGCCAAAACGCTACAGCTCGCCAGCCGCTATGAGAGAGGTACAAATCAACAGTTCATTACACCTAAAAATGGAGCCCCAGGAGACAGCTGGGAGTACAAAGTCTTTTTCCCAGCGATCAAACTAGAAGAAATCGTCAGAAGCATTCCGGGCTACTTCTAACAAGACGCCCTGAAAAAGTGTAGTGATCAGCCGCCTCTGCGCGTAACCCAAGATGCGTATAAGTTGTAACCTTCTGGGGTCCGTAAGAACTGATAGAGTATCCTCCAATGAGTTTTGAATTGAGGAGCCTCCCTTTATGTCACAGCGCCAGCCCATGCGATTTTCTCGGCGGCAAATTATGCGCGGCCTGCTCGCCACGACAGCCTTCGGCGCAGCCACCAAGCTTAGCGGCTGCTCTCCTACCGCCCAAGAAGGGACCAGCTCCAGCGCAGATGGTGAGGCAAATAGCGAGGTGGTCGTAGGCTTCATTTATGTAGGGCCCAAAGATGACTTTGGCTATAACCAAGCCCATGCAGAAGGCGCGCAGGCGATGGCTGCCGTCCCCGGCATCAAAATCATTGAAGAAGCCAGCGTACCAGAGACTTCAGCCGTGCTAGAAACCATGCGTAGCATGATTGAAATCGACGGCGCAACGGTTCTGTTCCCCACCTCGTTCGGCTACTTTGACCCATACATGCTAGAGCTAGCTGCAGAATTTCCTGACGTGCAGTTTTTCCATGCCGGCGGCCTCTATGAAGACGGCGTCCACCCCGATAACGTTGGCAGCTACTTCGGCTACATCGACGAAGCGATGTATGTAGCCGGTGTCGTCGCCGGGCACACCTCCGAAACCGGAAAGCTCGGCTTTGTTGCCGCCATCCCCATTCCCCAAGTTCTACGAAATATCAACAGCTTTACCCTCGGGGCAAAATCAATCAACCCAGGCATCACCACGCAGGTTGTGTTTACCGGTGATTGGGCCGTCCCGGTAAAAGAAGCTGAAGCCACCAACAGCATGGCAGACCAAGGAATAGACGTGGTGACCTGTCACGTAGATAGCCCTAAAGTCGTGATGGAAACAGCTGAAAAGCGAGGCATTTATTCAGTGGGCTACCATGCCAACCAGGCACCGCTAGCCCCTCAGGGGTATCTTACTGGCGGCGAGTGGGACTGGGAGAGTATTTACACCTTTCTCGGAGAACAGTTTGTTGCCGGTAAGTCCGTCATGGCAGGAGACATTGACCACGTATTTAGAGGGGGCCTAGCCGATAACTTCTGTAAGCTCTCGGCCTACGGTGAAGCGGTCAGTGAAGAAGCCAAGGCTGATGCCGAAGCTGCCAGAGTCGCTCTGGAGAAAGGGGAATTGGTTATTTACGAAGGTGAGCTAAAAGACAACAAAGGCGGCGAGATTCTCTCGGCTGGCGATAAGTACGAACAGCAGAATCTTGAGTTAGAGAAAATGGACTGGCTGATCGAAGGCGTTCAAGGCAGCACGGGTAGCTGATGGCAGGCTCTCCTAACCAAACGCCTCTGGCCACAGTGCGATCGCCCAAAAAAACAGAATCACTAGCTTGGCGCAGACCGCTAGAGGCCGTCTTTTTACCGGTGGCGGCACTGGTTGTGGCCTTGATAATTTTCGGGGCTTTTTGCGCGATCGCCGGAGCCAACCCATTCGCAGTGTACGGATCTATCTACAAAGCAGCCTTCGGCAGTTGGAGCGCGTGGCAAAATACGCTAATTCGAGCATCTCCGCTAATGCTTACAGCCCTCTGCACTGCACTCCCTGCGCGTCTCGGGCTCGTAATCATTGGCAATGAGGGCGCACTAGTGATGGGCGCCCTCGGTGCGATGGTGGTGGGCCTAAACCTAGGGACTGCGTTGCCACCGGTCGCTGTGCAGCTAGCAATGGCCGTAGCTGGCATGGTAGCTGGCGGGCTGTGGATTATGCTGGCGGGCGCATTAAGGCACTATCGCGGTGTGAATGAAACCATTAGCAGCCTACTGCTGAACTACATTGCGATCGCATTCCTAAAACACCTCGTAGAAGGCCCCCTAAGAGACAACAGCTTCGTCACCAAGGCCTCATCCGCCGAACTAGACCCGGCCAATTGGCTAGGCGTACTCCCTGGCACCCGAGTCCACTTTGGTTTACTGTACGGTCTAGTCGTATGTGTGCTCGCCTATTTTCTCATTCAGCGCACCACCTTTGGCTTTGCCACCCGCACCACAGGCGGCAACATCCGAGCCGCCAAAATTGCAGGATTGCCGGTCGGCAAACTCACCCTAGCCATTTGCTTTCTGGGCGGTTCAGCAGCTGGACTTGCGGGCATGGTAGAAGTCGCCGCTGTGCAAAAGCGCGTGAATGAATCTGTCGTTTCTAACTACGGATATGCCGGGATTTTAGTGGCGTTTGTGTCTCGACACAATCCTTTGGCGACGGTGCTAGTGGCGATACTGCTAGGAGGCATCTTGGCCAGCGGGGGGATTTTGCAGCGATCGCACTCCCTCCCGGACGCCACCGTCCTCGTCTTCCAAGGCATCGTTTTCTTATGCGTTCTCTTCAGCGACTCCCTGTACGGCAAACTGCCCTGGTTTCAAGAAAAAACAATCTCTCCTTGATCACACGCTCCTAACCATACGCCCAATCATGGCAACAGAATCTCTCGGACTTTGGGGCATCCCCCTCGGCATTCTTGCCGGCACCCTGCGCGGCAGTGCCCCGTTTCTCTTTGTCAGCCTCGGAGAATGCATCACCGAAAAAAGCGGCAAAATTAACCTAGGGCTAGAAGGCACGCTGCTCATGGGCGCAATGTCAGCCTACGGCATTTCATATCTCACCGCCCCCAGCGTCGGCACCTTCTGGGCCCCGTGGCTCGGCGTCTGCGCCGCTGGCTTTGCAGGCATGGCCCTCGGCGCTATTCATGGCTGGCTCTCCCAACAGCCCCGCGTTAACGACGTGGCTACCGGCATCGCCATGATTATTTTCGGCAGCGGCCTTGCGTTCTTCTGGGGCAAACCCTTTATTCAGCCGCAGGCGCCTCAGCTGCTGACCTTTGACTGGGGAGCTTGGAGCAACGTACCGCAGATTCAGTCGGCGTTGAAGGTGAGTCCTTTGTTTTTGTTGGGGATTGCGATCGCGCCGCTTCTCCACTGGTTTTTCCGCGCCACCCGCTGGGGTCTACAGGTGCGAGCCGTTGGCGACAGCCCTCAGGCCGCTCTCGCCATGGGCATTTCTCCGTTTAAGGTGCGGATGGCCAGCATTATGGCAGGCAGCTTTCTTGCAGGCATCGGTGGCGCTTGCCTATCGCTGTACTACCCCGGCGTTTGGACTGAACGCATCTCTAGCGGTCAAGGGCTGATGGCCGTCGCCCTCGTCATCTTCGCCCGCTGGAACCCAATCCAGTGCCTCTGGGCTTCTATGCTATTTGGTGGGGCCCAGGCTATCGGCCCCGCCTTCCAATCTGTCGGCATCGATAGCTATTACTACCTATTCAACGCCGCCCCCTACATCCTTACGCTACTGATTATGATCGTCACCTGCTCTCCTCAACGAACGCTTGCGGGCTCGCCAGGAGCCCTCGGAAAAGAAGATCAATGAGTAGTGCAGTCTAATTAACTAGAAAATATTGAAAGTCATTCAGAGGCCCCCGTCCCCGAGTCCGGGGCTCTGAGGCAAGATGTACTGTTATAAGCTGCGTTTTATAAATGATTGGACTGGCCCAATTACTACGCCGAAAACCTTATGTGACCCCTATGACAACAGACACCTTAAAGCTCGCTGTCAACGGCACACTCATGCAGGGATTGGCCCTATGTCCTAACTTGCTGAACGTGGGCGCAACCTTTGAAAGAGAAGCTAAAACCGAAGCCGCGTACCGGCTGTGGACAATAGACGACAACTATCCGGCTATGGTGAAAGTAAAGGAAGGGGGAAAGGCGATCGCAGTAGAAATATGGCAAGTGCCCCTAGCCGGTCTGGGCATTGTGCTCTCCCAGGAGCCGCCAGGACTCGCCATTGGGAAAGTAATGCTAGAAGACGGAGAAGAAGTGCTCGGCGTCATTGGAGAACCGCTCACCGTAGAAGGCAAAAAAGAGATTACCAAATTCGGTGGCTGGCGAGCCTATCAAAAGAGCTTGTAAGACTTAAGAGATTGAAGCACACCTGCTTTTATAATCAAGCAATGCAAAAAATAACTCTCACCCGCCCTGATGACTGGCACCTACACCTCCGTGACGGCGAAGCGCTAAAAGCAGTGTTGCCGCACACGGCGCGTCAGTTTGCCCGTGCCATCATCATGCCGAATTTGAAGCCTCCGGTGCGCTCAGTTGCAGATGCAATGGCTTATCGCGATCGCATCATCGCAGCGCTTCCCGCAGGCCAAACATTTGAGCCGCTAATGACCCTCTACCTCACTGATAACACCACTCCTGAGGAAATTGTTGCGGCTAAAGCGTCTAAATGCGTCAAAGCGGTGAAGTACTATCCTGCGGGTGCGACGACTAATTCAGAAGATGGTGTTACAGATATTCGTAAGTGCGATCGCGTCTTTGAAGCAATGCAGCAGGTCGATATGCCCTTACTCCTACACGGAGAAGTCACCGATAAAGCGGTAGACATCTTCGATAGAGAAAAAGTATTTATTGAACAACAGCTAATCCCGCTCAAGCAGCGATTTTCCAACCTGCGAACTGTACT
>JBCBDN010000109.1:0-11716 GCA_038529685.1 Cyanobacteria bacterium J06598_1 | reverse complement strand
ACCCTTTTTATCTAGTGTCTCTTAAGAGACTAGACCCATATCTCAGAATCACCAAAACACAAAAGCACAACAGCTTTGCGATAAGCACTTCTTTTGGAAGGTATTACAAACAATCACGCCTTGGGTTGACGAACTGTGACGAGGCGATGATAGACTTTTATCTATCAAGTATTATTTTTGATAGATAAAAGTCTATTTATCAAAAACGATTTCCTTGATCGAGTAGCCGTCACAGCAGCTGTAACAGCAGTCAAAGCTAGTCAGCTTTAAGACATTCATTTACCCAGGAGCTAGATGTGCAAATTACCAACCGGATAAACTTTCGACATGTGCGGGGCGACATTTTTGGCGGAGCCACCGCCGCTGTCATTGCCCTACCAATGGCACTCGCCTTTGGTGTTGCCTCAGGCGCGGGGCCTGTGGCAGGCCTCTGGGGCGCTGTTCTAGTCGGCTTTTTTGCAGCCTTATTTGGCGGTACACCTACCCTGATTTCTGAGCCCACCGGCCCAATGACAGTTGTCATGACAGCTGTCATTGCTAACCTCACCGCAGCCGACCCCGACAATGGCATGGCAATGGCCTTTACGGTGGTGATGCTGGCAGGTCTCTTCCAGATTATCTTTGGCGTACTGCGGCTAGGTAAGTACGTGACCTTAATGCCCTACACGGTCATTTCAGGCTTTATGTCTGGCATTGGCGTTATTTTAGTCATCCTTCAAATAGCGCCCTTTTTAGGCCAAGCAAGTCCGGCAGGCGGCGTTATCGGTACGCTGCAATCTATTCCAGAATTACTCAGTGGTGTTCAACCAGCTGAGACCATTCTGGCAGCGGTTACCATTGCCATTATTGGGTTTATGCCAGCGCGGTTCAAAAAAGTCATTCCCCCTCAGCTGATCGCACTGATTGCAGGGACTGTTCTTTCTCTGGTGCTCTTTCCTAACGTAGATATCCGACGCATCGGCGCTATCCCAATGGGATTCCCCGAAATGCAGCAGCCAACTTTTAGCCCCGATCAAATTCAGCTAATGGTCGTAGATGCAGCCGTACTTGGCATGTTGGGCTGTATTGATGCCCTGCTCACCTCGATGGTTGCCGACAGTTTGACGCGTACAGAGCACAACTCCAACAAAGAGCTTGTCGGACAGGGGCTTGGCAATATTGCATCTGGGTTGTTCGGCGGCATCCCTGGTGCGGGTGCCACGATGGGCACAGTCGTCAACATTCAGTCGGGCGGTAGAACAGCACTTTCTGGACTCACACGGGCAGGCATGCTGCTGGTCGTAATTTTGGGTGCCGCTAACTTAGCAGCTGTGATTCCCCTGGCGGTTTTGGCAGGTATTGCCCTCAAGGTAGGTATTGACATTATCGATTGGAGATTCTTGAGAAGAGCGCATAAGGTTTCTCTCAAGGGCGCACTGATTATGTATCTGGTGATTGCGCTAACAGTATTGGTTGACCTAATTGTTGCGGTCGGTGTGGGTGTCTTTATTGCCAATATCTTGACCATTGAGAAAATGAGTCTTTTACAGGCGACCAAGGTAAAAACTATCAGCGATGCCGACGACAGCATTGCGCTCAGTGCCAATGAAAAGCGCTGGCTCGATCAGGCCGATGACAGGGTTCTGTTGTTTCGCCTAGGCGGCCCGATGATCTTTGGTGTAGCCAAGGCAATTAACCGTGAACATAACGCTATCAAAGTTTGCGACGCGATTGTCTTTGACTTAGCTGAGGTGCCTCACCTAGGCGTTACCGCTTCTCTAGCTGTAGAAAACGCAGTGCAAGAAGCCGTTGATAAAGGTCGCCATGTCTTTATCGTGGGTGCGAAAGGCCAAACCTACAAGCGTCTGAAAGATCTCGAAGTGTTAGATTTGTTACCACCCAATCACCTCTTCGACAACAGAGAAAATGCTCTGAAATATGCGGCGCACGTCGTCTCTCCTGCTGAGTTGGCTAGCATGCCTGCCTAGCGATCGCTAGCCTACAGTGAGGCATTGGAAAATCTATAATGATTTACCAATGCCAAACGTCTCGAACTGGCTTGTCTATGAACTACCTTGCTAGCAGCAAGTTTCTGGCGTCACAGACTCCACTATCATTTGAGAATAAAGGCATTTGAGAATAAAGGCATTTGAAAGTAAAGGACTTAACAAAGTGATGTCTATTTTAGAAGCCCTAATTTTTGCCACCGTTTTCTGCGGCTTTTTTGGCATTATTTTGAAGAAAAATCTGATGATGAAGATCATCTCTATGGACGTGATGAGTACGGGCGTCATTGGCCTCTACGTTCTCGTCGCGGCTGGAGACGGACTCTTTACCCCGATTGCAGATTCAGCAAAACAGGGCGGTTACGCTGACCCGGTACCTCAGGCCGTAATTTTAACGGCGATTGTTATCGGATTTTCTATTCAGGCCCTTATGTTAGTCGGTGTGATGAAGCTCTCGCGAGATAATCCCACCCTGGAGTATCGCGAGATTGAGAGGAGCAACACGCCATGAATACCTTCTCTCTCATTTGGATTGCACTGCCGCTGTTTGTAGGCTTCAGCATTTATCTGTTGCCCAAGCTCGCTCGCGTACTGGCGATCGCAGTATCTGCCCTCTCTTTCACCTACGGACTGTGGCACATCCTCGATCCCACACCAATCGCCCTACAGCTGCTAGATAGTTTTGGTGTCACACTGCTGATCGATGACCTCAGCGGCTTCTTCATTTTGACTAACGCGGTGGTAACAGCTGCGGTCATTTTGTACTGTTGGCAAAGTGGAAAAGGTGCCTTCTTTTATACACAGGTCACTATCTTGCACGGCAGCGTTAATGCGGTCTTTATCAGTGCCGACCTGATCAGCGTTTATGTCGCGCTAGAGGTGATTGGCATTGCATCTTTTTTGCTCGTTTCCTATCCTCGAACCAACCGAGCTGTTTGGGTAGGGCTACGCTACTTATTTGTAAGCAATATAGCGATGCTGTTCTACCTTATCGGGGCGGTGCTGGTGTACCAGTCCAATCGGTCGTTTGCTTTTACGGGGCTAGCGAATGCGCCGACAGAAGCGATCGCACTTCTGTTCTTAGGCCTGCTCAGCAAAGGCGGCATCTTCGTTTCGGGCCTTTGGCTACCGCTCACCCACTCCGAATCCGAAACCCCCGTCTCCGCAATGCTCTCAGGCGTAGTTGTAAAAACAGGCGTTTTTCCACTGATTCGGCTCGCCGTCATGGTGCCAGAAGTCGACCCTATTGTTCGACTCTTCGGTGTTTCAACCGCGCTATTCGGCGTCAGCTTCGCTATCTTAGCCACAGACACCAAACGTCTTCTAGCCTTTAGCACCATCTCTCAGCTCGGATTTGTGCTAGCCGCACCCGCAGTTGGCGGCTTCTACGCCCTAACCCACGGCCTCGCCAAATCAGCACTGTTCCTAATTTCAGGCAGCTTACCAAGCCGGGAGCTGAAGAAACTGAAAACAAACCCTATGCCAACGTCTATTTGGCTAGTATTAGCAGCGGCGGGACTCTCAATCTCAGGGCTTCCTCTGCTGGCTGGATTTAGCGCCAAAGTGCTCACCACTAACAATCTCCTTCCATCGCAAACCACTGCGCTAACCATAGCCACGATAGGAACCGCTATCGCCTTCTCCAAACTTATCTTTCTACCTCACACTCGAAAAAAGGATGACGCTACACCGAAAAAGAAACTTGGATTTTGGCTGGCAATGGTGCTGCTAATCGGCGGATTGGTGTTAGCGAACGGGCTCTACTACGAAGCCTACACCTGGAAAAATCTGATAAAACCGTTGCTTACGATTGCCGCAGGCTGGCTAGCATATATTGTATTGTTCCAGAGGCTATCAGTGAAACTACCCCGCGTAGCAGAACAGTTCGATCATTTAATCGGCGTTATGAGTTTGACGTTAACTCTGTTGTTTTGGATGGTGCTCGCATGATTGGCTATCGAGACTTACTGCTACGGCTACCGCTGTGGTTTTTACTCACCGCTGACCTGAGCTGGGCCAATATCCTTATGGGCATCGGCGTTTCGCTCCTAATCCCCAAGTTTGGGCCGCGCTGCTACACCGCACCCACCGTACTAAAAGATTGGATTCACATCTTATGGGAAATCTTAGCAGCTATTCCAAAGGCTTACAGCGAGGCTTTTGAGATGATTCTTCACCCTCACAATAAAGAAGAGATTATCTGCGAAAAGAGTAAGCCTCGGCGCACGCCAGGACTGCTTTTTCTGGATATTTTCCTCATTACCTTCACGCCAAAAACCATCGTGGTAAAACACCACGAAGAAGGCTGGAATGAGGTCCACTGGGTAAGACGAAAAAACGTTAAACGAGGGAAGCGCCGATGAACGGACTGTTGATTGCAATGATCGTGGCTCTGCTTATCCCAATTTATGAGGCTTGCCAAGATGAAAACATTTGGCAAAAAATGCTGTCTTTTGCCAGCATTGCCACCAAAACATCCATGATGATTTTAGTAATTTCTGTACTGCGCGACGATTGGATGATTGGAGTAGTCGGGGTCTTAATTTTAAGCCTAGGGAATGCTTCTTTAATGCTGTTAGCCCATATTTTAAGCCGGTTGAGTTTACCGCCAGGAGAGAACCCATGATTGAGCACTTGAGTAATCTTTGTTTTGGAATCGGCATTGTCTTTTGGTTTTGGGGCACCTGGCCACTGGTAAGCGATCGCTCTGTACTTTTTAAGCTGCATAGCCTGTCAGTCTCTGACACGCTTGGTTCAATGGCAATTATTGTAGGACTGCTGTTTCAGCGCTCCCAAGAATGGCCGTTGCTAGTGCTAGCGCTGATCTCTCTAGCCATTTGGAATACGGTATTGGGATACGTGTTGGCCTATTGCGCTACCGGAGGAGGCCGCTATGAATGACATTTTGCTAAGCGATTTTTTGGGAGATGACTTCTACATCGTGGCGATTACCGCGCTGCTGCCGCTGACGGCAGGATTGCTGGTGGTGCAGGTCAATCCGTATCATGCCTTGGTTATACGAGGGATTTTGGGGGCGATCGCGGCCCTCATTTACGCCCTATTTGGCGCAGCCGATGTTGCCCTCACCGAAGCCCTCGTCGGTACCATGCTCTCCATCACGCTATATGCGATCGCCGTCCGCTCATCCATGACAGTGCGCATCGGTATTGTTGAACAAGAAGACTCTATCGAGGAAAAATCTAATGGGGAGAAGTCTGTTGAAAAAGTCTCTGTCAAAAAAACCTCTATTGAAAAAGTCTCTAAAGATTCAACCTTAAACTTTCCGCAACCGCTTGACCCAACACAGCTACTCTCAACAATAAGTCCAGTCCTAGACAAATACCACGTTCGTCTAGAGCTGTGGCGATACCCTGATTCTCATGCTCTGTCAGCGGCCCTGACCCAAAAAGAGATCCATGTTGCCTATGGCGAAAGTCAAAACGCACCAGCCGCTATCCAAACTCGCATCCAGCGTCTGTACGACATTTTGCGAGCAGGGTTACCGCCTACAATACCGCTTAACTATCTCGAAGCTGCGAGTCTCTCTCAATCCGATATCAAGCAGCCTGATCTATCCAATCTCAGCAGGAGTCAGTCATGAAGTGGGTCTACGTCGCCGCTGGCATAGCGCTATACATAAAAATGCTGGTGTTTCCTAATTTAGGAATGGAATCTACAGACCTCGCCATCGTGGATTCCATCGTTCAAGAGAGCGGCGTACCCAACGCGGTATCTGGCATCATTTTCAGAAACCGGCTCTACGACACCATTTTTGAAGTTGTTGTATTTACCATCGCCATCATGGGCGTACGGTTTTTGCTAGCCGACGAAGAGCCCTCCCACGTGGTGTATCAGTTCACCGATCATCCATCCATCGTCTTGGCTCGTCTAGGGGCCACCATCGCAGCCTTAGTCAGCTTTGAATTAGCCATTCGCGGACACCTCAGCCCAGGCGGCGGGTTCGCAGCTGGTGTCGCTGGCGGCACAGCCATTGGTCTCGTTGCTATCACCTCCCCTTCAGCCTGGATGGAAGACATCTACAAGCGCTGGAACGCCGCCGTCTGGGAGAAAGTTTCGGTGCTTATTTTCATTGCGATCGCAGTACTGTGCCTGATCGGCATAGAGCTACCGCACCGAGAGCTCGGCACACTTCTCAGCGGCGGCTGGATTCCTATTCTCAACATTTTGGTAGCCGTAAAAGTCACGTTGGGGTCATGGGCCGCTATATTGATATTTATTCGCTATCGAGGACTGCTGTAGAACAGTGGCCCAAGGGTAAGCATAAATTTGGAAGTCAATTTAGCTGAAGCAGAGTTTTGTGAGGCGTTAGAAAGGAGACTTGATGGATTAGAAGGTCTCGCCCATGTAGCCAAGCGTATAGGTCAGTACACAGCAAAGGACAAGTACTACTGGAAAGACGTTTCTGTCTACAATCACGCTTGCGACCGATTCAGCGAAGAGAAAGGTGACTCATTTCTCAAAGAGGCGGCTGAAAAAGAGCCATTTTTTAACCTGTAACAGATAGTCCTGCCACCACAATTGCAGGCGTATAAGTAGAGCCGCTCCACTCTGCATCACTGCCCAGTGCAACCACATTTTCTAGCGCCACATAGGCATTACCTGACACCATCGTATCCTTCACCCGGCCAATAATCTCGCCCTGGCTCACCCGGTAACCCAGCTCCAAATTAATCGCAATATCGCCCGTGATATCGCCCCCTTCTCCCATCACTTGATCTACAACAATCGCCTCTGGATACTGGGCTACCAGGGCATCCCAAGACAAATTACCCGGTGTCACCAACAGATTTATTAACCCAGGCGTAGGGTAGCTGCCTAGCCCCGGTCGAATACCATTCCCGGTAGAACCGCTCAGTCCAGCCAGTTCACGGCTCGTCTCTCCTATTGCCAAATCGGCAAACCAGCTCTTAATAACGCCTTTTTCAACAAACGTAATCGGGCGCGTCAGCAGGCCCTCATCATCAAAAGGACAGCTATAAGGGCCTACTGTTGGATCTTGGCGCAGGGTAATCATCTCTGAAATAACGCGATCGCCCCATTTGTCCACCCAAGGCGAAGTCCCCTCCCGTACTCGCTTCCCGTTCAGCGCCGAAGTCAGCGTATCCCACAGCAGCCCAGCCGCCCCCGCCGTAAAAATCACCGGCACCTGACCACTCACCGGCTTGGCACTTTTCGCCGCCCAGTCCATCCGCCTCAGAATGCTCTCAGCCACCGGCAGCATATTCAAACTGTCCCGATTCGCCACCCCGTCACTCACACACAAAAAGTCTTCTTGATCAACAATCTCAGCGCTGATGTAGCCACTGAGCGTAGTATCTTGCCAGCGATAGTCCAACCCGGTAGAGGTAAGCAGCCGCACCCGCTCCACGTCACACGAAAGGCTACCCTCACACACCGCTTCTGGAAAGCGATCACGAATCAAAGAAATCGCCTCTTTCCCTTTTTCCACCAGCTTCTCCACTGCCATCGGCCCACCCACCGAACCAAAGTCTTTGGGTGAACCCGCCGCCAGCCTGGGCGTCTCCGCCTCATTCAGCACACTAATTGCCAGCGCCTTCTCCACCAGCACCTGCGGCTCAATTGGGCCATAGCCCACCGCCAACCCTGGCTTACCATCCTTCCACAGTCGCAGCGCCACACCTTCCGCCTGGCTGGTCTCTATCTGCTTCAGCCGATTCCCTTCAAAAAGGACTGGGCGCTCTAACGACTCAGACTGATACACCTCCGCTGCTTCGGCACCTGCTGCCAGCGCCTGAGCCAACAACAACTCGGGCAAATTGGTGCCCTCTGTGGTTTTTGTCATCTTGTTCTTTAGTTCCTACCGTTCACAAATTCAGCTTACAAATCCAGCAAATCTAACAGCGACAACAACACACCATTCGTCCACCCGAACCCAATCTCGTTACTACTGTATCCATACTGTATACCGTCAGAAACCTCACTGGAGCGCGTATCCAAATTGTATTTTTCCACTAGCGATCCGCAGCGCTCAAAATCCTCTATCAGGAGGGCTACAAACCGCTGTGCCAAACGGTTTGACTCCTCTACAAAGCCGTAGCGCCGCAGCCCCTCTACTGCAATCAGCTGCAAAGGGGCCCAGCCAAAAGGGTTGTCCCACTGGTTGCCAGAAGTGACTGTGCTTGTACGCACGCCCCCCGGCGCTTCAAATTTAGCGAGGTTATTCACTACGCTTTGGGCCTGCTGCGCAGAGGCAACGCCTGTCCACAGTGGGTAAAACGTCGAGGCGAATTCGTAATGGCGTCTTTGTGCGGTGGGGAAATGGTAGTCAAAATACAGGCCATGTTCTTCGTCCCACAGGTAGTCGTTGATGGCTTGGGCGCGATCGCCCGCCCGCTGCCGCCACAGCCTCACAGTAGACGCCCCTTCACCCAACAACTGACAAATTTCAGCAATGTCCTTTTCCATCTGATACAGCAAACTATTCAGGCACACCGGTAAATAGTGCAACACATCTACGCTGAACGGGCCAAAGCGATTGGTAGGGTCAAAGCCCGACTCTCGCATCGTGCGATCGCCTCGATAAAACAAAGGCGTCAGCTCATCTTTCTCCGCATCGTAGTAAAGCGACACATTATAGTCTTCAATCTCGTTCTGCTGATAAAACGTTTTGATCCGGTCAAAGTGTGTGCGCCCTGTCTCATCCCGCTCCGAAGCCGCTACCTCTGGCGCAGGACCCTCACCATAGTCATAAAAGCGAGACAGTACAGTAGCAGTCGGACTGTGTTCTGGTAACATCCAGTACTCATAATAAGCAATCAGCGTCGGTAAAGTGCCTTGCAGCCAACCCATATCCTGAGTACGTGCGTACAGCTTCAGGACCATTCGAGACAGCAGCGGCGGCTGAGAACGACTTAAAAAGTATGTCCGGTTCGCATTCAGCACCGCGCCGTAGTGTTCTACTTGGTACAGCAGTTGCTCCGTTAGGCTTTTTGCCAGCACTAGCTTATCGTCTTCAAGTAACCCCAGCAGAATAAAGTAACTGTCCCAACCATAGGCTTCGTTGAACCGACCACCTGGAACAATATAGTCTCCCGGTAAATAAAGCAGTCCATGACCTTGTAAATCGCTAACCTCTTCAGGTAGCTGCTTCAAGGCAATCTGCTGAAAGTCTTCTGGAATTTTATGACCTAATGTTTCTCGTATCTGCGCCAGATTCTCTTTGCAGGAAACGTATACTGGCCACGCATCGCCTGGGTTATGCTCTAGCTTCGGGTCTTCAGCTGCTGCCAAGAGAGAATCGTGGCCTCGCCGCAGACTGTGCCAAGTCTCCTTTATGTACTGCCGCACTTTGGCAATACGCTCGGGGGCAATACGCTCGGGGGCAATACGCTCGGGTTCTAAAGCTGTTGAAGTAAATGCCATTACAGTCTCTACTCAAAAGTGTAATTTTCGCTTGCTAAGAGAGCAACCGGTAGCTGCGCGCAAGCATCAGCTATTAACAGCTGGTTGTCTATCTTCACAGAGGTATCTGTCAGCAGATTTTTCCAGTTAGCTTGGGTGCTTTTCGGTAGTGCGATCGCAGTATCTTTCCAGATGGTAGAACCTACAGGCAAAGTATCCAAATCAGCCAAGCCTGTGAAGAATCGAGGGGCGATCGCAATCACCGTCTGCCCATCCAGATGCCGCGCAAACGCAATCACTCGATCTGCATGCAAGCCTGTCACCGTTAGCGGCGTATAGTCTCCCTTCTCAAACACATCAGAGAATTTCTTTCTAGCCGTAAGTCCTCGAAAGGCTAAAAACAGCTTGATACTGCCATCTTCCCAATTCTCCATCAGCTGTTTTACTAGAGTCGTAGGGTCTTCTTCCCACTTGCTTTTAATCGATTGAAGGCGTTGCGATCGCAATTCATAATCCACCGCACGCCGATTATCAGGGTCCACCAAACTCAAGTCCCATAGCTCAGACCCCTGATAAAAGTCCGGCACCCCCGGCGACGTTATTTTCGCCAACAGTTGAGAAAGCGCGTTGTAAATGCCGTATCGCTTAACCGAGTTCTGAAAGCGTCGCAGGCTCTCCAAAAAAGGACTCTCATCTGCTAGCAGCGCTTCAATAAACTCAGCATAGCCCTGCTCATACGCTTCATTAATCGCTGTCCAGTTCGTATTCTCCTTCGCTTCGCGCCCCGCCTTCTGCACGTAAGCCTGAATTCTCTCTCTAAATCCAGGTAACTCAGCCTCATCGAATGGGTAAGCACCTACCAACGTCTGATACAAAAAGTACTCGTCATTTGGAGTAGGAATAGGTCGCTCACTGACTTGTTTGTTGTCAACATTCATATCTCGCCAAGCCATGACCTGCTGCTCCCAGACTTCTGGCATTTCAGAGAGAACGTTTAGGCGCGATCGCACATCCTCACTGCGCTTAGTATCGTGTGTAGAGCTCGCATTCAAGTTATGGGGCCAGTGCGTCTGCTGATACTGATTAAAGCTGTGAAACGCTTCTAGAGAGAGTCCAAACTCACTCGGCGCACCACCCACCTCATTCAATCCCGTAAAGCGGTTGTATACATAGAACAGAGTATCTTCTATTCCTTTTGCCATCAGCGGCCCGGTAAACTGCTGCATCCGCATAATAAAGCGCAGTCGCTGCGATCGCACCTCATCACTCAAACGCTCAACATCCTCTAACAGCAACAGTCTTTCAATAAAAGAGAGCGCTGTCAAAATACCATCGCGCTTACTAGAAGCATTCTCAGCACCGCTCTCAGAAACAGTTTCAGCTCCTTGACTAAAGAGTTGAGACTTTACGGTTTCAATCGCCGCTTTAACATAGTGCTCATCATCCTCACTACGCCCCATCGCGCTGATATAGCTGCGATACACCGGAAACGCGATCATCACTTCCTTTAGTGCCAGTCGTAGGTTCCCAGCAAAAAACGTTTCCGCAGAAGCGGTCTCTCCCATTGATATCGCGACCTGCATCAGCAGCTGCGCCAAATTATCAATATCGCCAACTAGTTCAGACTCAGCCAACAGCCGCTTCTTCGCTAAAAACAACTGCTCGTAATTATCTTTCAACCCAGTGAATGACTCATACAGCGCGCTAAACGTCTCCTGACTCTCCTGCTGACAGTACAGCCGGTTAGCATAGGTCAAAAAGTCATAGCCAGACGTTCCCTGAATCGGCCAATCATTGGGCAGTTTCTCCTCCACCTCCAAAATCTTTTCAACCGTGGTGTACACATTACTCGTCTCTCCGTCTGCACCCTCCACGCACATCTCATGCTTCAAACGCCTTAGATACGCTAGCGGATCATACAAACCATCGATATGATCTATCCGCAGCCCGGTAATCTTTCCTGCCTTCACCAAACGCCGAATTAACCCATGTGTTTGATCAAACACAGATGGATGCTGCGCATTCAAACAAATCAGCTCATTCACCGTGAAAAAACGCCGGTAGTTCAGCATCTCTGAGGCTACTTTCCAATGCGAAAGCCGATAAAACTGTTGACCAAGCAAGCCATCCAACAAAGAAAAGCTCTCTGCACTAATGGCTTCTGCACTGGCCGCTTCACCATTAAAAACTGCTAAATTCTCTTCAATGAACAAACTGATTTCATCTGTTGATTCAGTCAGCTCCCATAGCTGTTGTTTTATCTTCTTTGATTATCGGAATGAGCGACTTGGGAGCAAGCAGGCTGAGCTGAGTGAGCTCATGTCGGTGATTGAGAAGGATGTGTTGGC
>JBCBDN010000108.1:0-11784 GCA_038529685.1 Cyanobacteria bacterium J06598_1 | reverse complement strand
ATGCCCCCCGGATTTTTCTCGATTTCATCATCAGATATCCTGTCAGCCTCTTCATAAAAGCGGCCCAAATCTTGCCTTTCTGTATTAAAGGATAGAAATTCGACAACGACGTTCGGCACCTTACCTTCTTGCCATACAACATAGCTTCTTCGAGGCGCTTGGCTCTCATCGTATATTCGGGGCACGCCCACCGTTAAAAACCAATCGGGACGCTTGTGCCAACCGGTGTGATTGAGGTCATAGTAAACGTTTAGATCAGTGCCTGTGAATAAGTTGTCAGCGCCATAGTCTCTCAGCTGCAACGTGCGGCTGAGCAGCTGAGGCTGTAAATCGTGAAATTCGTCTGGCAAACCGGGCTCTTCTGGAAACTCACTGGGCAAATCATACATGGTCGGTAGCGTTGAGCGATCGTCAACCGACGGGTTTGCAGAAGGCGCGTTAGAGGAGAGAGAACGATTGGTTAAAGAGGTCATGGGGAAAGCCATGGACGAATTAAATACATTCTACTGAGGAAGGGAGTTGCATGACACAAAAAGAACTTCAGTAGTCTGTCAGACCCGTTTCACTCAGACCTGCTTCACTCAGACCTGCTTCACTCAGACCCGTTTCACTAGACCTGCTTCACATAGATATCTAGCCACTGCACCATCTCCCATAAAACGTGGCCTACGGCTTCGCGAGAGCGGTAGCTATGTTCTTCATGCGGCAAGCTCACGTAGCGAACGGTACCGCCAAGACCTTTTATCGCTTCGTAAAGGCGTTCGGTTTGTATGGGATAGGTCCCCGAATTGTTGTCTGCGGCGCCGTGGATCAAGAGTAGGGGGTGGTTGATCTTGTCAGCAGCAACGAAGGGAGACATTTTCAGGTAGGTGTCTGTTGCTTCCCAGAAATTGCGCTGTTCGCCTTGGAAACCGAAGGGTGTGAGGCTACGATTGTAGGCACCGCTGCGGGCAATGCCAGCACAGAATAAATCGGTGTGGGCCAGTAAGTTAGCCGTGGTAAAGGCACCGTAGGAGTGACCACCGATGGCAATTTTAGAGCGATCGCACACCCCGCGCCCCACCAAATACTCAACTGCCGCTGACGCACTATCAACCAGCTGCGCCAAATAAGTATCATTCGGTTCCACATCTTTTTCACCCACAATCGGCATGCTAGGCCCTGACAGTAGCGCATAGCCCTGAGTGAGCAAAAACATAGCAGAGGCGCGATTGGGTCGGCCAAAGGTGTCTTCTGCCTTGGTTACCTGACTGGCCGTCTCCCGACTCTTGTGTTCTTCTGGGTACACCCAAAGCAGCGTGGGCAGAGGGCCATCGTGCTCCACATCGTGACCGGGCGGCAAATACAGCGTGCCAGAAAGCGCCAGACCATCGCTGCGCTGATAGCGAACAATCTCTTTATGAACGTCTTTGTACCAGGGCAGCGGGTCGGCAAAGTGCGTTAGCGCCAGTGGTTCTGAGTCTTTTTCGTGCAGCCAGTAGTTACCCGGCACCGACTTGCTCTGCTTGCGAACAATAAACTGAGTCGCCTCAGAATCCAAAACTTTACTCACCCGAGAAAAGCCCTCTTTAGGAGACTGCCAAAGTCTTTCTTTTTCACCTGTCGTTAAATCCAGCCGATCGAGAAAAGGATACACGCCCTCAGCAGAAGCACCTCTGCCGTTGAGATAAATGTCGCCATTTTTTGAAAGTAACAGCGTTTGCCAGCTGTAGGGACCTGGGGTCATGACCGGTTCACCCGGACTGCTGTAAGCATCTTGAAAATTGCGAGAGTCTATTAGCTGAGGGGGAACTGTTGAATCGTCAGGGGTAAGTTTTAGGGTTCTAAGCTCACGAGTGTTGTAAAGGGCTTCGTAGGCGATCGCAGTTTTTCCATCGCCCCACATTAGGCTATTAAATCGCAGCTCGGACTTCCACAGCAGCTCAGGAGAAGCTTCAAACGGAGCCGAAAGCGTATAAACCGCATCCCTATAGTCACAGGTCTGTCTGGCATCTCCGCCATCAAGCGCTTCTACCCAGTACAGAGTGGCCGGCTTGTCAGCGCGCCAACCGCTAGCGCGAATGCCTGCTCTAACAGAATCGAAGTTAATCGGAATCTCTTCTGCCAAAGGCAAATCAGACACCGTGTACACCCGCTCTCCAGCCAGCGTCAAAATCTCTGTGCGCCGAGGGAATCGCCCCATCGGCACCTGATATGAAAATGGCCGATGAGTCTTTGTGACCTTCAGCCACTGGCCATCTGGAGAAACAGAGACATCTCTAAACAGGGCAGCTTCAGTGATTGTTTTTTGCTCACCCGTAAAAGAAACCCAAACCAGTTTTGAACGGAGATAATACTCCAGCAAAAGCTCGTCGTGAGGATTCTCTAACAAGTTGGTATAAGTGCGCGCTGGCGCTACTCGGCCCAAATTCTCTTCGATCGTAGGGCCGCTGGAGACAGCAGGTTCCACCGGTATCGGACCTACTTGGTCACGCACCTTACACACAAAGCTGTTATCGGGCAGCCACCGGGTAGTACTCCCAGAAATCGCGTTCAGAATGGGGCCCGTTAGCGATCGCGCTTCCGCCTTCTCTAAATCCAACACCCACAGACTTAAACCACTTTGATCTTCACCCTCATCTTCCTGTTCAGCCAACGGCATCACGTGAGTATGCGTAAAAGAGAGATATTGGCCGCAGTACGACCACTGCAAATTACGAATGCGGGCATTGTCAGGTAACGCGACCTGACGAGCTGTTTGGTCGTGCAGGCGGCGGACGCTGATCGTGCGATAGTGAGCGGCTTTTGCTGACTCCCAAGTTCTCGGATTAATCTTTAAGCCCGCTAGGGCAACCGTCGGCTCCGCAAGATCTGCAATGCTAGGCAGGCTCGCTCGCCCTAGCTCAATAATCCATTCAGCATTGCGAGAAAAGGCAACTGCCGGAAGCTTGGGCCGATTGAGCATATCGACAATAGGCTCAGGGGGAGTTTGCCAGGAATCCTGGACAGGCTGGATCATGGATTTTTTAATGCAATACTCAACAAGGTTAAACTCAACCCTGACAAACTACAGGTATCAAATCTTACCTTCTGTAGGATAGACGTCTGATGGAGTAAATGCGAACGGCACATTCAAAGACTTAAGCTTTATGCAAATTCGTCCACAAAGTCATCCATAGAAGGGCAGGTGCAAATCAGATTGCGATCACCATACGCCTGATCAATTCGATTCACCGTCGGCCAAAACTTGCGATCGCGCGTCCACTGCGTCGGAAACACACCCACCTCACGAGAATACGCCCGATCCCACTCACTCACCAAATCCGCCGTCGTATGCGGCGCATAGTGCAACGGGCTCTCTTCAGCCGCCATCTGCCCAGACTCAATTTGTTCAATCTCAGCGCGAATTGCAATCATCGCATCGCAAAACCGGTCTAGCTCACCTAAAGCTTCACTTTCCGTAGGCTCCACCATAATCGTGCCCGCCACTGGCCAAGACATCGTCGGCGGATGGAAGCCATAGTCAATCATGCGCTTAGCAATGTCATCTACATTCACCTGAGCACTCTTTTTGAACTCACGCAGATCCACAATGCACTCGTGCGCCACCAATCCACTGCTGCCTTTGTACAAAATGTCGTAGTGACCTTCCAGCCGTTTCGCAATATAGTTTGCGCTCAAAATCGCCAGCTCACTCGCTTGCGTTAGGCCCTTCGCCCCCATCATCTGAATATACATCCACGAAATCGGCAGGATGCTTGCACTGCCCCACGGTGCAGCCGAAACCGCTCCAATCGATTGCGCACCGCCCATATCTACAAGACTATGTCCTGGCAAAAACGGAACTAAATGCGCCGCCACGCCAATCGGGCCGACCCCTGGACCACCGCCGCCATGAGGAATGCAAAAAGTCTTGTGCAGGTTCAAATGGCAAACATCCGCACCGATATCACCAGGGCTACACAAGCCCACCTGCGCATTCATATTGGCCCCATCCATATACACCTGCCCGCCGTGGCTGTGCACAATCTCACAGACCGATTTAATACTCTCTTCAAACACGCCGTGGGTAGAAGGATAGGTCACCATCAGCGCCGAGAGATTGTCTTTATGCTTCTGCGCTTTTGCCGTTAAATCTTCTACGTCAATGTTGCCGTCGTCATCACACTTCACAGCAACCACCTTCATCCCAGCCATTACCGCACTAGCAGGATTTGTACCGTGTGCCGACTGTGGAATCAGACAAATGTTGCGATGGGCTTCACCTCTATCTGAATGGTATTGGCGAATCACCAGCAGGCCAGTGTACTCACCTTGAGAACCTGCATTTGGCTGTAAAGACATGCCAGCAAAGCCGGTAATGGTCGATAGCCAGTCTTCTAGCTGAGTGAAAAGCGTTTGGTAGCCTTTGGTTTGAGAAAGTGGAACAAAGGGATGAATTTGGCCTGCTGTTGCAGTATCCGGCTACAGATGGCGCAATTTATGACTACACCGACTTCATTCAGCAGGCACATAAAACCGGTTCGATTGTTGCGGTTGCAGCCGATCTGCTGAATGAAGTCGGTGTAGTCATAAATTGCGCCATCTGTAGCCGGATACTGCAACAGCAGGCCAAAGAAAGGGGCGTCCTCGCTGAGCTTCAGTTCTCTGTGGTCACCCACAACCACTTCAATGCCGAGAGGCTGCGATCGCGTTTTAATCACCTCAATCGTCTGTGGATGGCAGGCTGAAGACACCCAATAGCGCTTCGCTGCCTTCGCCGCCTTGTTTTTGCACACGCCAAAGCTCATACTCATCGCTTCGGCTGCCGCTGTGCCTTCATCTAGCAGCGAAGCATTGGCAATCTCTAACCCAGTGAGGTCTGTCACCATCGTTTGATAGTTCAACAGGGCCTCTAAACGACCCTGAGAAATTTCGGGCTGATAGGGCGTGTACTGGGTGTACCAGCCTGGATTTTCTAAAATGTTGCGCTGAATGACCGCAGGGGTCACACAGCTGTAGTAGCCCAAGCCGATGTAGCTTCGGTAAACCTGATTTTGAGCAGCGATCGCCGCAATTTTCTCTAGCGCTGCGGTCTCGCTCAGCGCCGCATCCACCGCCATAGGCGCATCTAGCCGAATTCCCGCCGGCACCGCCGCCGCCATCAGCGCCGCCACACTCTCAAAGCCCAACACCTTAAGCATGGTGTCTACATCTTGATCAGTCGGACCTAAGTGACGATCGGCAAAGCGATCGCTCTCTAATGCCGTCATCCATCCAGACGCACTTTGTGCAGCAGCGGGTTTAGGCGGCTTGCCCGAGGAGCGAGTTTCAGCAGAATGGGTTGTTGAAGAAATAGCCTCAGCGGGGGAAGTCGTCGGCTCGTAAGACATAAGAGGTGCGATCGCCAGCAAATTACAGTGTTAAGTAGAAAGCCATAAAAAACGACTGTAAGGTCACTTCCTGACAGAGCCCCCCGACCCCCGAGTTCGGGGGAGGTCCCGATCCAGCGTGTCTAGATCACTCTGACAGGGAGGATTTGAGCGTCTTGTCTCAGAGCCCCGAATTCGGGGACGGGGGCCTTCCGTATAGCTATGCTTATTTTTGGCTACCTACTTAACCTAATATTAAGATAAGTTGCAGCTATCAACCTATCAATTGCGTTCACACTGCTCTATCAAAATTGCTGTTGAAACCGTTCAATCGCTTACCCGCTAAGGTCTACTCCCCTTCAACCTGCTGTTGATAATCCGCCGCAGACATCGCCTGCTCCAAAGCAGACAGGTCAGCTGCCTTTACTTTGATTAGCCAGCCAGTACCATACGCACCGTCAGCATTAATATCTTCAGGCGTTTCCACCAGCGCTTCGTTAATTTCTAGCACCTCACCCGAAACGGGTGCTTTCAAATCTTCAACGGCTTTCACCGACTCAATCGTGCCAAAGTTTTCACCGAGCTCGACCGAGTCACCCACTTCAGGCAGCTCTAAAAACACCACATCACCCATCTGGTCTACCGCAAAAGACGTAATACCCACCGTCACCGTCGATTGGTCTGCCTCTACGCGGGCGTACTCGTGACTATCTAGATACTTGAGGTCGTCAGGATATTCAAAGGACATGGGGGTTCTTCGCTGAAAGTTTGCGTTCAAAATTTATAGTAAAGCTACTTGGCCGCTTTTTCTTGACCGCTTTTGCTGGCGAGCTATTTTTGCAGGCCGCTTTTTACTGGGACGCTTCTCTTCGGCGCTTTGTAGAAAGGTCGCTTCACAACCGTCGCAGGGAAAACCTTATTGCGGATCGCCACATCCACGGTTTCGCCTACTTTTGCCGCCGCTGCATCTACATAGCCCAGCGCGACCGGATAGCCCAGCGTCGGTGATAGGGTGCCGCTCGTGATGATGCCAATAGTGCGATCGCCCGCCAAAACCGGATAGTCGTGACGAGCAATATTACGCCCCTCCAACGTCAGCCCCACAAAACGACGCGTAGGGCCCTCAGCCTTCTGCTGCTCCAGCACCGAACGACCGATAAAGTCTTCGGCCTTATCCAAATGTACGAGCCAACTGAGCCCCGCTTCTATCGGGGTAATGTCATCGCTAATGTCCTGACCGTATAGCGCCATCGAGGCCTCCAGCCGCAGCGTATCTCTGGCACCGAGCCCGCAGGGAACAACGCCTAGGTCCATCAGCTTTTTCCACACATCTGCTGCTGCCCCATTGGCTACCATAATCTCGAAACCATCCTCACCCGTGTAGCCCGTCCGTGCGAGAAAGGCCGAATGCCCAGCAACGCTCCCCATCTGATGGCCATAGCGAGAGATCGCTTGTAGGTCATCATTGGGACACAGCTTCTGTAAGGCATCTACCGCTGTAGGCCCTTGTACAGCAATCAGCGCTTGCACCTGAGAGAGATCTTCAAAATTGACCGTTTCGCTAAGGTGCTGCTGAAGCCAGGTCTTATCTTTATCGGTTGTGCCAGCGTTCACAATCAGCGCAATCTTTTCGGCATCACCTTCCTTTCCCTGGTGATAAACAATCAAGTCATCGATAATACCGCCACGCTCATTGAGCAAAACGGTGTACTGCGCCTTCCCCACCGTCAGTTTCGACAAATCGGACGGCACCAGCTGCTGCAGCTGCGCAATCACATCGGGTCCGCTCAGCACAAACTTACCCATGTGCGAAATATCGAACATCCCCGCCGCTGTTCTGACTGCTTCGTGTTCCTGACGGATGCCGCTGAACTGAACCGGCATTTCCCACCCAGAAAAAGGGGTCATCCTGGCGTTTTGCTGGTGGCAAAGTTCGTAGAGCGGTGTGCGAAGCAAATTCGTCATAGCAAACCTAGGGCGGGTACGTTAAAAAGGGCTAGCCAAATTTTACTAGGTGCTTACCCACAGCGCTGTAAATTGTGCTGTTTGACCCTCTTGTGAAACGTGATACCTAGGAGACTACGAAAAAACTGTGAGCGATAAAGCCTCTTCACCCAGCCATCTCTTCAAACGAAGCGTCACTAGCAGTTGGCTAGAAACGCTTCAGAGCTTGACAGGATCACGGCCTCACAAACCTAGCTTTGTTGTCTTTGACCTTGGGTTTAGTGGCAGCATGACGCTGACCAAATGGTTCTCAGATCACAGCGCGATCGCCTTCCAAGAAAATATTTTGAGCCAGACCGTCCGCTTTCCCCGGCTGAATGTGTATCAGCACATTCGCCAAAGCGATAAAGATGTATACGGTTTCACCCTCACCGTAGAGCAGCTCAGACAAGTCCAAAGGCTAGCCGACCCCCATCAGTTTTTAGAAGATTTGCAGCGCGGCGGCTGCCGGGTGATTTTTCTTAGCCGTCGGGACTTGCTCAGGCGTGCGATCGCTACCCTACGCACACACAGCATTAACTATCGCTTCGGCAGCGCCGAACAGTCCAAATCCAATCGAATCACCATTGATGTCAGTGAACTCCTTGCCTGCCTAAAATATCTCGACAACCAAAAAGTAGAAGCTGACGCTATCTTGCACGATCTGACCCATCTTCATCTCGTCTACGAAGATGACCTGATGGACCCCAACAGATACCTAGCGACCGCCCAAAAAATCTCTAGCTTCCTAGACATTCCAGATATTCGGCCCACAGGTAGCTCCCTCAAACTCGTTCATCAAAAAATAGGTGATATTGTCACTAACTACAGCGAAGTCTGTGAAGGGATTTCAGAATCGGATTACGCCTATCTGCTCACACACAACCATCACCTACTCACACTGTAAGAACCCTTCATTTCAAAGGAAAACCTATTGCAAGAGAAAACCGTTGTAAGAGGTCAATCTCTCACAACGGTTTTCTCTTCTTTCTTAAGGTGAAGTCGGATCAAAATCTGAACGGGTCATCCAGATTCACCTCTCAAGGTGAACTCCCTTGAGATGAAACCTTAAAGCAAAGTAGAAGGATCAAAAGTAGGTGGCAACAACACGGTGTCAACCACATGAATCACACCGTTATCAGCAACGACATCAGGCTGAACAACGTTCGCCTCGCCATTAACCATGACGCCCGCAGGGTCCACAGTCATTTCAACAGCGCTGCCTTCTACAGTGGCGATCGCACCCGGCTCAATGTCGCTAGCGGCAACCGCGCCTGCAACCACGTGGTAAGCCAAAACTTGGTTAAGCGCTTCCTGGTTCTCAGGCTTCACAAGCTTTTCTACAGTCCCTTCAGGCAACGCTGCAAAGGCTTCGTCAGTCGGCGCAAACAATGTATAAGGACCATCAGCACTCAGCTCATCTTCCAAGCCAGCTGTCTGTACCGCTGAGACCAGCGTGTCAAAAGAACCATTCGCTGCAGCGACATCGACAATACTCTCACCAGCAATCTCGCCGCCAGCAATATCAGTGGGCTCTTCTAGGCCATCAACAGCAACATCTTCTTCTATAGCGTCAATGTCAGCAGGCAGCTCAGAAGTCACATCCGCACCAGTTTCTTCTGCCACGGGCTCACCACAGGCAACCGCTACAGGCAAAATCATGAGCGTCGCCGCCAAGCCAGCTAGCTTATTCACAGACTTAAAAGAAGTTAAAAAACGCATATTTCTTTCAAAAATTAGAGGTCAATTCGTTCGGGCAAGTGACGCATCACTCACCGACAAATGAATTAAAGAAAACGAAAATTAACACTTTTCCCATGTTTTGATTACGCTTTCGTAATGTAGTTTTTGGCACGTCCCGCTTAGATCTGCTTGCGGCAGGTAGCGCAACACATTGAACCCGAAGACACTGACAGGATGAGGCCGCAGCGGTATGCTGACTTTTGCGTAAGGCTCAATAGGATGTCTGTAGAGGGGTCTGTAGGGTTGACTAAAGATCTGTCGCCAGATCTCACTGAATGGAGGGAGGGAGTACCCATGCACGTTTTATTTGTAGAAGACGAACCTAAAATTGCCAGCTTTGTACAGGTTGGACTCAAAGAACATGGCTTTGTTGTGGACTACTGTGACCACGGCGATATTGCCTATGACAAAGCACTCGGCAATGAATACGACGTTATTTTGCTCGACATTATGATGCCAGGGAAAGATGGTCTCTTTATCCTTAAACACCTGCGCCAAGCGGGTCGCAATACGCCGGTTATTCTTCTCACCGCACGTAACGAGCTAGACGACCGCCTGCAGGGGCTTAATCTTGGCGCTGACGACTATATCGCCAAACCCTTTTTTGTAGAAGAGCTAGTGGCCAGAATGTACGCCGTCGCACGGCGCAGCGTGGGCGAGAGACAAAATCTCGTAACCGTTGGCCCCTTTAAGCTCGACCGCATTACTCGAACGGTTACCTGCGAATCAGAAGCCAATCAGCAGCTGGTAGAGCTGACGACCCGAGAGTTCAACCTGTTAGAGTATTTGATGCGATCGCCAGGTCGAGTTTTCACGCGGACCCAAATGCTAGAACACGTATGGGGCTATGACTTTAACCCCAGTACCAACGTTGTCGATGTCTGCATTCAGCGATTGCGAAAGAAGATAGCCATCAAAGGTCAGAACCGTTGGATCGAAAGCGTTCGAGGGGTTGGCTATCGGTTTCGGCAGGCAGAGTAGGATAGTAGCCTCTCAGATCATCTCTACCCTAAACAAAGAACTGCTCCTCAAAGGACTGCCCCAAAAAGAACAAAAGCGTGCCTAAGCCAACAACATCGCAAGACACATCACAACCGATGGAGAAACCCTGGCTGAAGCTGGCATCTTTTCGCTTACGCATTGCGCTGCTGTCGGTCGCCTTGGCAGGCGGGGCTCTGGTGGGCTTTGGGCTAGTCGCTTGGCGGCTGATCTACAGAGCACAGGTCAACAGCCTAGATGCCAAAATTGACAGTCAATTACAGCAAATGACGCCACAGCGCTCCACAGACTGGTGGCAAAACTTTGCCAGCAACGATTTGCCCCGTGAGCTAGAAACCGAAATTGGGACACCCATCACACTTCTCTTCGCTGATGAACAAGGAAAAACAATTCACTATTCAGTTGATGGCGCGCAGCTGGGTGCCGTTACGTTAGAAATTGACCAACTGCTAAAAACTACCGCAGAAGACATGGTAGTCAAAGAAGAAAAGGCCACCGATGAGACGCCTAACAGCCCTCCCAGCAAGCCCAGACGTGTGTTTCCGTCAAATACGGAGGCAGGCAATTGGCTAGTAGGCGTGATCAAATCTGAATCTGGTAGAGGCGCGATCGCCGTCAGCCTGCAAACCATCGATCAAGACATGGCGGTTATTCGCAATATCTTTTTGGTCGCGATTCCCAGCACTCTACTAATGATCGCAGCGGGCGCTTGGGTGCTCTCAGGCAGTGCGCTAAAACCTGTACGCAAGCTCACAAACGTTATTCAACAGGTCACCGCCACAGGCCTCGATCAACAGGTTCCTGTCGGCAGCGCGGACGTAGAATTTGTAGAGCTGATTGAAGTGTTCAATGAAATGCTCACCCGCCTAGAGCGCAGCTTTAAGCAGTCTTCCAGATTCAGCGGAGACGCAGCCCACGAGCTTAAGACGCCTCTTGCAATTTTGCGCGGAGAGCTAGAGCTAGTCATGCAAAAAGCGGAGCCGGGTTCCGAGCTACAGCAAAGTCTCAGCAACCTCATGGATGAAGTCTCACGCTTGAGTACGATTGTTCGCAAGCTGCTGTTACTTTCTCTGGCAGATGCCGGACAAATCAGCCTGCGCCAAACACCCGTGGATATTAAAGAGATTTTGTCTGTGCTGATAGAAGATATTGAGCTGCTAGCCCCTGAGCTGCCGGTCAAAGTTGAGTTAGGTGATCAGCTGAATGTGAAGGGCGATCGCGATCTGCTCACCCAAGTGCTACAGAACCTGATCGACAATGCTATCAAGTACAACTTGCCTGCAGATTCAGGTCAGCAATGGCTCTCGGTAACTGGAAAAGCGACTCGAAAAGAGATTAAAATTACAGTAGCTAATGCATCTGGGCAGATTCCAGCTGAAGAGCGCGATCGCATTTTCGACCGATTTTATCGAGGCGATCTCTCTCGCAACCGCAAACGGGAAGGCTTCGGACTCGGACTTAGCCTCTCTAGAGAAATCGTTAGAGCCCACCGAGGTCGGCTCGTTTTAGACAAAACAGAAGGCGAACAAACTGCCTTCACCCTGACACTGCCCGCTCAATCTCTTAAAACAAAACACTCAAAACACAAAATACTCAAAACAAGAGATCCGAAAAAAGACCCCATCTCTTGAATAATGCAATTCTCTTGAGGACCCTGTGACTTCTACAGCCCTACAGCCCACATCGTATGATTCACAGCCTTGGCATAAAGCGATCGCCCAGCCTGCAC
>JBCBDN010000107.1:0-11860 GCA_038529685.1 Cyanobacteria bacterium J06598_1 | reverse complement strand
TTCACAGAATCATCTTACTTCCGTATTTATAACAAGCCACTGATGCACTAGCGATGCGCTAGTGCATCAGTGGCTTATGTCATCAGGATTATCACTATTCGTGGTGTATAAAACATGGTGCAGGAGACGGTACCGTTAGCTGCTGGCACCAGAGACAGGCGTTCCACCAGTAGTAGACGATGGTGGCAGCTTCGTAGAGCCTTTTTGGCAGCCCACTTCAGAGTCCACCGTCATCAATCGCTCGCCTGGTAACCAAACACTTAGCCATGCGCCGCCATATTCAGGATGATTTTTTGCCTCTACCCGTCCTTGATGGGCTTCCACAATTTGGCGCACAATCGATAGTCCCAGCCCCGTTCCACCGCTTACCAGAGCCGCCATATCAACAGAAGATTGGGCATCCGAGCCACTAGGCTCTACAGCATCCATCCGGCTACGTGCCAAATCCCCACGATAAAACCGGTCAAATACATGGGGTAAATCTTTCGCACTAAAACCATCGCCAGCATCCATCACCTCTAGCAACAGTTGAGGAGAGTTTGCTGAAACTGTCCTATCCAAAAGCGGCTCTGATTCTAGAGAGTCCAGCAGACTCAGCCGAACATAGATCGCCTCGTGGGCAGGGCTATATTTCATCGCATTACTGAACAAATTGAACAAAACGCTATGGATTAACCGGGCATTCATCGTCACGATTAAATGATCTGGACCTCGATAATCCAAAGACAGATACTTCAGCCTGGCTAAGGGCTCCACGCTCTGCCAAGCTGCATCAATAAGCCTCACTAAGTCAGCATCCGACTCGGCCTCGGCGGGCGTACGACCTTTTTCTAAGCTGCTCATCTGCATAACATCGTCGACCAGCACGCTCAACCGAATCACTTCTTTTAGCAGACGATCTACCCAGGTGACCAAGTTAGGGGCCACTCGCGACTGCAAAGTTTCAGCCACCAGGCGAATAGAAGTTAGGGGTGTTTTGAGTTCGTGAGCCACGTCCGAAATCCAGCGATCGCGCTGCTGAGCCAGCATCACCGCTTCCTGTCTATTTTCTAAAAACACACCCACTTGGCCCTTCTCCATCGGCACCCCGTAGCCCTGTAGCGGATAGGCCGGTCGCTCCAAATAGTTAAATGGATCGGTCGAAATAGAATTAAAGGTCCAGCTGGCCTCACAGACCTGCTGCGTTTCTCGCGTGCGATCAATTAGCTGATCTAACTCATAGGAGCGCACGACTGCCAACAGCAAACGCGGCTGTGTGTATTCGCCTTGGTCAATATCTAAAAATTCTTGAGCTCTGGTGTTGCACCATAACAAACGACTCTCGTCATCTACCTGCAAGTAGCCCACAGGCGCACTTTGCAGCAGCTGACGAAAATTTTGAAGCTGCGTGTTTAGGGTTTCTAGCTGAGCCTGCTGTTCACCGATTGCACTCGCCAGCTGGGCATCGTAGCCAAAGGCCGGGATCAGCTGACGATCTTCCAAGCGGCCGAGCAGTCGCCTCAGATTTGCATCACAGCGGCGTTGATTAATAATGAGTGCGATCGCGCCTACACCCAAACCTACGATGAAACCTAACAGCATATACATCGCCTCGGGATCGAACAAACGCCATAATACAGCAATAAAAAAGGCATGGCCCAAATAAGACCACGCCTTGATTAAACTGATTTTATCTACACTGCTAGCGTCAGGCTTCAAAGCTAGCCGCAGCTAAACTTTGCCGTCAGACACTAGGAGTTAATAAACGTTAGCGAATGAAACATTAGCGGAAACAACGTTAGCGAACGATTGCACCGCGATACTTAAGCACATCAGAGGTGCGACGAGCTGGTACGTTTGCTGCGCGGTGGATGTGGTAAGTAGCACCACGGTACTGGCCAATTTCTTGAGTTTCGGTCACTTGAACAGCGGGCTTAGCAGTGTTGTACTTTACGCCACGGTATGAAAGTTGCATGGTAATCGCCTCCAAAGGGATTGAGATGTTTAAAGAGGCGCGTTCCTTCAGGGTCGCAATAACCCTTACTTCCGTCTTTTACCTAACCAACAACAGTTTAGAATGTCAACGCAGCTGGTAAAGCCAAAAGATGAACGGTGTTCGTTTCTGTATCTGATTATACGATTTTTCAAATCAGTTTGACAATAGGTTTAAATACCTTGTTACACCGTTTCATTTCTACACAAGTGAGTCAGTCGTCAGATTAATTGTTTAGACCCTTCAGCGGCCACAGCCGATTGCAGGGTTGAAACAGGCGCTTTGTAGAAGTACTGCCGCCGAAAAGAGTCTTCCTGCACGGCAGCTAAAAAATGACTGAGCGCCCGTTCATCGCTTTCAATCACAGCACCTGAATCGTCAGGATAGTACTGAAAACGAATGTCTAAAGCTGAGGTCTCTACGGTAAAACTAGCCTGAGTAAGGGCGATAAGGCCAATCGATAGCGTGCGATCGCTCACATCTAACTTCTCCGCTAGCCGCTCCCGGCTCACCGCCGCCTGCGCCCGACTCAAGTATTTAGCCAACCCCAAAAGCTGCATCCACTTATCTACGGGGTCTACCGGTGTAGGAGATGAATAGGCCAGCGCCACCGGCTGCTCAGTCTGTGTGGCCTGATGCCGCCACAGCTGTAGCGCCTTCCATTGAGTCGGACAATCATCAACAACTAGGCTCGTGACAGGATCTACCAGATCAGCAGGTCGCACCCCTTCGTAACGTCTATCTAGCAGCCATCCCTCCCGCGTTAGTGGGGCCACTGGTTCATCGCCAGCAGCCTGACCCGCAGCAGGTCGAATATCAATCAGCCTGATTTCGTAGCGGCGACTTTTTGGATGACTGTTGTAGTCGAGTTCTGCCACCACATCCCATCGGCCCGGCGGCAGATCGTCTTTATAGTGGCCCCACCAAAGGCCGGGGCACTTCGCAGGCTCGCCAGTGCTCTCATACACGCTATCGTCGCGCAGTTGAAAGCTCGCTTTTATGTAGCCCACTTTTCCGCCCATACGGTCTTTCAGCTTCTGGTGCCACACGTTGTCAAACCAGCAGTTCTCTATCAACAGCTTCGGTACCGGGTTTCCCATCCCGCAGGGCTCCAGCAGCTTCAACTCTTGAAACAGCTCTTTGCCCAAATCAGCCACCGTTACCGTAAGGTCTACCTTCATTTCAAGAGAACTATGAGCTGCTCCCATTTTCTGCCGATACTGCTGATTGATGGCCGCTCGAAATAGCGGTAAGTTTTCGAGCGGTAAGCTCAGCCCAGCAGCAAAGGGATGTCCGCCAAATCCAGTCAGAAGGTGTGACTGAGAGTGCACTAAGTCATAGAGATCGATCCGATTGACTGAACGCGCGGAGCCCCTCACGAGTGGAGCGCCACTTGATAATTCATCGGCATCTGCCGAATCTTGACTTAATAAAATAGTCGGCCTGCCATACTTTTGAGCCGCCTGACCGGCCACAAGGCCCAGCACACCTACCGGCCACTGAGGATTGCACAGCACAATCACACCCATCGTAGACATATCCAAATGTTCTAGCTGCTGGCTCACCTGGTGCAACACGTCGCTTTGCAGCGCTTTTCTTCTGGCGTTGGCTAACTCAGCTTTACCCGCCAGTTCTCGGCAGTAGTCAGGATCGGTGCTGGTTAGCAGCTCTACACAAAAGCTGGCTTCTCCATATATGCGGCTGACAGCATTAATACGTGGACCTAACCCAAAGGAGATATCTGTCGGGCGATCGCCCGCCCGCCGACACAGGTTCAATAGCTGAGCCACGCCAGGCCGCACTGGTTTATCTATTTTCAAATGCGTTTGTAGCTGCTCAATGCCAATTTGCGCCAAATACCGACAGTCACCCTTCAGCTCCACCAAATCAGCAATCAGTCCAATCGCCACCAGGTCTACAAGGTCACTCAGGGGGCTAGTCGGCACCTCCGGCAGTTTTTCATAGAGCGCTTCTACCAGCTTGTAGGCCACCGCCACACCAGACAAAGAGGCCATAGGATGGTCAGTGGGTAAGGCCCGTGGATTCACAATTGCGACGACAGCAGGCCGCTGCTCCGGTAGCGTGTGGTGATCGGTCACAATCACATCTATCCCTAGCGATTGAGCATACTCAATTTCTGCGGGGTTAGTGCTGCCGGTATCGCAAGTGACAATCAGCTGCACGCCTTGAGCCGATAACTGAGCAATCCCCATCATCGAGAGTCCGTGGGACTCTTTCAAGCGATTGGGGATGAAGTAGGTGAGTTGATTTTCGCCGTTAAAAAACTGTTGGAGTCCATCCCACAGCACGGCGGTTGAGGTGATGCCGTCAGCGTCAAAGTCGCCCCAAATGGCAATTTTTTCGGTGCGATCGCGCGCCACTATCAACCGCGCCACCGCCCACTCCATTTCTTCTCCAAATGCAAATGGACTCGACGGGACATAGTCTTGCGATCGCGTGAACCCTATCAGCGCGTCAGCCGTGCGAATACCTCTCATCCATAGCAACTGAGCCCCATATACAGGCTGAGGCAATCCCGTCATCTTCGCGACTGTCTTCACCCACTTAGGGGGCATTTCAGGCACAGACAATATCTGCCAATTCACCGTCGGTAAGTCCGTCTTAGCCACAGGCACTTCCTTAAGAACCACAGAAAAACAACAGCCTAGCCAACAAAACATCTAGACGGTCAGTCGCCCTCACGCTAGCACTTTTGATCTACTTTATACGTCATATATGGCCTACTGTTCATCCGCTACAACCAAGGCCGCAGGCGGATACAATGGGCGCAATTCCACTTGAGGTGAAGCACCATGAAGCTCGGTGACTGGATTAGCCTACTGTGTCTATTGGCCGCAGGCTACATTCTCTGGCAAATCAGAGCAATTTTGCTGCTTGCGTTCACAGCTGTTGTCATCGCCATCGCCCTCAACAGCCTCACTCGAAAAATCCAGGCGCTCAACGTTCCCCGCCGGTTCGCGATTCCCATCGCCATTTTCATCTCTGCGGTCGTCGCAACGCTCTTTATTCTCGGCATCGTACCGCCTTTTATAGAACAGTTCAGCAAGCTCATTGAGCTACTCGTGCGCTTTGCACAAACCATGCCTGAGCGCATCATGCTGCTACAGACCGTCCTACCCGAACGCATTCGCCTCCCCGAGCTCAACGAATTTCTCGCCTGGGTCACCTCTCCAGACTCCCCCGTACTAGAAGTCGTCGGCAATTTCTTCTCCGTCTTTAACTCTTCGCTCAAAATATTCAATTCGTCGCTCAGAGTCATCGTACAAACGCTATTCATCAGCATTTTATCGTTCATGCTGCTCACCAACCCCAGTGCCTACTTAAACGGTGTGCTGCTACTATTCCCTTCGTTTTATCGGCAGCGCGCGCGCGAAATCTTTGGAGAGTGCGAGATTGCGCTAGGAAACTGGCTCGGCGGTATTCTTATTAGTTCTATTTTCATCTTCGGGTTTAGCTTTATCGGCTTGGTTATGCTTGGTGTTGATCTGGCTTTTGCCCACGCGCTGCTAGCCGGCATCTTGAACTTCATTCCGAACCTCGGACCGACGCTGAGCATGTTCTTCCCGGTTATTGTCGCGCTGCTCTCAGAAGATCCTTGGAAAGCAGTAGCCGTCATTGGGCTCTACATTGTGCTTCAGCAAATAGAGTCTTATGCCGTCACACCTACGGTCATGGCGCATCAGGTGTCTTTACTGCCAGCATTTACGCTGCTAGCTCAGATCTTTTTTGCTAGCATTTTTGGCTTTCTTGGACTGCTGCTGGCGCTACCGCTGACGGTTGTTGCCAAAACGTGGATTCAAGAGCTGCTCATTAAAGATGTGTTAGACCACTGGAAAATAGCACCGCATGGACGGTTGCAAGCAGCGATTACCACACCAAAAGCCACTACTCGCCTCTACACAGCTATCGACACCAAACCCTCACCATCCGAAGCAAAACCTGGAACCAAGCCAGAGTCCTCTCAGCCGCATACACCGACCGTTCCTGAGCTATAAAGCCAAATCAAACTTAAAGCCACTATTTCATTGGGCCACACTATGAATTTCTCTCTCAAACGGCCCTCACCCATCGGCTTTGTGTGGATTGCAATGCTCTCTATTCAATTTGGCTCGGCCCTCGCCAAATCGCTCTTTAGCGAAATCGGCCCTTGGGGTGTCATAGCGCTTCGAGTCAGCTTCTCCACCCTTATATTCTTCACACTCTGGCGACCCAAGTTCCATACTCAAGTCCGCGCCAACTGGAAACTGATTCTGGCATACGGATTTGTGATGGCCTGCATGAATTCGGCCTTCTACGCTGCCATCGACCGAATTCCGCTTGGCGTTGCGATTTCCTTAGAATTTACCGGCCCCTTAGGCTTAGCTGTTCTCAAGTCTCAGCGGTGGCGCGATGGACTGTGGGCGGCGCTGGCTGCCGCTGGAATTTTGTTACTAACCCCGCTCAGCGGGTCTAACTTAGATGAAACCGGCATGGCACTTGCTCTGCTGGCCGGTTTGTTCTGGGCACTCTACATTCTGCTAGCGGCCAAGATTGGTCCAGCATTACCGGGTGTAGAGGGCCTCAGCTGGGGATTAGTTGTGAGCACCGTTATGCTTCTACCGATTGGAATTGCGACAGCGGGCACGGCTCTACTGAACCCAAGGCTACTGGCTATCGGCGCAGGCGTCGCTTTACTGTCCACAGCGCTACCCTATGCCTGCGAGATTGCGGCTTTGAGATCACTACCTATCACAGTTTTTGGCGTCATGCTCAGCGTTGAGCCCATGCTCGGTGTAGTGGCAGGCTTTTTGATTTTGGACGAAACACTCTCAGCGCGATCGCTCATCGCCTGCCTCTTAGTCTCTATTGCCGCTGCTGGAGCCGCCCAGTCCAAGCCGCAGACCAATATCTAACAAAACCCTATCTCAAAATCTAACCTGGAACCTGACAGCCCAAAACGAGTTGTATCAATTACAACTTGTTAGAGCAAGATGGGTAGCCTAATGGGTGATTGAGTTTTCTACTCTAGTGCCATGTCATCGCCTGCAACCTCACCGCTATCGCTACAGCCCGAAGCCTTCAGTGAGCTTTTTCCACTCTTCAAAGATGCCAGTCCAGAAACGCTCAAAACGCTCCAAGAGAGCGCCATCTTTAACGAATGCCCGGCAGGCCGCACGGTACTCATGGAAGACTCTTGGGGCAATGCGGTCTATCTGATTGCTTCCGGCTGGGCTAAGGTCAGGGTTCAAGCAGGTGACGACTATGTCACCTTAGTTATTTTGGGCAAGGGCGAGTACTTTGGCGAAATGGCTGTTCTCAATGAGTCACCGCGCTCTACCGACGTTGCCGCCCTCTCAAAAGTAGAGCTGCTTAGCATTCCAGCTCAGCTCTTTATCCAGAGCCTGTTCAAAGATCCCCAGCTCCATCATCGCCTGCTGCAAAGCATGGTAGAACGACTCAAGCAAACCCAAAAACGCTTTCAGCTACGCAACAAGGCGCCCGGCATCAAGATGGTCTATACCTTGATTGGCTTGGCAGATGCCTACGGCGAGCAAAAAGAGGATGCGGTAGAGATATTTAATATTCCAGAGACGGATTTAGCGGCGATCGCAGACATCAAACTCACCGAAGTCTCCAAAATCCTCAACAAGCTCGCCGCCCGCAACTGGCTCACCATCGACTCAGAAAGAGACGTTATCCGTCTCCTCGACATGAAGAGTCTTCGCCATCTTTCCAAACTCGGCTAAACCAAGCCTAACCAAGCCCAGCTAGATTAAGCAAAACCCAACTGAATCAAGCGCAGCAAACATCTTTAAATTTTGTAGGGCAGTTTCATCATTCGCCCCCTCGCTTTCTACAGTGAGAGGAAACTCGCAGGCGACATCATGAACATTCAGCCCCCTCCTATTTCTCCCAAGCAAATGAACCTGCTTAGAGTCGTGCTCTCCATGGCCTGGGCCGACAGCACCTTAGAGCAAAAAGAAGTCGAGGTCATGCTCAACCGATTCAGTCAGCTGTTCGCCTCAGAGCCCGAACAGCAAGACTACCTGCAAAGTCAGCTCAAAGAATACTTCGTTCAAGACGTTCCCCTTGAAGAAGCCGCCAGCAAAATTACCACCGACGCCGAAAAAGAACTCGCGGTCCGCCTTTCCTACGAAGTCATCAACGCTAGCGCTCGGACACCTGAAGAGGCCAAAGTCAATACAGAAGAGCAGAACGCCTACAAAACGCTGATCGAGCAGCTCAACTTGTCCGACACCATCGTCAAAAGAGCAGAGCAAGAAGCAATGGCTTCACTGAGCAAAGGCGGTGACAATATCGTCGACATGCTGGCTTATCAGCTACGCGACTATCTGACAAAATAGTCCAAACCAACAAAACAGAGAGCGCCAGCGAAGTAGACTCGAAGCTACCGAGTTCGAAGCTACCGAGCGCTCATGTCTAACATTCGCTGAATCGGGGCTAACGCATCCGCCTGGATCTCCTGCGGAATGATAATTTCAGGCGTTTTATTTTTCATCGCCCAATACAGTTTTTCCAGCGTGTTGAGTCTCATATAAGGACACTCATTACAGGCACAGTTAGCCTCAGGCGGTGCTGGAATAAAGTGCTTTTTAGGGGCAGCCTTTTCCATTTGGTGAATAATTCCTGGCTCAGTTGCAACGATAAACCGCTCATACTCACTCGACTGCACGTGGTTCAGCAACGCCGTAGTAGACCCAATAAAACTAGCGTGACGCAGCACCCCTTGTTCACACTCAGGATGCGCAATAATTTCAGCATCAGGATGCTCCCTCTTCAAAGTCAGCATCTTTTTTTCTGAAAACGTCTCGTGAACAATGCAGCTACCCTGCCACAGCACCATATCGCGGCCCGTTTGCTCCATTACATACCGGCCCAAATTCCGGTCTGGTGCAAAAATAATTTTTTGGTCAGCAGGCAGCTGATTCACCAGCTTCACTGCATTTGAGCTAGTGCAAATAATGTCACTCATGGCCTTAATCTCAGCCGTGCAGTTGATGTAAGAAATCACCACATGATCAGGATGGGCAGCTTTGAACGAGCCAAACTCATCGGGCGGGCAGCTGTCAGCCAGTGAACACCCTGCCTCTAAATCTGGCAGCAGCACCAGCTTATTAGGATTCAGAATTTTGGCAGTTTCCGCCATAAAGTGAACCCCAGCAAACACAATGACGTCCGCTTCGGTACTAGCAGCCTGCTGAGACAGGCCCAAAGAATCACCGATGTAGTCAGCAATATCTTGAATATCAGGCTCTTGATAGTAATGGGCTAACACAACGGCATTCAGGTCTTTCTTCAGCTGTTCAATCGCCGCAAAAAGGTCCTTCGGCAATGCCGTCTGAGCAGGCGAGACGCTGGCAGTAGCAAACACGGGTGGTCCTCTCTAAATATTATGAATTACCAATTACTGAATCTTAATTATAGTCAAAATTACCATAAATGGCCAGAGTACAATTTTACTGACCTTTCACAGCTGTCTTCTACGGCTACTAGCTTCGTATAGCTAATTGGGGAGTAAAGGTGCGATCGCCTCCACCCATGCCTCGTGTCCATCCACCAAAACCTCTTTCCAATCTTCGATATCGAGCTCGCGCTTCACCTTAGCTAACGCCGCCAAATCAGCCGAACGGGAGCTCACCGCTATCACTTGTAGCGCTTCGCCAGCCTCCAAACTTTGATATGCGCTCAACAGCTCTTTCACAGCGGCTGGCAAGCCTGCCCCCGCCCCCAGCAGCTCAGAGAATCGACTTTCCTTAGGCTCGCGCAAAATCACCTCAAACCCCATATCTTCAGCGGCTTGCCGCAATAGCTCACGCTCTATCGCTTTAGGCGTCATAAATAGCTCACTAAATTCACGTGCTTTGGCCTGATGAGCCGCCGTTTCTGATAGATTTGCTGACTTTTCCAGCTGCGGCACTGTGAAATCACCAAATCCTTTCAGCGGATGAGAAATCATATTTGCCAAAACTCTCAGTCCGGCACGCGCCTGAACGTAAGGGCAGCCCAGCGTCACCACAAAATAACCGTCTTCTGTTTCACCCACGCCCGGACCAAAAGGGTGCTGATTGGCAGACGCAAAAATAGCACTGCCGCTTTCAACAATGAAAGGAGAGGTCAAACCTAGCTGTTGACGAATCGGCTCTATTTCTACGCGATCGCGCTGAGTAAACACCACCACAGGAACGTCAGATGCCTTTAGCTGTGCGATCGCCTCCCGCAAGGATTTGTAGTCACTCTCTACAATCTTCGTCAAATCTCCTTGAGCAGCCGTTTGCGTCACCTCTATCGGCGCACCGACCTCCACTGAACTCAACAACGCGCCATCCAAAGCCGTCAGTATTACCTGATTAACCATACTCGTCTCGCTCCCTTCTGCTGATCAGTCACGCATGCTATCTATCGCTTTAAAACAGTAGAACCCTTTGCCCGCTATGGATACTTCTTTCAGCTCAGATGAATAACAGAAATAGATCCCCCCTCTTAGCCAATTGCGTTTGATATATGCTGAACGAAAGCGCCCCCATAGCTATAGGCAAACCGTGCATCCATCCAAGGCCAAACCCGTCGTCAAAATAGCGGTCGTCGGCGATATCCACGACCTTTGGGAAATAGAAGACAACCTCGCGCTCAAGCATTTGGGCATTGACTTTGCTATCTTTGTCGGGGACTACGGCAACGAAGCGGTTGAAGTCGTCCGCACCATAGCCGCTGTAGAGATTCCTAAGGTAGCGGTCATGGGCAATCATGACGCCTACTATTCTGCTAGCAACAAAGGCATCAAAAACTGTCCCTACGACCGCAGCAGAGAAGACTGGGTGCAGCTACAAATGGACATCCTCGGAGAAGATCACATTGGATTTGGAAAGCGCGAGTTTCCTGAGTTTGGGCTAACCGTCGTCGGAGCAAGACCCTTTAGCTGGGGCGGTTCAAAATGGCGCTACGGCAAATTTTATCGCGATCGCTTCGACATCAGAAGCTTCGACGAATCGCTCGATCTCATCCTTGCCGCTGCCGATGAAGCCGAGCAAAGCACTGTCATTTTTGTCGGACACGTGGGCCCCTATGGACTGGGCGATAAGCCTGAAGATCCCTGCGGGAAAGACTGGGGTAAAAATGGTGGCGGGGGCGACTACGGTGATCCTGACTTCGCCAAGGCAATAGCCCTTACCCAAGACTCTGGGAAACACATCCCGCTAGTAACCTTCGGACACATGCATCACAAGCTAAAAAACGATGCTGGGCAAATTCGAAAACGCGTTGCCAAAAATGCAGACACTATCTATTTCAACGCCGCCACCGTTCCTCGCATCGAAAGAACGCCTACCGGAAGTCAGCGCAGCTTTTCCCTGGTCACGCTCAACCAGGGCAACGTCGAATCCATCGCCCTCATCTGGCTAGATGCCCGCTTTGAGCAAATTTCTGAAGAGTCTCTGTATCAAAAGTAAATGGCTAATAGCTGGCTTAATTCCAGCGTCAGCAGTCCAGGCTAAGATACAAAGCCAAAAATATGAACACACAAAAGTAGACGTTTTCAAACAATTCAGGCTAATATAGCCAAGCCCATTTAAGTGTGGCCTAGTTATTACTGAGTCATCACTGAATGTACCCCTTGGAGAGGTGGCAGAGTGGTCGAATGCGCTCGACTTGAAATCGAGTGTACCGAAAGGTACCGTGGGTTCGAATCCCACCCTCTCCGCTCGCGATAATTCAAAATCATAGGGGAGGTGCCAGAGTGGACGATTGGGACCGCCTGCTAAGCGGTTGTACCGTAAGGTACCGCAGGTTCGAATCCTGTCCTCTCCGTTCCGACTTCTGAATCCCAATCCCCACACATGTTTGAAGCGCCCTCGCAGGTTCGTAAGCTGC
>JBCBDN010000106.1:0-11866 GCA_038529685.1 Cyanobacteria bacterium J06598_1 | reverse complement strand
GACCTTACTTTTTTGCACTGCACCGCGCCAGCCGAGGTGCTGAAAGCTCGCGTAGAAAATCGCAGCGGAGACATTGCTGATGCTACCGCCGCGATTTTGGCAGGGCAGTCGATGGAACCCTTTAAGGAAGGCGATCCTGTCGTGGTGATAGATACGACGCAAGAGGCCGATGTCATACAGCCGCTGCTGGAGACTGTATTTGCTCGTTGAAAGTAGGCACGTATCTGAACGGGGCCATATATTTTGCTATATATTTAGGGCATTTAATAGTTAAGGATTAGGGCACTTAATAGTTAAGGACGCTCACCGCGCTATTTCTGAGCGCATTGACCGAGCTTTGCTCGAAACCCCCGATTCCAAGTCAACTTAACCTAAAAGGCGAAACGCATTGTCGTGGCTGATTTACTCATTCCAGCAGCCGTCAGAACCTGGCTGATATTCTTACTTGTTTTCATCTTTTTGGGCTACGACGTTTCCTTTAGTATCTTCTTTGGGGCAATCGGTGGCTTAGCAGGCGGTTTGATTTCGGCCTGGTGGCAAATCAAAGGGGGTGCGCCTTCTGCTGGATTTAATGGCCTACCGCCTACCGATAAGCTTAGACGCCCCGCTCCAGATGGCTCCGATGTAAACCGGGTATTGGAGCTGCCTTTTTTGAAGACAAATAAAGCACAGGAACGCTACATAAAACGACGAAAGAAGGCAAGGGCAAGTCGGTTGAAAAAGTAGAAAGCTAATTTTCTCCTGTCTGCTGAGTAATTTTCTGGCTTAAATCTTTTTTGACTTAACGATGTTCTTTCTGTCTAAGTTTTTGCCGCTGTTTGTTTATCCCATTGGGCTCAGCAGCTTGTTGCTGGTTTTAGCGCTGGTGTGGGTTTGGAAACATCCTAAGCGGGCGACTTGGGCGATCGCACTAGCCCTTTCCATTATTTTCTTTAGCAGCAATCCTATCGTTAGCGACAAACTGGTCAGCACGCTAGAACGGCAATATTTTCCACTTGATCCTATCCCTACTGCTGACGCGATTGTGGTGTTAGGCGGAGCTACCGCGCCGCAGATTGCACCGAGACCTTGGGTAGAAGTTTTGGAAGCAGGCGACCGTATTCTCTACGGCGCCCGCTTGTACAGCCAAGGCAAAGCCCCAAAGCTCATTTTGAGCGGTGGCCGAGTGACTTGGCGTGGCGGTAGCGGCGCTTCTGAAGCGGACGACATGAAAGAAATTGCAATCGCAATGAATGTACCTGAGTCAGCCATCGTGCTAGAAGGTACGTCATTGAACACACGGCAAAATGCAGTAAACGTGCAACCCATTCTCCAGCAGCAATCTATAGAATCAGTGCTGCTAGTGACCTCTGCAATCCATATGCCGCGCTCTGTAGCCATCTTCAAAAAGCTGGGCATCAGCGTTGTTCCTGCACCGACCGATTACCTTGTGCCGATGGATTCAGCCGCCACCACTTTGGAAGGGCGCATTCTGTCACTGATTCCAGACGCCAAATCGACAGAGCAATTCACCCGTGCACTTAAAGAGTATGTGGGTTTCGCGATATATCGTCTTCGCGGTTGGGTCTAGCCGTTAGGATAAGGCCAGAGACGTTAGCCCTCTGTGGTTCTCCGGGGTTGGATAGATTTCGTGACAAAAGCATTTGAAGGGCCGATGTTTGAGTATCTTTTGCCAGAGTCGGCAGAAGTGCGCCAGGTTTCAGACTATTTAGCGGCTCATCAGGCGACCTTTGACTTTCAGCGAGAGGTTGAACATCGGCAGGCTTTTGAAGACTATTGTCAGTGGTATTACAAGCTAGCTAAGCAAAACCAGGCAGAAATGCTGGCAATGCAAAATGATGCGGATTCGTTTTTATGGTGGACAGGAAAAGGAACTTGAGGTGTCTGTTCACCAAGGTATCTACTCATCCATAGCGTCATTAGAAGCGCTGTCAGCAACCTTCACAAGCTTGACCATAAAGAATCCGTCCATGTTGTGTTGATGTGGCCAAACCTTAATCCACCCTTCTGATGCTGGTTTAATGTCGGTATCTAGCTCGGGCTGTTCGATGTGCCATCCCGTGTGGTTTTTTAAGAACCAATTTATCTGAGCTTCGTTTTCGTCGGGATGAAGGGTACAGGTGGAATACACCATGACGCCACCCGGTTTGACCCACGTTTCTACGTGGCTGAGGAGTTCTCTTTGTAGCGTGACCAGGCCCGCGACTGAGTCGGGATTTTGCCGCCAGCGGGCGTCAGCATGGCGGTTGAGGGTGCCCAATCCTGAGCACGGTACGTCTAGTAGGACTCTGTCGGCTTTGCTGGCGAAGGTCGGTTGATTACGGCTGTCGCACAGGAGCGGGCGAACAATGGTAGGGCTACCTGCTGCGGTGAGGCGGTCGATGTTTTTTTGGATTTTTTTGGTGCGCGATGGGGTGCGATCGCAGCTCCAAACCGTTCCCGCATTTCCCATCAGCGAAGCCACATGCAGGCTCTTTCCGCCTGGGGCTCCACAGGCATCAATCACCATTTCACCCGGCTGAGGATCGAGCAAATAGCTCACAAGCTGGGCACTGCTGTCTTGCACCGTCCACCACCCTTCTGTGTAGCCTGGGAGCTGCGTCACAGCGCCTTTGTGAGTCGTTAAGCGCAATGCAGAAGGCACGCCCTCGATGGGGACTACCTCAATGCCAGCGTCACCGAAAATCTGTTGAGCAGCCTCTACTGAATGCCGCTGTAAATCAATCCGTAGGTCTAAACTAGGTGCCTGATTAAAATGCTCACACAGAGCTACGACTTCCTCCTTTGGCAGCATCGATAGCCATACCCGTACGATCCAGTCTGGATAGCTGTGCAGTATGCCTAGCTTTGCTGTTGTGTCTTCTGGCAGCTGGAGTGGATCGCGGGCTGTTAATTCTTCAGAAGCAGGCGCAGATTGGCGGATGTAGGCTCGCAACATGCCATTGACGACGCCGCTGAGCTTGCCTAACCGTTGATCTTTTGCTAACCGAACTGTCGTGTCCACCACGGCGTGATTGGGCACGTGGGTTAGGTATCGGAGCTGATAGAATCCCAGCCTCAAAATTTGCAGTAAGTCTGCCTGCTGCTGACTTGCTTTGCGCTTACCAAACTGGTCGATCAGCGCATCGAGCGTGCGCTGTCTTCGGACAGTGCCGTAAACCAGCTCAGTGACAAGGCCCTTGTCTTGAGCGCTGAGCGTTGAGCCGTTGAGTTTGCGGTCAATGACAACATCAGCAAAAGCGCCCCGAGCAATTGATCGGAGCGCTTCAAAGGCTATTTGTCTGGCTGACTTATTAGCTGGCTTACTAGTGCTGTTGCGGCTGTCTTGTTTGGGTTTGGAAGGAGTAATTGCGATCGCCACCTTTTACGAATTTTGTAAAAACAATTCTACAAGAGCCGTGCTAGCTTCTTGAGCCTGACCGCATCAGCCTTGCTTACTTATTACGCTTACTTTTAATCCCTTTGCCCGCGCTGACGCTTCTAGCTGGCATTGCCCTGGCTTCATTACCCCGGCGTCTTTTATCTCGCCACTCAATGGCAGTGAGATAAATAACACCGGCTGTCACTACAATCAGCAGCACAAAAGACATCACCGCGAGTACGGTGAGCAGTCGGTTGTCTGAAGCTGCACTCAGGAGAGCATCCATATTGTCAAAAGTTGCTGGATCGTCAAAAGTTGCTGGATCGTCAAAAGTTGCTGGATCGTCAAAAGTTGCTGGGTCTTGAAAAGTTGTCTTTAGTCTGGCTGCTTAGAATCCGTTCCGACCCCAAATCACCATAGAGATGGAGAACGTAAAGCAAGCAAACAGAGAAACCCAACCCAGTGTCAAAATGTCCATAGTTAAACTTTGGCTAACTTTTATAGTGCAAATTCTTCGTTTTCTATCATACGGTAAAGTTAGTCTCGGCTGGGCTGTCGCCCTTTAGATTCAGGCGGGTTAACAGTGAGAAAAAGAACGTGACACTATCGGAAAATGCCATTGCTGAGGCGCGACTAGAATCGATTAAATCAGGGTTGCTCAGTGCGGGTGTTGTGGGCTGTGTGTCAGGCGTGGCGATGCTTTCTGCGCTGATGCTTAACCTGCCTTTGCCCCTGCCAAATAGCGTCTTAGGATGGCTGGTGAATTTGGCCGTAGCGATGACATCGGGCTTCTTTTTTGGAGTTACGTATCGTTACATTGTTAGGCAAGACGACAATCTGCATTTGGGCGGTGGGGCGGTAGGGGCGTTTGCTTTTGTGCGATCGCTTGCCCAAATCGAATCTAGCTGGGATGACACCTTCGCTCTCCTCACCTGGGTACTCATTACTGGTGAAAGCTTTTTGTGGTTTGTCTCTGCTCGCTATCTGCTCGATTGGTCAATGAATAAGCGGTGGGTTAAGCCAATTGATTGACGTGCAGAGCTCCCTACCGCTTGTCTCTGCCGCTCGTCTCTACAGTTCTACAGTTCAACAGTGCTGACTTCCTTCTCCGTTCGCTGCATTGAGAGATCAATGGCAGAAAAGACTTCATTCATAGCCTTCTGCTTACCTAGGCACTGCACGATTAGGGTGGCTAAGCCAGCTCGCGGAATTGAACCTGCAACGGTTGGGTCGGCTGTCAGTACTTCTTTGCCGGTGGCTGATTCGGAGACCAGCCCACCCGGACGAATGACGGTGTAAGGAACGCCACTTTTAGACAAGTGCTCCTCGGCTTGAGCTTTCTCTTTCAGGAGCGGCCCTAATACTTCTAATACATTTGGCGGCAGCGCGCGGTAACTGTTGCCGCTGCCAATAGAGCTAATGAGAATGAACTGCTGCGCTTTTGCCGCAGCGGCGGCGTCTATCAAGTTTTTGTTACCCAAAAAATCAGCCCGAGGTGCGCCCTCGTCGGGTAGTCCTCCAATTGTGCTGATGACGGCTTCTACCGGATAATCTTGCATGATTTTATTCATGGCCTCTGGGTCCATCGCATCGCCTTTAACGATGCTGACACCCATCGCCTCAAGGTCTGCTTTTGCCTGCTCGCTTCTGAGTAATGCTAAGACCTGATGACCGTTGACCACCAGCTGTTTTGCTACTTCGCGCCCGACGCCCCGACTCGCCCCTGCCAAAAAAACGTAAGTCATGGATTTCCCCATCAAGTTAGCTTGATTTCCATCTTCTCAAGAGAAGGTCGCCTACACCAGTGCAACGAAACTTCAAAGCAAAATTTCGGGTTATCCACACCCTGTCAACCTCGGCAAGGATGGTGTCAGAGTCTGTACAATCATGAAAAGAAAAGTCAAAAAATTAGAGCTTCTAATGATTCCAACCGTTATTGAGCAGTCGGGTCGCGGCGAGCGCGCCTTTGATATTTATTCGCGCCTACTCAGAGAGCGGATTATCTTCTTGCATGGGCAAGTGACGGCTGATTCGATGAACCTCATCGTCGCCCAAATGCTTTTTCTAGAAGCCGAAGACCCTGAGAAAGATATCTATCTATACATCAACTCTCCTGGCGGCTCCGTGTCTGCTGGCCTCGGCTTGTACGACACCATGAATCACATCCGCCCAGATGTAGCGACTATTTGCATGGGTCTAGCTGCTAGTATGGGCGCGTTTTTGCTGAGTGCGGGTACCAAAGGTAAGCGCATGATTTTGCCCAACGGCCGCGTAATGATTCACCAGCCTTCCGGTGGTGCTCAAGGTCAGGCGACTGATATTGAAATTCAGGCGAAAGAAATTTTGTATCTGAAGACGATGCTGAATGAAGCAATGGCTAAGCACACAGGTCAGCCTTACGACAAAATAAAAGAAGACACCGAGCGTGACTTCTTTATGTCGCCCCAAGAAGCGATGGCGTATGGACTCGTTGATCAGGTCATTGATCGTCATGCTGTTGGTAGCCGTCCTATGCCCGTTAATTAGCGTGCAGTAGGTTGCACTGCTCGCATAAACACACAAGAAGGGCCAGATACTTCGCTGAGTATCCGGCCCTTTTAGGTAAGAAAATGCTGGCAATTAGGTCACTAATTCTCTTCGTCGAAGGAGCATTCAACGGTGATGCTCAAGTTACTTTCTGCGGTGCCTTTAGTCACGTAAGGAACACCCGCCTCACCCGCAATCCGAATCCCAAACTGCAAGGTGACTTTATCTACGTTGCCACCTGCCATGTCTTTAAATGCGTTGAGTGTCTGGTTGGTGTAGGTGCGAATGGTGCTTTCAATCGCTTTGAAACTCTGTGCCGCTGTCGCCGCTGCGCTTTTGGTAGAGATCTCACTTTGCTGGGGGCGAGACGGCCAGACGCCTTTTCTCCCGGTACGCAGCGTTTCTTCGTCGTCGTTCAGAGCTTCTCCTGGTTCACTGTTCGCAGATTCTGCGTCAGGAGAGACATTTACGTCTTCCGTCGATTCAACGTAAATTTCGGTGCCGTCTTCTAGCAGGATAGGAACGAGCTGGGCCATGAAAATAAACCTCTTAGGTGCAGATGCCAACCGATTGATCCAAGACCAATCAAATTTGGCTTATTATTCCCGGTCCTATCCCTAGGAGATCTCTGAATACATACGGGATATCGGTTTTCCGCCCTGTGCAACTTTTAGGACTTTGTCTATAAAATAGAGATAATCCCAGTAGAAATAACGCCGTCCTCCCTACGCAACTATGGCTGAACTATACGCCAGCGAAGAAGCTCAACAGATTTTGCAGATTGCGATCGCCAAAGAAACAGAAGTAGGCGAACTCACCCGAAAGCAACTTGCTGAAATCGCAACCGAACTCAACATTGCGCCCGAAACCCTATGGTCTGCCGAGCGGGAGTGGATTGCGCTAAAAAGTGACGCGTCACAGCAAGCTATTTTCAACCAGCAAAAGCGACAGCGATTCCACCATCACCTCATTCGCTACAGCATTTTCAACAGCTTTTTGCTGCTCCTCAACCTGTTAGCTGGGGGCTATGGATTTGCCGCATTTGTCGCGCTGACATGGGGTATCCCAGTCGTTTTACATGGATGGCGCGCTCATCAGGCGTCTGGCTACCGCTACCAAAAAGATTTTGAAAGCTGGAAGCGGCGGCAGCAGGTTAAGCAATCCATGCAGAGCTTTTTCAACAAGCTAATGAACGCCGCGTAGCGGATGGCCTCTATACGGCTTCTGCAGGGACTTTTTCTAGCATGAGCTTAGAGCGCTTAATCTGCTCTGGAATATCAATGGGATAGTTGCCTGTAAAGCAGGCAGAGCAGAAGCTACCCGCTGCTGCGCGCGTCTCTTCTAACATACCTTCCCAGCTGAGATAGGCCAAAGAATCGGCGCCTAACTGCTGCTCAATTTCGTCTACAGACTTAGTCGCTGCAATCAGCTGGTCTTGGTTATCGGTATCGATACCGTAAAAGCAGGGATGAGTGACCGGTGGCGAAGAAATGCGCATGTGGACTTCTGTGGCGCCAGCGGCGTATAGCATTTGAACCAGTTTGCGGCTGGTGGTACCGCGCACAATGGAGTCATCTACAATCACAATTCGCTTGCCTTCTAGCACGTCACGCATGGGGTTGAGCTTCATCCGAATGCCCGTTTCACGCATGGCTTGGGTCGGCTGAATAAAGGTTCGCCCAACATAGCGATTTTTGATCAAACCTTCAGCGTAAGGAATTCCTGAAAACTCTGAGTAGCCAATAGCAGCAGGTACGCCAGAATCGGGAACGGCCATCACCAGATCCACATCAGCAGGCGACTCCTTGGCGAGTCGCTGACCGATACGTTTGCGGTAGCTGTAAAGGCTCTCTCCTTGAAAGACGCTGTCGGGGCGGGCGAAATAAATCATTTCAAATACGCAGAGCTTGCGTTCTGTTTGCTCATCCCACTGAGTTGACTTTACGCCGTTGCTATCTATCCACAACAGTTCACCGGGTGCTACATCTCGCAAGTAAGTTGCGCCGACAATGTCGAGCCCGCAGGTTTCAGATGCGACAACAAACTTACCCTGTCCGTAACCCGTACCCTTTTCCTCTGGAGAGCTAGTGCCTATGTAGCCCAGCACTAGCGGGCGAATGCCGTGGGGATCGCGGGTGGCCAAGATGCCGCCCGGAGTGCCGATGACGAGGCTGAAAGCGCCTTCGCAACGTTTGAAAGCAGCGATCGCACCGCTGATCCAATCTGCGCCATCTTCTACGGCCTCTGCTAAGGCAAATGCAATCAGCTCAGAGTCAGATGTGGTGAGTAAGTCGTGGTTTCGCTCTAGCAATTCTGCTCGAAGGCTGTTCACATTTACGATATTGCCGTTGTGCGCTAGCGCTAGCTTTCCAAGGCGTGTTTGCACAATCGCTGGTTGAGCGTTGGCGGCATGGCTAGAACCTGTTGTGGAGTAGCGGGTATGCCCTACTGCTAGCTGACCGGGCATTGTATGCAGTTTCTCATCATTAAAGACCTGAGAAACCAGACCCATCCCTTTATGAGTATGTACTTCCCCTTGATCAAAAGCCGCAATGCCTGCTGATTCTTGGCCTCGATGCTGAAGCGCGTAGAGTCCAAAGTACGTGAGTGTTGCCACCTCTGCGCTAGGCGCATAAACGCCGAAGACGCCGCAGGCTTCTTCAGGTTTATCCCGGCGATCCTCGTTGGCCCGATTCTCATCGACTAAATCAACAGTAGTTGCAGCGTCAGGGGATGGAAACATGCTCAATTCAAACTCCAATGAAAACAGCTGCAAACAATTGGGTATATGTTTGCAGCTTTATTGACTTCTCTTCTGGCAGATTCTCGGGCAAATCTTCGGGCAAAAACAAACAAAGAACGGTTAACCTTCTGAACAGCTACCGCTAACACGTAGCAGCCAGCCAGCAGTCGTTCGCAGCTATCAACACGTAATGGCAACATCAGGAAACGTTAAGGGGCTTTAATGTTTTTTTAACGTATGCTCAGATCCTATCATTCCCTGCTGAAATATTCGGTAGATTAGTCTCGCGCGAGTGCTTTCTTAAGACTAGTATTTTTGATGGCGAATATTAGAAAACGTGACTCTCTTACAGGAACTTTCAGATAGGACTTTTTAGGTATAGCAAAGTAAGGATGCATTCTTACTTTGTCTTGGTGAGCATTCCCTAGCGTCGCTTTGCGGCGCTAGGGAACGCTCACCGCTGCTAGTAGAGTTGCCCGTTGCTACGTAATGGTTTCAGCCGATAGTAGTGTCTATAGCAACTCTACAGATGCTATAGACACTTGTCTGGCTGGCGCTGCGATTTGCCGAGTCGTCAAGATGGCGACAGTGCCTTTTCGATAGCGTGGCTCCATTGCTCGTTCAATGTGGCTACAGAAGCGTTGAGTAAGGTTGTTTGTTCGGTCTGAATTTTGAGAGAAGACTCAGGGGCTAAAACCGTTCCAATAAAGCCATAGCTCTCAGGTAGATGCTCCTGACAATATTGCTCCCATTCTGCTCTGGCCTTAGGTGCTACAGATACTAAAATGCGAGCGCCGCCCTCGCCAAATAGCAGCGTATCGGTTCGAAGTGTGCCTGACTTGAGGGTGATATCTGCGCCTTTTTTGCCACTGATGCATGACTCACAAAGTGCGATCGCAAGACCGCCTTCTGCGCAATCGTGAGCCGACTGTACCCACCCAGCTCGAATGCCATAACGACAAGCTGCCTGCACGGCTAGCTCTAGGTCTACATTTACCTTGGGTGGCTGACCCGCGACACTTTGATGGATTTGCTTCAAGTATTCAGATCCGCCCAAGGTGACTGCCCCGTCTCCGCTGGTGTCAGTAGCTGTGCCCAATAGATAAATCAGGTCGCCTTTAGCTTGCCATCCCTGACCACACACTTTGCTCAGATCTGGAATGAGGCCCACCATACCAACGACGGGCGTGGGGTAAATGGGCTGAGGGTTACCGTCGCTGTCCAAGGTTTCGTTGTAGAGCGAAACGTTGCCGCCCGTGACAGGGGTTGAAAACTTGCGGCAGCCGTCAGCAAGGCCACGGCAGGCTTCGGCTAGCTGCCAGTAGCCGATGGGGTTTTCTGGGCTGCCGAAGTTGAGGTTATCGGTGACGGCAACTGGTTCTGCGCCGACGCAGCTTAGGTTGCGGGCTGCTTCTGCAACAGCTGCGAGTGCGCCTTCGTAGGGGTTGAGGTACACGTGGCGGGCGTTGCAGTCTACGGTGGCGGCGATGCCAGTGTTGGCTTGTGGGTTGGGTTTGAGTTGCGATCGCAGTCGAATCACCGCCGCATCTGCCCCACCCGGCATCATGACCGTATTGTTCTGTACCTGGTGGTCGTACTGCCGGTATACCCACTGCTTAGAAGCAATAGTGGGTGTCGCGAGCAACGCCATCACTACTTGAGTCCAATCCTGCCCACCTATGCCACTAGCGGTTGCTTCAGGTAAATCACTTTCTTGCCAAGCCCAAGCCTTTTGCGCGTACTCAGGCGGCTCTGACATCAGCTCATGCTTATAAATCGGTGTGTTATCCGATAGTGCCGTTGCCGGAATTTCTGCCGCCACGCCACCTTCAAACAAAATCCGCACGATGGGCTCTTCAATCACAGAGCCTGCCACTACCGCCTGCAATCCCCATCGATGAAAGATTTCAATCAGCTCCTGCTCGCGACCCGCATGGGCCACAAACAGCATTCGCTCCTGCGACTCTGAAAGCAAATATTCATAGGGCACCATGCCCGATTCCCGCTCAGGAATCAAATCCAAATCCAGCTCAATGCCGACGCCACCATTGGCCGCCATCTCTGCGGTAGAACAGGTAATCCCTGCTGCACCCATATCCTGAGCTGCTGCAACTCCGCCCGTCTTAAAGGCTTCCAAACAGGCTTCTACCAAAGACTTTTCTAAAAATGGATCGCCCACTTGCACCGCAGGCCGATTCGCCTCCGATTCATCACTGAGCTCTGCGCTGGCAAAGCTGGCACCACCCATGCCGTCGCGCCCGGTCGTAGATCCTACATACAGCACCGGATTACCCACACCCACCGCACCCGACTTTACAATTTCATTGGTCTCCATCAGACCGATCGCCATCGCGTTCACCAGTGGATTGCCGCTGTAGGCCTCATCAAAAAAGACTTCCCCCCCTACTGTCGGTACCCCAAAGCAGTTGCCATAGTGCGCAATTCCTGACACCACACCGGTAAAAATCTGTCGGGTGCGAGCGTCTGCCAAATTGCCAAACCTCAGCGAGTTGAGTGCTGCAATTGGTCGTGCTCCCATTGTGAAAATATCGCGCAAGATACCGCCTACGCCAGTTGCTGCACCTTGGAAGGGCTCAATGGCAGATGGATGGTTGTGCGATTCAATTTTGAAGGCGACCTGCATGCCGTCTCCAACGTCAATAACGCCTGCATTTTCTCCAGGACCGACCAAAACGCGAGGTCCTTCAGTGGGAAATTGACTGAGCAGTGTGCGCGAATTTTTATAGCAGCAGTGCTCTGACCACATCACCCCGAACATCCCTAGCTCAGCACGATTGGGATGCCGCCCTAACCGCTTTACGATTTCATCGTACTCATCGGGCTTGAGTCCTTCCGATGCAATGTCTTCCGGTGAGCAAGCAGCGGTCGTTACCATATCTCTCTTCTGGGGTTGAAAGGGTGTTAGGGCCAATCGGCAACTAATTCTATCGCTCTATTGCCAGTAGATTTGCAGGAGTAGAGGGGATCGTCGTCAGAGATTGTGTGGGCGGTCGCACCATCAATTGCGTCTGTAAAACGCTCAGCTCAAGTTTCCTTATCGATAAGTCGTTTCGCCCGCGCAGCAATCGGTATATATTGTTAAGAGAGCTTAACTATTTTTTAAATAGCTAAATCAAAAAACAACATTCCACACAGAGGGCTTTCCATGGCGACCTATAAAGTCACGCTCATCAACGAAGATGAAGGCATCAACGAAACAATTGAATGCGCCGATG
>JBCBDN010000105.1:0-11894 GCA_038529685.1 Cyanobacteria bacterium J06598_1 | reverse complement strand
TGATTGAGATCGCCACCACTGCTAGCCCCAACAAAAACGACCGCCCAAAAGAATCTACAAAGCTGCCGACTCGCTGCTCCTGAAATACTTGCCCTAACCAATAAAACCCAAAGCTTCGGAGTGGAAACGTTAGCGCTCCATCGGGGCCCTGCAAAGACAGCGTGAAAATCGCCAGCATCGGGCCATACAGGAAAAGCACAAAGAGCGAAAAGAAAGCCGTTAGGATGATTTTTGTTATGTTTATAGCCGGCATACTTACAGCTCCTTGCGAATATCGACGACTCGCAAAATTCCGGTTACGAGCACTAGCGTAATCAGCAGTAAAATCACCGCATTCGCTGCCGCTAGCGGATACTGCAAACTACCAATCTGAGTGCTGATTAGCTTGCCAATGGAGGCCGCCTGTCCGCCTCCCATTAGCCGTACGGTAATGTAATCACCCATCGTGAGCGTCACTACAAAAATTGAGCCAATTGCGATGCCGGGTGCACTCAGCGGCAGAATAATTTCTTTTAGCACCTCAGTTCCAGAGGCTCCCATGTCCCGCGCTGCTGTAATTAGCGTACGGTCTATGCGCATCATGCTGTTGAACACGGGAGCAATCATAAAAAAGTTGTACAGATGCACCATGCCCAGCACGATGGCGAAGTCTGAATACAGCAGCCATTCCACCGGCTGCTGTACAAGGTTTGTGTTGAGCAGGGCCTGGTTGACTAATCCTTCTCGACCCAGCAGTGGAATCCAAGAGATCATGCGGATGATGTTGGAGGTCCAAAAGGGAATGGTGCAGAGGAGGAATAGAAGAATGCGGCTGCTTTCTTGCTGGATGCAGAAGGTGAGATAGTAGGCGACGGGCAGTGCGATCGCCACACAAATTCCCCACACCAGAACCACGTATTTGAACGTGTTTAGATACGTGGAAAGAGACACCTGAGATGAAAAAATGTTGACGTAGTTATCAAAAGATAAAGCGGGCGTCATAGCATAGCCGTTGAACTGCCAGAAGCTCACAACGACAATCATGATGATTGGGAACACCAGAAACGCTAAGAAAATCAGCGTTTGTGGTGTCGCCAAAAGATAGGGCTGAAACGTTTTCCAGGATTTGTACATACAGGAACAATAGAATGCTTGAGGCTATGAAGTAAGAGATATTCCTAAGGTTCCTTCGGGATGGAGAGACCTGTGCGCTGAGGGTGTGTACCAGAAAACTAGAGAGAATAGGAACAGGTTCCCCTTGGTAAGGGGAACTGCACGGAGGGGTGTCGGTGTGTGGCGAGATTATCGGAGACCCCTCCCTTACGGTTCTTCTTAGCAAGGGGAACCAGAGATCGGCAACAGCACGCGAAGGTTACCCCTAAGCAGCTCGCTACGCCGCGATAAACTCATTCCACTTTTGCACCAGATAAACCTGTTCATCCATAGTAGAATTCCAAACCACCACATTACCCATTCGCTCTTCAAAGGAGCCGCCGTCGCGGACTGCGCCTGCTTTCTCTAAGGTTTTGCCAAACGGATCCACCATATCAACTGCCGCAGGCTTACCCTCGTACCAGAAGTCCCACTCTTCTGCCGACATAAACTTCTTGGCATTTTCAGGGACTGCGCTGTAGTAGCCTTGGCGTCCTAAAAACGCACCGACCCAGCCATCTAGCAGCCATTCCATGTAAGCGTAAGCTGCATCGAGCTTAGGCCCCTCCATCGCTGCTGACATGCCAATGCCACCGCCCCAAGCTCGGTAGCCTTCTTTTAAGGGCGCATACACACACTCAATGCCCTGTGCTCTGACGGCTGTAACCGCTGGAGACCACATCGATTGCAGGATCACCTCCCCAGAAGACATTAGGTTCACTGACTCATCAAATGTTTTCCAAAAGGCGCGGAACTGCCCCTCTTTTTTCTTCTCGATTAATATGTCTGTGATTTGGTCAATCTCAGCTTTGGTCATATTGCCTTTGTCGCCAAAGGTCATGAGCCCAGCGGCTTCTACGACTAAAGCGGCATCCATAATGCCGATAGAAGGAATGTCGAGGATGGAGGTTTTACCTTTAAAGGCAGGGTCAAACAAATCTGCCCAGCTGGTAATCTCTTTGCCTACTAGGTCAGGCCGATATCCCAGGGTATCTGCGTTGTACTGGAATGGAATCAGCGTTGCCCAATCTGTTGGCGTGGCCGAAAACTCTTTTGAGTTTTGCTCCGTCAAGTACATCACCTTAATAGGCGCGGTGCCTTGAGCATTCTCGACTGGGAGCCCGTTGAATTCACCGGTGGTGAAGAAGGGGACAATCTTATCGAAGTTTTTAAGTCGCTTGACATCAATCGCCTGCAAGTTTCCTGACGGAATCACCAGCGGTAGGCTGAAATATTCCCCGTCAAACATGTCGTACTGACCAGGTTGGGTAATCGCAATCTGGTTGTTTTCTTCTGTGCTGAGGGCTTTAATTTCAATGTTAAAGCCTAGGTCTTCTTGGGCTTTGTCGCGGATGTCGTTGATCTGTGCGACCCCTGTTCCGATGAATCGGAGCGTCACATCTTTGATGCTGTTAGTGTTTACTTCGGGGCCGGGGGCCGGGTTGTTTGGGGTGCCACATCGGGCTGTGGCTAGCGCCGCACCTGTGGCGAGTCCGGTTTGGATTAAGCGGCGACGAGTAAACTTTGACATTGTTTTAAGGGGTCTAAACGACTACTGGCATGGGTGTATAGCTCTTTACGTTAGCGTGCTTAGGTTCGTCATTTGGTGTGCCAGATTACAGAAACGAATCACGAAGTCTATATTGTTGTTGCAGTAGAAGAAGAAGAATTGAAGCAACTATGATTTTCTTTACTTTTGTGCCAGCTGAACAGGGCTTCTGTCCAGCTCAATCGTGCCAGCTCAATCGTGCCAGCTCAATCGTGCCAGTTCAATAGGGTAAAAAGACACTGTCTTGGGCCGGCCATTGAGCCAGTAGCCGCTGGCCAACGGCTATATTTTTCTGCATCCAATCGGTTGTACGGACTTTGTGTAGCAGTGTTTGCCCAGTAGACTCTGCGATTAGAGAGATTCGAGTCACGTATCCTGTCATTTCAACGTCGCTTACCCGTACGGCTATTTGGTTTTGGGCCGTTTGGTTTTGGGCCGTTTGGTTTTGGGTTAACGCGACGTTAAGGCCACTCCCACGGAGTATCATATCTTCAGCCTCAACCAACTGCATCAAATCAGGGCGAACAGAGCAAGCCGCTTCAGTCCCTTCTAAGGTTGCAATACCTTGACAAAACATCGACCCTACTCCTTCCACGCTTAGCTCAATCAGGTCTTTATCTCCCTGGGAGACGGTGCTGAGCACTTTTCCTGGAAAAATGTTGTTGTCCCCAATAAACTTCGCCACGAACTGAGAGGCTGGCGTACTGAATAAATCTGTTGGTGTGGCGACTTGATCTATATGGCCATGATTCATCACAACAACCTGATCTGATAGCGAAAAGGCTTCTTCTACATGGTGCGTGACCTGGATAAAGGTGAGGCCAAACTGCTGCTGAATTTTTTTAAGCTCGCTGCGCATTCTCACCCGCAAATTTTCGTCTAGGGCGCTCAGCGGCTCATCAAGCATGAGTACCTGGGGGCGGGTCACCAGTGCTCTAGCTAGTGCGATTCGCTGCTGCTGACCACCGCTGAGCATGTCAGGCTTCCTGTCAGCTGTGTGACTGAGGCCCACGAGGTCCAAAATTTCGCCTACTCGTTGGGTGCGTTCAGCTTTGGGCAGGCGCTGCATTTTGAGCCCAAATTCTACGTTCTGCCAAATTGTTTTGTGGGGAAACAGCGCATAGTTTTGAAACATCATGGCGGTATTGCGCTGGGCGGGCGGTAGGTGGGTCACCTGCCTATTCCCGATGTAAACTTCGCCAGCAGTAACGGCTTCGTGCCCCGCAATCATTCGTAGAGCAGTCGTTTTGCCGCAGCCGCTAGGACCCAACAGGCAACAATAGGCACCTGCTGGAATATCTAAGGTGATGTTTTCTATGGCTGTGATTGGGCCATACTTTTTGGTGACTGAGTGCAGTGAAACGCCGGCTGCTTTGACCGCAATTTTGGTTTGGGTGTCTGCTTTTGAGGTTGCTGCCTCAGGCGCTTTCTGCTCAGCTAGCTGGCTAGGCGGATGAGAGAGAATGCGCGAGGGCTGGGCGTTTTTTGAGGTCATGATGCTGTTTATACCGGTTGCACAGGGCCCAACGATGCTGACCTAACTGCACAGAATTCAGCTGTCTTTGCTACCTTAGCGAAGATGCTGGGACAGAAAATGTATCAGATTTATCCATATCTATCTACGACTGATGGTATTGCCAAAAAAAGACGGTCTCAGAAACTGCAACAAATTGACAGATAAATTTCGTAGACTATTGAGTTTTCAGCTGGCCTATTTCTGGTAATAGTTGGCTAGCAAGTTGCGGTTTAATATTGTTTAGCTGTTCTAATAGAAAAGGGCTCTTCCTATGTCTGATACTGCTGTGGCCGATACCGCCCAATCCAAGTTTGTTTTTATCTGTGGTTCGGCACTCAAAGGGCAGCCTGATCATCAAAATTTGCAGTCGGCTACGTTTATTCGTGCGGCCAAAACTGCTCCTAAGTACCGTTTGCACGCTGTAAAAGATGGCTGGCATCCTGGTATCTATGCCACTGAAGAGAACGGCATCTCTATTCCTGGAGAGATTTACGAGCTGACGCCTGAGCAATACGAGTATTTGGTTTCAACAGAACCTCCGGATATGTATCCAGAAGCGGTGACGCTGGAGAACGGGGAGAGTGCGATCGCAATGCTCTATCCACGAAAGCTGATTGAAGAGAATGGCTATCCTGATATCTCTGATATCGGTGGATGGGCCGTGTACAAAGCGAAAGGCTAAATAAAGTGATGCTCCTTAACCTCTTCTGTTGCTTCTAACTATATCAATGCAGAGAAATCAATGCAGAGAATGCTTTGAAATTTGCCGATATCGCACTCTACGAGGCCAAAGACAGGGGCAAAATCAAACCTGTCAAAAGATATTTAACCTAACGAAGCTAAAAAGCTGGCCTCAGCGTCGGTTAGAAGCTTGATCGAAGAAATTAAGGGGCGGGCTCAGCCGTAATGGGAGTGCCGATTAGGTGGAGGGTAGAGTCTTGGTCGCAAAGACCAAAGTTTGCGTACCAGCGACTGGGAAAATCTGAGTCAATGAACGTTAGTTCGAACCGTCCCCAGTAGTAGCTAGGTTCGCCGTCGGCACCTTCGCGGAAGGTGTCGCAGCGGCGGGAAGATAAGGGCTGTACCCAGTAGCCGCTGTAGGCAGTGTGATCGCTGACTATACCGCCCAATCCATCAATGAAAATAATCCCGTTCTCACCGTAGGTCCACACGGCTGTTGTGTTGCGATCTTCCTGATAAACCACATCATATTCGTCAGTAGACCAAACTTCGTCGGCAAAGCTCGGCTGAGAGTGCATTGCGAAGGTAAGTAGGGACGCTGCTGACAAAGTCAGAGAATGTACTATATGCCAGCTTTTTATAACGCGATTTTTCATTAGCATTTTGGGTTTGGTTTGTACGACTCTCCCACACTTTTTATCCGTATTGCCCGTCTGTGACAATTGTTAAGCCGTGGGCACGTTAAGAGCAGTCGAAAATGCGCCTCAATGCACAATCCAGATTGCTACAAATTTGGTGCAGGGTCCTCTTCTCTTATGAGAGTGCGCCCTATCTATCGAGAAGAAATGAAAGATGCTTTGGGGCTGATTCATTGTTCTATTCGAGCGCTCAATTCTAAAGACTATACACCTGTACAAATAGAGAGAATTGTTCGCTCCTACGGCATGGCTTCCTTGGTTGGAGGGGTGGTACTCGTTGCTGAGCAGCGCTCTAAAATGGTGGGTGTTGCCAAAGTTAGCTTTGGACTGTTGAGTGCTCAATTGATTGAGGCCGTTTTTACCCATCCTGAGCACGTTTATGAGGGCGTCGGTAGAGCGTTAGTTTTTGAGCTTGAGAAGCGAGCCAACCGCCACAACTTACAAAAGCTATCGGTTATCGCTTCGCTAACAGCGGTCGGTTTTTATCAGAGCTTGAACTACGAACAGATTAGGGCAGTGACTATCAATGGCAGTATTCAGTGCATTCTGATGGAAAAACAGCTGAGACCGGCCACTGCTCTAGATCATTACAGGGGAGCACTAGCGGTAGGCTTAGTTTTTGTTTTCTTCTTTGTTGTTTTATATGCCATCGTTTCTGTTTGTTTATATCTTTTACTCTCAGGCTTTTAGCCATTGGCTATGCCGCTAACGCCCTGGTCAGAGCTAGCGGTAATGTCGCTGTTTTGAAATTTATATCCCCTGCTAGCTGATTGTTTAGGGTTCTAGCGCTGATGATTGCCTTGCCGACTGCGCCTTGTTGTATTATTTGCATGGTGAGTTGTGGCAATCGCTGCGCTGATTAGGTGTGTTTGCTTGCTGGCCGACTAAAACGCTAAATAGAACAATGACAACGCCAACAATCTGCACGACGGAAAGCGTTTCTTGTAAAAAGAAGTATCCCATGAGTGTGGCGACAACAGGACTGAGCAATCCCAAGTAGGAAACGGCTGATGGGTTGAGCTGATCGATGCCTCGGAACCAGAGTGCGTAAGCAAGGCCAGTGCCGATGAGTCCGAGATAAATGAATCCCCACAGGTTTGTTCTGGTGATTTCAGTAAATGGGCCTTCGGTAATGAGGGCGACTGGCAGGAGCATCAGCCCGCCGAAGGTGAGCTGCCATGCGGTGAAAACAATCAGAGAAACAGGCGGATGCCAACGTTTTACCAGGACGGTGCCGAGTCCCATGGCGCCTGCTCCGGCGAGAGCGGCGACGATGCCGATGGGGTCGAGCTGCGCGCCAGGACCGAGTACGAGGAGTCCGACGCCGATGAAGCCAGCGATCGCAGCCACAAAAGACAGCTTGGCGGGGCGGTCATTCAAAATTGACCAGGCAAACAGCATCACAAGCAAAGGCTGAATGGCACCCGTTGTAGCGGCAACACCCCCTGGCAGGCGGTAGGCCGCGACGAACAGCAGCGCCTGAAAAACACCAATATTGAGCCCGCCTAAAATCAACATTCGTAACCACCAAACGCCTTTGGGAAGTTTTCTAAGGCCGATGGTGAGTAAGAGACCGATGGGTAGCGATCGCATTGCTGCTACCAGTAGCGGATGCCCTGACGGCAAAAACTCCGTCGCGACGATGTAGGTTGTGCCCCAAGAAACGGGTGCTAAAGCCGTCAGGAGAATATCGGTTACACGAGCAGAGGGTTGAGCCGGTCTAGTCATGATTTTATCTCGATGCTAAGATTCTTTCTGATGAGATACTAGCATTTTATCTTGGTATTGAGATACTTAGCGTCAAGATTGTCTATTTGTCTTGATGTTAAAATTGTCGTCATCAAGATTTTCCTCGATGTTTTCAATGGCTTTAGACTCCAGCACAGATCCCGTGGACACTATCCTGGCGCAGTGGCAAAAGGAGCGCCCCGACTTGGATGTGTCGCCTATGGGGCTGATTGGTCGCACGACTCGGCTGGCGAGTCACTTGCGCAAAGCAATTGGTAAAACCTTTGCGGAGTTTGGCTTGCAGCCCGGTGAGTTTGATGTGCTCGCAACGCTGCGACGTTCAGGTACACCCCATCAGCTGACGCCGACTGAGCTGTTTAAGTCGATGATGGTGTCTTCAGGGACGATGACGAACCGGATTGATCGGTTGGAGAAAGCGGGGCTAGTGGCCCGGATGCCGGATGAACGCGATCGCAGAGGCACGCTGATTGCACTGACTGAGAAGGGCTTTGACTTGATAGAAGCGGCTGTGACGGCTCATGTAAATAATGAGCATCGGATTCTTGACGTTTTGAATGCTTCAGAGCGCGATCAGCTCGCCACGCTGCTACGTAAAATGTTGCTCTCGTTTGAGGATGGTGTGTGATGGGTGCTCTTCCCTCTTGAGACCAATAGCTTGAGACCAATAGCTTGAGACCAATAGCTTGAGACCACTAGAAAGACTAGTAGCACAGCGTCAACCACAAAGTAACTGGCAAACAATTCGCTGATAACCCGAGCGGTATGATGACTTTACTCTGCTGTTGAATACCGATAGCTCGTTTCCTTTTCTTGGGTTGCAATGGCCTCTGCCGCGTCACTCTCACCTGGTTCAACCCTCTCTCCTGCCCAGCTAGACGTGGTCTCTATGACCAAACGCTTTGGCAGCTTTACCGCGCTTGACGATGTTTCTATGACCCTACGGCCTGGAACGGTGCACGCGCTGCTGGGTGAAAACGGTGCGGGTAAAAGTACGCTGGTGAAGTGCATTATGGGCTTTCATCAGCCTACGGCAGGCGAGGTGCGGCTGAACCAAACGCTGAGTAGTATTCAAAGCCCGAAGGATGCGCATGCCTATGGCATTGGGATGGTGTATCAGCATTTCACGTCTGTTCCGGCGATGACAGTGGCTGAGAATTTGGTCCTTTCTCGCCCAGATGCGCGTCAGCTCATCAGCTGGAAGCAAGAGTCTCAAGCGCTGCAAGCTTTTATTGAGAGTGCACCTTTCAAAGTTGACTTGAATACGCCCGTAGCTGAGCTGGCGGCAGGTCAGAAGCAAAAGCTCGAAATTCTTAAGCAGCTCTATCTCAAAAGCCGCATTTTGATATTGGATGAGCCAACGTCGGTGCTTACGCCCAGTGAGGCTGATGAGGTGTTGGGACTTTTGCGGGCTGAAGTGGTGAAGGGCGATTTGAGCGTACTGTTGATTACGCATAAGTTTCGCGAGGTGCAGGCGTTTGCCGATGAGGTGACGATTCTGCGGAAGGGAAAGCTGGCGGGACAGGGCCTGGTGAGTGCGCTTTCTGTCGAAGAGATGGCTCAGATGATGCTGGGCAAAGCGCGGGTAGAGCAGTCGGTGGCCAAGGCCGAGCCGGTGGAGCGCAGGCCGGTACTTTCGATTGAGCATATTCAGGCGGAAGGCGAGAGTGGTTTGCTGGCGGTGAAAGGGGTGAACCTGGCGGTGCATACGGGCGAGATTGTGGGGATTGCTGGGGTGTCAGGCAATGGACAAAAGGAGCTGGTGGAGGTGCTTTCTGGACAGCGATCGCCTACAGCTGGTCAGCTGAAAGTGAATGGAGAAAGCTACACCGCGTCCCGTGAGGAAATGTTTCATCATCAGGTGTATGCGCTGCCAGAGGAGCCGCTGCGCAATGCCTGCGTGCCGACGATGAGTGTCGCGGAGAACATGGCGCTGCGGACGTTTGACCGCGCGCCTCAAGCGAAGTGGGACTGGCTACTGCTGCTGAAGGCGATTAAGCGGCGTGCTCAAAAGCTGGTAGAGACTTTTTCGGTGCAGACGCCTTCGGTCGAAACGCCTGTGAGCCATCTTTCGGGGGGCAATGTGCAAAGAACGGTGCTGGCGAGAGAGCTATCGTCGGATGCTGTGCAGCTGTTGATAGCGGCAAATCCTTGCTTTGGGCTAGATTTTTCAGCAGTTGAGTTTATTCATGGGGCGCTGGTGGATGCGCGCAATCGCGGTGTGGCTATTTTGTTGGTGAGCGAAGATTTAGATGAGCTGCTGGCGCTGTGCGATCGCATCCTGGTCATCAGCGAAGGCGCCTTTGTATACGAAAGCGAGATAGCCCATGCCGACCTCACCCTCATCGGCCAAAAAATGGCCGGTCATGCCGCCGATTGTTCTCACTGATCTTTTTACCCTGGCGGATCATCCAGAACGACTCACCTGGCAGCCGTTTCGTCCTGGGGTAGAGATGCATATGCTGTATGGCGATATGCAGCAGGGAGCTTCTGCGGCGCTGCTAAAATACGCGCCCGGTGCGACAGTGCCAGACCATGAGCACACAGGGTACGAGCATATTGTTGTTCTTTCGGGGTCGCAGCGAGATGCGCGTGGCACCTACGAACAAGGGAGTTTGGTGATTAACTCACCGGGCAGCGGGCATAGCATTGTGAGCGACAATGGTTGTATCGTACTTATTATCTGGGAAAAGCCGGTCGCGATTACCTGCCGTGATTAGAGGGAGAAAGATTCAATGCCGAGTATCTCTGCACAGCCTTACGACTACCTACTGCCAGACGATTTGCGTCATCTGGCGCTGATTATTGTTGATATGCAGCGGGACTTTTTGGAGGTGGGTGGCTTTGGGGATACGCTCGGTAATGACGTTTCTACGCTACAGAGTATTGTGCCTGCGGTGCAGCGGCTGCAAACAACATTTCGTGAATATGGGTTAAGCGTGCTTCAGACCAAGGAAGGACATAGCCCCAACCTCTATGACTGCCCGCCGTCTAAGCGGGTGAGAGGAAACGGTGCGCTAAAGATCGGTGATATGGGGCCGATGGGCCGCATTTTGATTTTGGGAGAACCGGGGAATGACATTATTGAGCCTTTGGCACCGCTGGCGAGGGAGGTGGTAATTGCTAAGCCGGGGAAGGGTGCTTTTTATCAGACTAAGCTGGATAGCGTGTTGCGATCGCACAAAATTACCCACCTGATCTTTACAGGGGTAACGACCGAAGTTTGCGTTCAGAGTACGATGCGTGAAGCGAATGATCGCGGCTATGAATGTCTACTCGTGGAAGATGCGACGGCTAGCTACTTTCCAGAATTTAAGCAAGCCACCCTAGAGATGATTCGCGCTCAAGGTGGCATTGTTGGCTGGACGGCAACGATGGATCAAGTGCTGGAGGCATTAGCGGCTAGCTATTTTGAGCCTGCCTCTGTGGTGAGCCGCTAGCTGGCGTAGTTCACCACACAGACGGTGCGTACGTTGCGTGGGTGCCGCAGCCTACGCCTACCTTCTCCCAGCTGGCTGCAAAAATATTAACTCGATGACCTCTACTTGGCACGCCATCGTCAATCAGTAGTTTCATCATTACGTCTTCGGCGTCGGCGGCCCCGTAGGAAATGTTTTCACCGATGCCGCCGCCATGTACGCCGAACTGGCTAAGCCGCTGTAAAAAGCTGGTGCCGTCTGAGCTGGTGTGTCCGGTTTGGCCGGTTTGCTGGTCCTGGGCGTGGGCTTTGGCGGCCCTGGCAACGGGCGGGGAAGCTAGGATGGGGCCGACGGCGGGCTGCTGCTGGAGAAATGCGATCGCTTCTTCTACTGCTGAGCGGCCTTCTTGGGTTGTGAGCAGGCAGTTTTGCCCGCAGCCGTGAAGGATGTAGCCTTCTTCAGTCATGCTGGCTAGGTACGCTTCTAGCAGTGGAATGTAGCTCTGAGGGCTTTGTCGAACGCGATTGTGTTCTGCAATAATCTGTTGTTCAACGATTTGTTGTTCAGCGGCAGTCCATATTCAGTACATTCCTCACGTCCGGCTTTTGGTACATTTCTCACGTATGCATACGCATCTTGTTTTATTGATTCAAGCTAGATTCTGCTCACACATGGCAAAGAACATGCTTAGCTGACCCAACAAAATCGGCATTTCACTGGCACCTGTCATTAGTGATTCACTAATGATGCCGTCGGTATCTAACCGATAGAATTTCCATCCTTCGCCATTGGTGACAATGCCGTATATGTCGATAGTTGAAGGCATCTTTTTCAACCAGGAATTGCGTGCTCACCTGTATTTTATCCTGTTGCCTTTGACTCAGTAGCTTAGGGTCAGTAGCTTAGGGTCAGTAGCTTAGGGTCAGTGAGCCACTATCGCCTAGCGTCATAGTGGCGCCGCATAGGGTAACGCCGTTCCAGTCTAAGCTGGCGTAGCCGCTTGCTAGCTGGATGGTGAGGTCAGTTTCGCAGCTTTGATTTGGAGCGATCGCAATCTCCCTTGACTCTCCAACTCTCAAGGGCTCACCCAAGATATTCATCCCAGCTACCTGCAAAGACACCAAATCCACCGTGCCATTGTTCACCACACTGAG
>JBCBDN010000104.1:0-11895 GCA_038529685.1 Cyanobacteria bacterium J06598_1 | reverse complement strand
CTCAGCGGTGCAACTGGGCTTATCGGTAAGCCGCCCCGTCCACTGCTGACAAAGCTGCCCGTTTGTGCCCCTTGGCCTCTGCACCCGCGTGCGACCGTCGGTGGTGCAGTCTCTACAGGTAGCTCAGTGTCAGGTTGTAGGGTCTCTGGATTGAGCTGATTAATCACCACCTCACCATTACGACCAAACAAAGAACTCGCCGTAATATCGCTCTCGGGCGTATCTAGCACACCAGGACGAAAGGCAATCCCCAACAAATTGCGAGCGGTGATATTCACATTTCCACCATCCCCTTCAAAAGCATTGGCACGAATATCACTGTTTTCAGTGGGCACAGCCACCACAAATCCTGTGTTCAGCGTAATGTCACCTCCATTCCCCCCCGCCCCTCCGGTACCCGCCTCCGCTGAAATCAGGCTGCCATTTCTCAACAACAGCACATCTGACAAGTTTAGTGAGAGGTTACCGCCATCGCCACGAGTGGCTTCAGCCGTAATTTGAGCATTGTTTAAGCTCAGCTGGTCAGCCGTCAATACAACATTACCGCCCGAACCAGTGGCAGTAGAGGCATTGAGATTACCACCATCGGCTAGCTGAATGCGCTCAGCCGTAATATTCAAGTTGCCAGCGCCACCTAACTCAGCACTCTCAACCGAAATAGAGGCCTCATCCTGAACCGATAAATTTTGCGCAGTGAGTGTAATGTTGCCACCCTTGCCCGTTGCAGGGCCACCTGTAAAGGGAATGGTCGTGACCGTGGGGCCGAAATCGCCCGATATTGAAAAAATCCCACTCACCGAGCCCAGTTCATCTGCGCCACGGCCTGAAATTACAATATTTGAAGCCTCAATTTGAATTGCACTGCCCGCACCAGCATTCCGCGTAGCACCGCTAATGTTGGCCCCCTCCCTAATCGAGAGCGATGGCGTTTGCACGGTTAACGAGCCCGCCGCCGCCTCAGAAAAACTCGATAAATCTATGACCGATCGCTGAACAACGCGAGGCGACCCAGAAAAAAGATCAATAGAGTCTGTTGCAACAATGGTGATATCCCCCGCAGGGCCACCAAAAGGGACCGTAAAAAGGCCGGTACTCGAAAAAATCCCCAAACTTTGTTGAACCGATAAACGTCCGGTTTCAATCGTCAAATCACCCGCGCTGCCGTTCCCCCCAATTGAGACATTGGCAATTAATGATGTAAGCAACGGCAACACAGGTGGGGTTAATTGTTGCAAAACAACAGAATCAGTTGCCCTGATTAACAAATCGCCTGCATTCCCATCGCTCAGGGTGGAGGACGAAACCACACCGCCCTCTTCTAACAACAATTCGCTTGTGGTGAGGGTGATATCGCCCGCTGACCCAGCCGGAATACCTCGGCTTAACTGGCCCGTGGGCGTCTGCGTAAGCTGGTCTACCAACAGAGGCACCCCTGTCAAGCTTTGGGCATACACGCCAGCCGCATTCAGCCCAATTCGCTCTGTTGCCGTAATCTCAATATCGCCACTGCGCCCCGTTCCCAGGGTTTCACTCGAAATTGACGCCCCTTCACTCAGCTGTAGCCGCTGCCCCCGCAAGTTAATATCGCCCGAGTTTCCCGAACCGGTTGTAAAGGTAAAAAGTCCACCCGTTTGACGATCTGAGACTTGGCGCCCTCCAGTAAAAATCAGATTTTGAGAGGCACTAAAATCAATAAAAGAAAGGCCCCCGATAGAGATATCTGCCGCCATAATCTCTATCGCGCTGCCAGCCCCTGTCCCTGACGTTGCCGCTCCGATAAACGCCCCCTTTTCGACACTAAGTTGAGCGGCCACAATCTGAATCTCGCGACCGTTCTGACTGCCTAAAGTATCCGAAATTAGGGCTGACGCGTCCGAAAGCGTTACAGTCTCACCCTGAAGTTGAATAGCACCGCCGCCAGGCCCTGAGGTGTCCAAAACCGACTGCTCCAACAGGCGAATATTACCAAGGCTCTCGATTTCAATGCGTCCATTCGCTGCCGCTAATTGTGCATCTTGCAGTGAAACGTTGCCGCCACTTAGAGACAGCGTTTGCCCTTCAGCTACTGATAGCGTGGGTGCGATCGCCTGAACCGTCCCCGACCCATCCTCCAGCACCAGCCCAACAGGGGCGCTAACGCTAAGCAAAGGACTGGACAAAGGCGGAAGATTTGGAGAACGGGCGCTATAGATAAACCCATCGTCAAATCGTACGCCTTCACCAGCACTGGCGAAAAAAGAGCCGCCAATTTGCAGTTGGGCCGCTGGGCCAAAGATAATTCCCGCAGGATTAATCAAAAAGACATTGGCACGACCACCCGCCTGAATCGTGCCGTCTAAACGAGAGATGTTGTCGCCCGTTACCCGCCCAATGATATGAGTGAGGGCGTCAGCATTGGAGAAAATAGCTGTGTCACCAACAGGTACAGAAAACTGCTCAAAGCTATGGAATAGCGTAGTTTCGCGTAGGTCTCCGCCTGTAATGGCATGGGTAGATGTAAAAGAGGCGGTAGAGGCGCTGCCCGTCGTCGTATTGATGACTGATGTCTCTGTGCCTAATGTCGTGTCAGCCGTGATTTGGGCATGCGATCGCCGAGGCCCCATCACCAAGGCCACACAGCACAACAACACCGATATTTTGGCTAGACCAGAGGCTAAACCACCGAATGCTAAACAGCTCACTAGAGGCCAACTTTTCATAGCTGAGGTATACTCAAGGGCACATCAGCCAAACCAGCTTGGTCTAGCAGGGCTTCGATAGGGGCCACGTACTCCGTATTGCTCGGCGCATTCCGATACAGATCAAACGCCAGCTTAATCGATTCATGCCACAGTCCCACAGCGGCATACTGTCGAACCAGCATCAGAGAGTCTTCGGCTAACGCATCCATCTGAGGCTCCGACGCTGTCCCTTCTTCTGGCAATCCTCGAGACACGCTCACCAAACGAGGGGCTACCCGTTTGAGGGTGCCTGTCACCGATACCGACGCAGACGGACGGGCCGCATCGCAATACACTGACAGCGTCCAGGCATAGGTTTCACCAGGGGTTAGCGTCGCTTTACCTGCGGGAATGGCAAATTCTACGATGCCCGCATCCGCCTCAACGGCCAGCTCTTGGCGAAAGGTGTAATTGTCATTGCTATCTTGAATCACAAATTCCAGCGAGGTCTGAGATGTGAGCGGTGCTGGGATATCGAAGAAAAAGCTGGGTGCATCGCTGGCGGTCTCGCTCCAGACCACACCATCTACCGATGGGATCAAGGCAGTCAGGTCCTGATAAGCTAAACAGTCTCCTCGGGTAGCCCCGCCTCGCTGTCGCCCGCTGGGTGCACCTTGGTCCGGTGGCGTGGGTAACAGCTGAAGATTCGCTACAGATTGAGATGAAGAAATAGAGATCGGGGTTGAATGCTGACTTAGGCTTTGGGATTGGGCTGGCAAGACAGGGAGCACCATTAGCCAGGCGGCCAACCATCCGAACCTAGTGGCCATGCAAGGGGTTCCTAACATGTTGTTCTTTTTTAAGATTTTATTTTGAAAAGTGTTCTTTCTTAAAAGATCCTTTCTTAAAAGATCCTTTGCCAATTTATGCCTAAAAGTACTCATAAACATATAGTCACTCATTTATAAAATCTACTCTACTCAGAAAAAGAGGCAACCCCTCAAAAGAAGCCAAGAAAAATAATATTATTCATCCTGAGTGGTGTAGAGCGCAGCAGGTCCTGATATCAGGCCACCTCCCAACGCCAACAGCATAGGGACCACCGGTAACCACCCACCCCTTAGAAAAACAGCCCAAGCGATGATAAGTAAGCCACTCGCACTCAGCATATAGAGCAAAAATAACCGCGTTGGTGTCCCTTTCCACAACAGTAAGCCACTTACAGCCGCTGCCACAATACTCAAAGACTCTAGCCATTGCGGCCACACCCAAATCAAAGTGCGTCCGTCGAGAACCGCGCTCACCAACTGGCTGGTCATTTGGGCCTGCATAAAAACACCCGCCGTTTTGCTTTGTCCCTGAACGCCATAGGGCGTCGCCCAATAATCACCACTGGGGGCTGTCACCCCAATAAAAACAATGCGATCGCGCACCCGCTCCCCATTGACCTGCCCAGAGAGTAATTGTTGCAACGGAATTTTGGCCGCAATTTGATCGGGGCTAGACAAGGCGCGATAGTTGAGCAATAGCTGATTCCCTCGATTATCGATGCGCTGCAAGCCCCCGGTTCGCCACGCCAGCCGAGGAAAGACTGTCTCCCCCACCTGCAAATTCCCAGCAGACGTAAAGACAGGCTGAAGGTTGTTGCCCGCCAGATATTGAATCGCCGTTAGGGCAGCGAAGCCATAGGGTGTAACACAAGGGGAAACCGGATCCGGGGTGAGGGTCAGCAACTGCCTACGCAAAATACCGTCTGTTTCCTCAATAAAATCGCTAAAACCAACCTGATCTACAGGCATTTCTGGCGCGGCTCGAATGCCAATTTCATCCGCTACAGGGTCTCGACTTTTACACACACCAATGAGGTTTGGGCGAGTCAGGGAAGCAGTTAGCTCAGGGCTCAGAGCCGGAAAGTCGCGATAGAGATCTAACGCAATTACTCGGGGTTCGTAGCTTTCGAGCATCGAGAGCGTTTGTTGTAGGGTCTCATCGGACAGAGAGCCACGACGTTCCGCAGAGGTTTGGCGTTGAATATCGCTTTCATCGACGGTCACCACGACCATCCTGGAATCCGGCAGTTCCACCGGACGCAGCTTCATGAGCACATCGTAGGCCTGTAGCTCTAACCCTTGCAGCAGTCCAACCCAGCGCACGCCTAAGACGGCTAAGGCAATCGCCAGCGATCGCCCTAGCCAGGTCATCCGCCGAGAACGACCCAGCCTCATGGCTTCTCTTCTGTTTTCTTCTGTTCTGGGGCCTGTTCTGGGGCCTGTTCTGGGGCCTGTTCTGGGGCCTGTTATTTGAGCTTTCCTTTGGAGTTGCCGTGACGGTGCCCTTTCAACGGGTACACTGTCTTTTCCATTTCCCGGCGAGCCAGCCAATTCTTTCCAGGTGGGTGGTACTTCAGCCGGATTTTGAACAATCACCGGTAGCCAAGCAGCATAGTTGCCAGGCTGGCTATGTAGCCGTTCACGGGCTTCTCGCACGGCTAGGTATAACGGCTGACCACGCGAGAATGCCCTCAAAAAAGCTTTGAGAAATTGTTGGGCGATCGCATCTGAGACCGGCTCACGCATCACAATGGTTTGGGGCAAATGCAAATCAGCCAGCTTCCAAGCCAAACCTAAGCCATCGCAAGAGTTCAGCATTGCTAACTGAAGCCCATTGGCAATCGACCGCTGCAAGGCATATTTAAGTTGTTCTATCGTTAACGACTCAACCGCGTTCACCTGCAAACACCCCTGTCCCTGGCTGCTGCTATGCCCGGCAAAAAACAACATATCCCAATGGCCATTCCATAGCTGTTGTTGGAGGGCCGCCAGCGTTGGCTGTGATAGGAGTGTGATCTGGGCATCAGGCAACTGGTTCAACAACTGGCGATCGGTCTCTACATCAATGCCCTCATCACTCCCTAAGACCGCTAAAATTTTCACCTTGCCAAGTTTGTTGTCCGTGACCGCTTGCTTGAGTGAGCGGCCATAGGTTGGCAAATTCACGGACAGCTCAGCCTTCGGATAGTCCTCAAACAAAGACCACAGCCGCCAAGGAAACCGCAGCACCGTTTTGTCGTGGGCCGTGAGCATCACGCGAATCGTCTCTGAAGGAGAAAGCTGGGTACGAATTCGACGTTCAATGGAGGCAAACTCCAATCCTGACAGCCACTGGTTCAACGCTATTTTTAAGGTCGCACAGAGCGTCTCAAAATCATGATGGGACACGTTGGTCAGGGTCCCGGTCTCAAACTCAAACTCACCGGCCAAACCGTTCATTCGCCTGGTAGACATCGGCTCTGCCGAGCGCCCAGGGGTAAAATCTCCAGCAGACCCCTCAGATTGTCGCCAATAGGCCCGAGGCCCATAAAGCGCACCATACAGTTGTTGCCAACGTTGATAATCAGTGGCTAAGGCCGGTGCTGGCGGCAAGCTGCCCATCAATTGAACAGCCGGTTGATCGCTCTCCCATCGCTGGGCAGTGACATTGGCAAAGCCCGTTTGCCAACTGCCCTGTCCTAAGTTGAGGAGTAACTGCTGCACCATAGGATAAGAAAGATAAGGACCTCAGCTCACAAAGTCGGTGGCGATGACGCCGTCAGCCTGCTGAATACGCACCCTAAAAGATCGACCAGCGGGACAGCTAAAGGGCGGTAGTTGAATGTAGTTGTCATGATCGCCCGTCTGAATCGTTCGCAGCGGCTCGGTTGCATCAGCAATGTGCAACGACAACGTTAAGTCCTTAGGCAACAACAAATTAGGAGAGAAAACACTTTCTGAAAATGCATTGGGGGAGAACACACCTTCTCCTAGAACAGTTTCTTCTGATGCAATATTCCCGATTGGAGAGGAGGATTCCGTGAGAGATGAGGCCGGGACAGATGGCCCCGCAGGGTAGAGCTGAATTCGAATATTACGACGCTGATCAGATTCCACAGCAACCGAAATCGTTAGCACCAGCGAGAAGGTATCGGTCGCCGTTTGGAGCGTTAGGCGTTTACCACAAGTAACTCCGGCCTGAGTCGCATCGGGCTGGGGTGGTGTTTCTCCCCGAAAATTGGCCGCAGGCGCTTGTGTGGTAAAAGCGTCCAGCACTCGCCAGCCAGCCTCCAACACTTGACTCGCCAGCTGACGGGATGATGGAACAACCCAATCACTCAAATTAACCGGCAAATTAGCTAGCAGAGACACAGGCAAATCAATTGGCCCATTAGGTAATGCAACTCCCTGCCTGTGTTGATAAAACCGTTGCCGCCACTGTTCATCACGGATCAAGGTGCTCCACAAGCTAAACGGAATCTCTAGCCTAGGCACAGGCACAGGTGCGAGCCGAGTCAGTAAATTATCGGCCTGCACCGAAGTCATTGCCGTGCTCGTCGCAGCTACCTGGGACACTGGCTGGGACGCTGGCTGCGGCATCCGCTGAGCCACCCAAAAAGCAGAAAAATCTTGAATCAGCGAGTCCTCAGCCAGGTAGTAGCATCGTTCCTCGGCATCGTAAGTCCCTTCGCTCTTGAGCTGCGATCGCGTTGCGTACCCCCATAGCGCTACCTGCTGCTCATCGACATCAATCTGCGCCGCCACAAAATAATCCCCCGCCCAGGGGGCAATATCCACCCACTCCTGAGGCACCCGCAGCTCAGAAGCATCCAGCGCTTCGCTGAGCATCACCACAATTCGCCGGTTCTGTCCCCCCGAGGCCGAGCCCGTCTTCAGCGTTAGTAAAAGGCCTTCTACTACCTGCCAAAGCCCCCAGGGATGTCCCCCAGGGCAGAGCTGCGGCGTGACCTCAAATTCTGATTGGAACCAAGGCAACAACGCCGCCAAACCGAGCTGATGAAGATAAATTTGCCAGCGAGCGGCTGGCTCTACCGAGGCTAAAAGCGGCGCACAGTGTGACCAAACCGCAGCCTCCGCAGGTACTGTCAGAATAGGTTGAACAGGATTATCGAGGAACAAACTCATGTCAGGGCCTCTGATTGTTGTGTGTCTGCTCGGTCCATTGGCATATGGTCCTGGTCTGCTGGCTGGTCTGAGAGCGAGTGAGTCGTGATAGGGGGCGCTGCCAAGTAGGTGTGCTGCAACCATTCATGGAGCACCTCGCTGATAGTAGCTAATACAGCGGACTCTACAGAAATATGCAACGTATCCTGACTCCATTTGGCTACAATCAGCAATAATTGCTGGCGCACCCGGCTCAGCTGACGAGACACTTGGTACTGTTTAATCCCAAGCTGCTGGGCAATTTCCTTTTGGGTCAGCTGTTTTTGGTAGTAAAGCTGTAACAGTGTTTGCTGGTGAGGCTCAAAAGAAGCGATCGCAGCCTGCAAAACCTGACCAATAGCAGCCATTTTTTCCTGCTGCTCGGCATAGGCTTCAGCAGCCATCATTTGTGCCATTGGGGTCTCCCCCTCAGACAAGCTGATCGTCGTTAGCAGCGCTTTGTCCTTGCCAGAAAAGGATCCAGAAGAAGGGCCATACTGGGGCTGATTCAGCGATAGGACATTGGGGTTTAAGTATCCGCGAGCGGCTTGAATGCTTCTTTGTAAGCTGGCGGCAACGGCCTTGGCATCTATAATTGCTGCGGTTTCAGTAGCATGGGCAAATTGCTGATTGTAGCGCTCAGCAATTTGAGCGTAGAGCCCATCACTGGGCGAGGCGAGGGTGCGCACGTTGCGATTAGCAATCCGCTCAGCATCTGGAATACAAATGGCCTTAAAGCACTTCCAAATGGCCGTATCGGTCTCAACTTGAATGAATCCAGCAGTGCGTAAGGACTCCTTCAGTTGGGTTTGGCTAAGCCTGCGCAACAGCGCCCAGTCACTACAAATGTCGGCGGCTTTTTGTTGGCGGAGGTAGTCGCGACTAAAGTTCGCAAAGGCGGTACGAGCATAGGCCTTTAGGCTACTACCATAGGTGGGGTTATAGCGGGTGAGAATGCGATCTACTTGAGCGATCGCGCCTTGGAATCCATCGGCCAAACTGAAGTGCGCACTCACAAATCGCCGGGTAATATTCTCCACCGCCCAATAGCAAGGCTCTTGCAAATACGCCGACAGATGCTGCCCCGCCAATGGATGCTCTTTTGTCTGCCACTGTTGAAACCAGTACAGGGCCCAGAATCCTTCTTTCTCAGGGATTTTCTCAGGGGCTTGCTCAGGGGCTTGCTTAGGCGCTTGCTGTCGCTGCTGCTGAGTTTGCTGTGTCATGCTCTTGCGCAACCGCGAATCCGTTACCCACGCCTCGAATCGATCGTTCGAAAACTGGATAAAGGTCACAAACATCTCTGAAACAACGGTTCGAGGCAGCATACAGCATGACGATACAGCCCAAACATTTTCTCACACATCAAAGCCAGTTACCGACTAGCACGTAAGCAGACCAATAACGGGGATGGCGATAGTCAGGATTCTGTAACAGCGCTAGCTGTGATTGGCGCAAGGCATCAGCCTTGCTGGTGTGAGGCTGGTTGAGGTGCTGATAAAACTGATCAATGAAGAAGGCACTGGACGCATCATCGATCGTCCACAGCGAAGCTAAGGTGCTCCGGGTACCCGATTGTAGGGCAACACCCGCAAGCCCCAAAGCCGCGCGAGCATCTCCTGCAGCGGTTTCACAAGCACTGAGAATTAACAGCTCAATCGGATCACGCCGATTGAGATCGCCCGCTTTTAGAAGGGCGCTCATTTCAACCACCTGGATGGGGCGATCCCAAGCCAAAATAAAGGTCTCATCCAGGTTAGAGCTGAACTGACCATGGGTCGCTAAATGCACAATGGGCTGGTTGGAACCACTGATTTGCTGGGCTAATCGCTGGGTCGTGAAATCTTCATTGAGCAGCAAACGGCTGTTAATGAGGCCGTGAGCTGTTTGTAATTCGGTTTCAACATGACTGAGCGCACTAAATCCGTGGCGCGGCTGCGTGAGTCCGGCGAGCAGAGCGGTTGATCGGGTATCTTGCAGGGCACGTGGGCCGAGCAATTGCAGCCCTGGTGAGAGCACAATCTCGTAGTCTTCAATGAGGTAATGAGCCCCGTCGTACAGCGCGGCCAACGGTACATTGCGCAACTCGCCCTCCAGCACAAAGGCTAAGGTTTTGACATCGGCCTTTACCAGAGCCGACTGCATGGGCTCAATTAGCCATTGATATAAGGTCTGTCCTAATACTTTCCCCTCTGGGGCGGTAAAGGGTTTTTCTAAGGTGCGTCGCCAGTCAGCAATAGTTTGGGCTAGCTCAGATGGAGAGATGGGGGTCGTAAATTGCTGGAGGGGTTGGCCAGGGAGACTCACAAGAATTTCGATGCGATCGCTCAAAATAATCGGATACACCACAGCCGCATCTGTTTTGGCAACGTCTTCTAAAGCCACTTTTTGGGCATCCAAGCAGGCTGTGCGAAAGAAGTTATCTAGCTCTGCCACTTGCAGCGATTCAATGACCGTGCGAGCCTCCTGACGCCTGGCCTCCTGATGGCTGGGATCAGGACTTGGCCGCAACAGCAAATCAACCAGCTCACGGTAAATCGGCTCTACGCTGTCGCGAAAGGAGAACTGCAAGTCTTGGTGGGTTGCACTCAGATCTTGATGAATTGATTGCAGGCTAGCGAAGGCAGTGCGGTAGGCTTGCAACGCTTCTTCAGGCTTGTTTTGCTGCTTTAGTAAGCGTCCTAGCTGCCACTGCCACTGGTAGGCAATATCGGCAGCATTGATAGTTTGCGCAGTCGTGAGGGCGGCTTCGGTGAGCTGTTTGGCTGCTGGCCACTGGTGCGATCGCTCATAAGCCTGAGCCAAATAACCTTGTGCGTAGCTCTGGGCGCGGCGATCTTGCAGGTCGATGCTTTGTTGAAGCGCCTGGGCCAGCCAGCTAGCCGCTGTGGCACTCTCCGTTGAGTCCTCTAGCGCTAGCAAACTTTGAGCTGCCTGAATGTAGGCATAGATCTGAGCGCGACCCAGTGGCGCATGTGTTAAGTCAGTTTCGAGCATTGACACCATTTGCCGCGCCGCGATGGGATCAGTCTCTACAAGCATCTTAAACAAATTGAGTTTTGCGTCTAGAGGGGTGCCGTTTGTCTCAGGTGTTGTGAGGGACGCTGTGATGGCCTGTTGATATAGGGCGATCGCCTCTGGCAGCTCACCCTTTGCCTGGGCAGTGTTGCCCAGCTCAATTAAAATTGCACCTGTGTCTATGTGTTCTTCGGCTGTCTGGCTATCTTGTGTCTGGTTCCCTTGTGTTTGTTGTTGAGAAAAATCTTCAGAAAGAGAAAGTGCGGTTTCTAAAGCATTTTTCGAGGCTTCTAAATTGCCCAGCAGGCGATAGGTTTTCCCGAGCTGTTGATATCCTCGTGCTTGCACTCGCCAAGCCTGCTGAGGCAAGGCCTCTTCTAACACATGGAGCTTACCCGCCACCTGATGGTAGTAACCCAGCGTTTGCAATGCCTGAACCTGATTTAAAAGATTGTTGAAATAACGCTGCTCATCGCCACTGTTGAGATAAATCGCCGCTGCTTGTTGCCAACGCTCTAGTGCCGAGGAAACATTGCCCGTTGCAAACTGCAAGCTGCCAAAGGTGTTGTATACCTGAGCGCTAATTTGTGGTGCAACAGATACCTCAGAAATGATTTCTAGACTCTGTGAAATGCACTGCTCCGCCTGTTCCCACTGCCCCAGCTGTTGATAAGCCGCCGTCAGGTAACTCAGCAACAATGCCTGCTGCGCAAAATTGTTTTGCGCAGCTAGTATCGCTTCCGCTTGGCTCCAGTCGTTAACCGCTGCGGTAAACCGCTGGGAAAGATAGTTGTGTCGCCCCTGCTCTATTAGTTCATGATTGGTCAGCGCCTGATTGGTCAGCGCCAGTTTGGTTAGATTTTGCTTGGTTAAATTTTGATTTACTGAGGCGAGCAAAGGAAAATCATCGGCTGCCATGGCTATCAGCGACGGCGTTGGTGTGCGCCAAGTAGAGCCACAAATTGGTGCGATCGCCAAAGTAAACCCTAAGCATACGCAGACAATCAGTTGCCTATAACGAAACCAATGAAAACGAGACCAATGAAAACGAGACCAATGAAAACAGCGGCGGATGGGCATGGTATAACGATCCGGTTTCACAAATCATACGCTGCAACGGTACGCGCTTATTAAGCTTCTGACTAAACCTAACGACAGGCTCATACTACCTTCAATCGCCTAGTCACTGTATTTACCATCCAACAGGTCAGTATTCTGTGGTCTGTCTCATATGGGCTAAACGT
>JBCBDN010000103.1:0-11904 GCA_038529685.1 Cyanobacteria bacterium J06598_1 | reverse complement strand
AAAGCCTTCTTCTATGGCGTTCTTATGTGGGTTAAAGACTATAAGTAGCGTCAAAATCTTGCCCGGGCTGAAAAGATTGCCATATATAGTGGTTAAATGAGTGTCAATCTATTGCGTCCTACCCGTCATAAGCAGGCTGCTCGTACCTTGGATGAGCTTGAATCTTAGACTCGTAAAAGAGTAGATTTTAGGAGTACTTTTGTACTCAGATGGCACTTGGCTGTCGTCGCGCTTTGCCTTAAAGAGGATCGTTTCCTATGTCTTTTGTTGGTTTGCACATCCACAGCGACTACAGCCTGCTCGATGGTGCTAGCCATATCGATCCATTGGTGGATCGGGCTTTGGAACTGGATATGAATGCGATCGCACTCACCGACCACGGTGTCATGTACGGTGCCATCGAGCTGCTGAAAGTGTGCAGCAAAAAAGGCATCAAGCCGATCATCGGCAATGAGATGTACATCATTAACGGCGACATCACCAAGCAAGAAAAGCGCCCGAAGTACCATCAGCTTGTCCTCGCCAAAAACGACATCGGCTACAAAAACCTCGTTAAGCTCACAACGGTATCCCACTTAGAAGGCGTGCAGGGTAAAGGCATCTTTTCGCGCCCCTGCATCAATAAAGATCTGCTAGAGCAGTATCACGAAGGGCTGATCATCACCAGCGCCTGCCTCGGTGGCGAAATTCCCCAGGCGATTATGAAAAAGCGCCTAGATGTCGCGCGCCGCGTCGCCCAGTGGTACAAAGACCTGCTTGGTGATGACTACTACCTAGAAATTCAAGACCACGGCTCCTACGAAGACCGGATTGTAAACACCGAAATTGTTCGCATTGCCCAAGAGCTCGATATTAAAGTCGTCGCTACAAACGACTCTCACTTTATCTCGTGCGTAGATGTAGAAGCGCACGACGCGCTGCTGTGCATTCAAACCGGCAAGCTCATCACCGAAGATAAGCGGCTACGCTACAGCGGCACAGAGTATCTCAAGTCTGAAGAAGAGATGGGCCGGCTCTTTCGCGATCACCTGCCGCCAGACGTGATTGCCGACGCCATTTCTCGCACGCAAGAAGTGGCCGACAAGGTTGAGGAATACAACATCCTGGGGAATCCGCAGATTCCTAACTTCCCGATTCCTGAGGGCTACAACAAAGAAAGCTACATGGAAAAAGTGGCCTGGGATGGCCTGCTAGAGCGCATGAATTTGGAGAGCCGCGACGGGCTGAGCCAAGAGTATATCGAGCGAATGGAATACGAAGTCGCGATGATGCACCAGATGGGCTTTGCGACCTACTTCCTAGTGGTGTGGGACTACATCAAATTCGCCCGCGATAACGATATTTCCGTAGGTCCAGGCCGAGGCTCGGCCGCCGGGTCTCTGGTGGCCTACGCTATGGGCATCACCAACATTGACCCGGTGCATCACGGCCTGCTGTTTGAGCGCTTCCTCAATCCAGAACGCAAGTCTATGCCGGACGTAGATACCGACTTCTGCATTGAAAAGCGCGAGAAGGTAATCGAATACGTCACCGAAAAATACGGCACCGACCACGTTGCGCAGATCATTACCTTCAACCGCATGACCTCCAAGGCGGTGCTCAAGGATGTAGCCCGCGTGCTCGACATCCCCTACAACGAGTCCGATAAGCTAGCTAAGCTCATCCCAGTTGCGCGAGGTAAGCCCGCCAAGCTCAAAGTGATGATCTCTGAGAAAACGCCTGCCGAGGACTTCAAAGCAAAGTACGACAGCGGCGAGCTGATTCCCGGCACTGCCGTTACCTTTCAGCGATGGATTGACACGGCTATCACCATTGAAGGGACGAACAAAACCTTCGGTATGCACGCAGCGGGCGTGGTGATTTCTGAGCATCCGCTCGATACCATCGTGCCCTTGCAGCGCAACAACGACGGCGCGGTGATTACCCAGTACTACATGGAAGATGTAGAAGCCATCGGCTTGCTGAAGATGGACTTTTTGGGCCTACGCAACCTCACCATGATCCAAAAAGCGGTGAACCACATCGAGCGACGGCACGATGTCAAAATCGACCTGGATGCTCTGCCGCTGGATGATCCGGCAACTTACAAACTGTTGGCAGGCGGTGAGCTAGCGGGCGTTTTCCAGCTAGAGTCTTCTGGCATGCGGCAGATTGTAAAAGACCTCAAGCCGTCTGGATTAGAAGACATTTCTTCGGTTTTGGCCCTATATCGGCCTGGACCTTTAGATGCGGGGCTTATTCCTAAGTTTATCGACCGTAAGCACGGCAGAGAGAAGATTGACTACGCCCACAAAATCTTAGAGCCGATCTTAAAAGAGACTTACGGCATCATGGTCTATCAAGAACAGATCATGAAAATTGCTCAAGACCTAGCGGGCTATTCGCTAGGCGAGGCCGACCTGCTGCGTCGCGCTATGGGTAAAAAGAAAATCAAAGAGATGGAGAAGCATCGAGAAATCTTCATTGAGGGAGCCAGTAAAAACGAGTTCTCACGTAAGCCTGCCAACGATCTGTTCGACCAGATGGTGCTGTTTGCAGAGTACTGCTTTAACAAATCTCACTCGACTGCTTACGGATTTGTCACCTTTCAGACGGCGTATTTGAAGGCAAACTACCCGGTTGAATACATGGCGGCGCTGCTGACTGCCATCAGCGGCGACCAAGACAAAGTGCAAATGTACATCGCTAGCTGCTTGAGCATGAGCATTCAGGTGCTGCCGCCGGATGTGAATAAGTCGGAGGTGGACTTTACCCCGCTAGATAATGAGATTTTGTTTGGGCTATCGGCGGTTCGTAATTTGGGCTTAGGTGCCATTGAGGCGTTGATTGTGTCGCGGCAGGAGGAAGGGCCCTTTACGTCTTTGCCTGACTTGTGCGATCGCGTTGATCTTCGCGCCGTTAACAAGCGCGCTCTAGAAGCCCTCATCCTCTCCGGTGCCTTCGAAGGCATTGAGCCTAACCGTCAGCAGCTCATGCACGACCTAGAACTCGTCGTAGACTGGGCCCAGTCCCGTGCCAAAGACCGCGAAGTCGGTCAAGGTAACCTCTTCGATATGCTCGGCGCTGCCCCTGCTGCCGAAGGCGCACCGCAAAAAGGCTTCGAGTCCGCGCCCAAAGCACCCCCCACTCCAGATTTTGATCCCCAAGAGCGACTTAAGCTAGAAAAAGAGCTGCTCGGCTTCTACATCTCTGACCATCCGCTCAAAAATATCCAGCACTCAGCCAAAATTCTCGCCCCCATTGAGTTAGCCACCCTGGCAGAAAAACCAGAGAAAGTCACCCTTACGGCCATCGTCATGCTCAGCATGGTGAAACCCGTCACCACCAAAAAAGGCGACTCTATGGCCGTCGTGCAGATGGAGGACCTCACTGGCCATGCCGAAGCCGTCATTTTCCCAAAATCCTACGCTCGTATCGGGCAATATATTAAGCCCGATGCCCGCCTTATGGTTTGGGGCAAAGTCGATCGCCGCGATGACCGTGTGCAAATGATTATTGACGACGCACAGCCGATTGAAACGGTGAGCATGGTCATGCTTGATATTGAGCCCTCGGTAGCAGGCGATATCAAAAAGCAGAATCGTTTGCGAGACGTGCTGCGAGTGCTGCAAGGCGAAGATAAGTTCGCCGCGAAAACGCCTGTAATTGCGGTGATTCGCACCCGCAGTCAGAGCCACGCTATTCGTCTAGGGAATCAGTACCGAGTAAGAAATGCTGATGCGGCTGTGGCGGCCTTGCAAGCTGCGAACTTTAACGCTCGGGCAACACCTTTACTGAAGGTGTAATCTTTCAAATAGATAAATGCTTGAAGTTACAACCGGTCTTCCTAAGTGAGTGTTTCCGCTTCGCGAACGTCTGGAAAAGCAGCAGGAACCTTTTCACGTCTGGGCTTAGGTTCGCGTGGCTGCGTCAGCAAAATAGCGGCGGCAAAGCTTGTCGCGATCGGAAAGGCCAGAATTGCGCCGAGGCAAATACCGCAAGCTACGCAAACGGCGAGTGCAGTAAATCCTAGTAAAGGGCGTCTGCGCTTGGTTGCAAGAACAAAAGGTAGCAATCCACAAACGATTCCGGAAATGGCTCCGCCGACGATAAACGGCAGTAGATAAAAAAAGAGATCTGACATCTGGCTGAACGGATCGTTTGAACAGATCCTGAAAAGAGAAGAGAACGGTAGAGAGTCCCTATGTTTGAAGTGTTGTAGATGTTTGCACTAAGTTTTAGCTACTACAAACATCTATAATGCTTACTTTGCACGCTTACTCTCATGGGGTACTAAGTCATGGCAACGTACTGATGTACTTAGCGCTTTGACATAATTTTCTAACAGAAAATAAAAAGAGAAAGCGGACAAGGGACAAAAATGCACTAGATAAATAGGTGTATCACGATAGCAGGCGATCGCGATACAATCTCTTCTCGATTATCAGCGAATCTTTATTTAATCGGGTATTTTTTGTCTCGCTTTGTCAAAAAGATAACAGTGGCAACACGATATTACGGACTTACGCTAGCCATATACAACAAACTTGATTAGAGGAAATATGAAGCTGTAAGCGTGCTCTTGTTTTAATTGATACTGAAAGCCTAATCTCTTAATCCGGAGGGTGCGAAAATGTGTAGACAGTCGTGAGTCGTGCTGTCGGACAAGGATATCGACGCCCTTTTCCCTGTCGAAAATATACGCGCTGATTTACAGACCGAAGTGAAATGCAAAACTCGAGAGCTTTGTCGGTGATGGTATAGCAAAGTAAGGATGCATTCTTACTTTGCTAGTAGAGTTGCCCGTTGCTACATAACGGTTTCAACCGATAGTAGTGTCCTCAGCAACTCTACAGATGCTATAGATGGGTGTTTCTGCCATCACCGGATGACTATATCAAGCTCGCTCAGCGATTAGCTGCGCTCAATGGTGTAGACGGCCTTGAGCTGATAGTCAGCGCCCGCTGCGACTTTAACGACATCACCTCCAGCGTTGGCGGTTTCTACACAGATGAATCGCTGATAGTCTGCATCTTCTAAGTCAGCCATTTTGGCTGAAATCTCAGCCCACGGATTCCATACAATCGCTGTTTTGCTTCCCGTAGAGGTGATTTTGATGCGTCGGCCGAGGTCGCCGTCTTCAACGATGAGCTCGGGCTGCACATCCATGTACACCCGGTCGACCTCGGCGGTGATGTCAATCGCGCCGTCCTGAGTTTTTTCATCGCCGCCGTTGGCTTTGTCCAAATACTGCGCGCCTTCGAGACCCAGCACTTTGACTTTGCTGATGTCTCCCGTAGAGAAATATGTGTGAAATGCCTGCGTAATTGAAAAGGCTTCGTCGCCCGTGTTTTTGGTGGTGAGTGTCACGGTGAGCTGCTCGCCAATGATGGCCTCCATCACTAGCTCAAACTGGCAGGGCCAAATAGCCAGCGTTTCTTCGCTGGGAGACATGCCGAGGCGGACTTTGGTTTCGCCCGAGGGTGTGGCTTCTGCGCCGAGGAGTGTCCACATCCGGTTGCGCACAAATCCGTGGCTGGCGCGGCCTTTGCCTGCTGGGTCAGGGCCAAACCAAGGCCAGCAGATAGGAATTCCACCCTTAGTTGCTTTGCCGGTTTGGTAATAGGCTTTTTCACTCACAAACATCACGTCTGTAGGCTCACCCGCTGGCTGAAAGGATAGGACCTGAGCTGAATAGACCGAAATTTTAGCGTTTGCCTTTGCGTTACTGACTTCGACGACAGGGAAGCCACCTTTCCCTTCCACGACTTTGACCTGCTCTGAACCAAAGTCTTTATTGAGTTGCTCAATTGTTACTGGAGGTGTCATCGGAGGTTGCCTAGAGAACGTTACCCACTCATTTAATCCTGATGAATGGGCATATTTCAAGTTTTCTCAATACAATCGCTCAAGACAGTTGTGTAAAAGCAGGCAGCTGTTGATATAGAACTTGATATAGAACACTGTTCTTTTGAGAAGAAAAATCAGAACACAGCGTTTTACTGGTTAGTCGAAGGCGTTTGGGTCGCGGCGCGATAGAGCATAAGAACGACTGCGATCGCCCACCCCAAAGCCAACCCCTGCAAAAAGCCTACAATGGCACTCACTATCCAAATTAACTGCACCATGCCATAGTCCACCTTAGAGAGTTTGTTACGAGCACGATATACCCACTCCAATAGTGCAGAAAGCCCTAAGTACAACAAAAGTCCGCCTAGAATCGTCTTAGGGAAATAGGTCAGCACAGAAGAAAATAGCAGCGGTAAAACGACAAACGTAGCGGCCCCTACAAACGTCACTAGGCGGTTGCTGCCGCCCATTTTGTGCGCCATCACAGAGCGACCAAAAGACTGAAAAGAGAGAATCCCACCGCCAAGACCCGTCAAAATGTTTGCCCGGCCTGCCACCTTTAGCTCGTGATTAATATCAATATCTTGAGAGAGCACTACTTCTACCCCTTTCAGGTTCATCAGCAACAGCACTGCTGTAATGGCGCTGACTGTTCCTGAGCACATCCACTGACTGCCAATCGCCTGCCAGTCAATTTTCAGCAGGTCCGACCAACTCAGCAGCTGCCAAGTGTTTTGCAGCGCCGGAATACCCAACGTAAACCCCTGAGCATTCGCTTCGGCTGGTGATATTCCTGCGAGCGTCAGCCCTAAATAGAAAATGCCTGTCGCTGCGATTAAGCTGCCTGCCATGACTAAAGAGTGGGTCCGATGGCGGGTCACGACTAGCAAGTAAAGCGCCAACACCAACCCAGGCAGCCACATCATAGGGCTCGCAAGCTGACTGGGGTCGGCAAAAGCGCCGAGCGTTAACTTTTGCCCTGTCAATACTTCAAAAGCACCTTTCACCAGTAGCCATCCGCTGCTGGCAATAAAGCCGCCAATAGCGGCATCTGGTAGCCACCGAACGATGTTGCCTAGCCTTAGTGCACCGATGATCCACAGCAATATTCCGGTTAGTGCAGAGGTCAGGGCAATGGTGGTAATGACGGTTACGAGTAGTTCGGTAGAGGTTGCTGTTGTCGGCATTTGCCGCACTACCATGCCTGTACTCCACGCCATGATGGCGGTGGGGATGCCTGCCAAGTCGGCTACCATCCCAGGAAATGAGCTCATGATCCCTATCATGATGCGGGTAGCGGCGGCGCTAAAGAGAATGAATCCAATTCCGGCAGAGAGATGTTCTGATAGGTTATTAGAAAAAATCAGGACGGCGAAGGAGAGGTCGAACAGCACGCCGAGGGTGCCTGTGGTAATGCCGATTGCGATCGCAGACCCATGCATCTGTAGTCTCGCGCTGCCGTTATTGGGCTGTAGCAGCTGATCGTCAGCGTTTGGGCGAAATCTTGCAGGAATATAGCGCATAGGAACATTAGTTGAGTAGTATAAATAGCTCTAGAAAGCACGCGAGGATTTATAGAAAAGTATTCTCTCTTAAAAAGACGACTGTGAAAAAGCAAACGTAAAAAAGTGAAAGCCAGACCTTAGCATGGAACGCCACGATCAACATGGAGTTCTCTTAGAAAGTAAAAAAGGTGACTGCGTCTATCGGCGGGGGCATCGACATCTTCTACTCGGCCCAAGTAGCCTGCCAGAGGAGAAGAGAGTTCAATCAGCGTTTCTTGGACTTCTTGACGGCTGAGCTGCGGTAGCTGCAACCGTGAGGCGTTGCCCGCATAGGCAAAGTAAACGGCGTCAGTCCCTACACTCTCTTCTCCGGTCGTGTGTAAGCAGTTTTTTACCGCGCGAATCAGCTCTGCTCTGACCTCCAGCTGTTGTAGAATTTTATCGATGAACAGATTCACTTTTTGATCAGCAGCTTCACCAAAAGGTGCGTTCTGCAAGCAGGGCTTTAACCGATACAAATCTATTGAGCCTGGGTGCTGTGCCTGAAGTTCAGTCAGCCTTTGCAAAGTTTCTGGACGCATAACGTTCATCCGATTTTCAATAGCGGTTTGCTGAGTATGAGCTGTGAGCGTACCGGCTACAAACAACAGTTTTACAGCGTGCTCAAAATCGCCGAGTGGTAAATGCTCATTTCCTAGATAATTGAACTGTTCTACAACAGTATTGGGTACGCTGCTGTGCTGATTGGCTTTGCACATGCCTACGAGAGAATAGGGCGACTCACAGTACACATCTAGACTATCTGGCTCGCCAGCTATGTCTGGATTCAGGCTGGCCTTTATGTTGCGGCCTTGATTGCTGAACCCCAACTTGATTAGGCTGCGACGCACCAGCTTTTCAAATTCTTCGTGCTCATTGCCAGTGTTGCCCACCAGCGCAATTTGTTTTATCCAAACAAAGTCTGAATCGTAAAGCTTCGTTTGGTCCACTCGTGACCAGCCCAACAGATAGCGAATATCGCGATCGAGAGACATAGCGCCGAGTCCGCTTTCTCTTATTTGGGAGAGTGCGGCCTGTAAATCTTCTAGCTCAAGGTGAGGTGGCGGTGCCAAATCGGTGAGTAGCTGCTGCCGGTACAGAGACGCTTCGACGCCAATAATGGGCTCTGAGTGATAGCTAGAGGGTGTACTAGGCAAATGAATGTAGCGGCCGATTTTGTCTGTGCTCACGGGCTTCATGGCCATGCGAAGCGGCTGCTCAAACCGGTAGACCTGCAGCGACATCAGGAAGATTTTGTGGTGCGATCGCACTAACGCTTCCAAATACTCAACCCGCCACACCGTCAGCTGAGAGAGCGCCGCCAAATCATGGGTCTGCCGGTAAATTCGGCAGCGGCCAAATTTTGCCCAGGCATACAGCGTCGTTTGATTTTTGGGCTCTGATTTCCGAGGCTTTAGGCTCCGTAAAAAGCTCGGGCGGTAGCGTTGTATCAGCACCGTGCGCGATAGAGGCTCCGATACCGGGCACAGCGCAAACTGAAGCGGATTACGAAAAGTATTGGACACCGCCGCAATCATGCGGCCCTGTAAAAGCGCTTCTATCTCAATGGCCGGTAGGCACAACGCTGTCGTTAGGGAAGGCACACTCATAAGCTATTTTTGTTCTGTGCATAGCATGCCCACAATGCATTTGCCTATCCGTGCGTAAAAACTTCTGCTACAGCAGCGCCTTCACAAGTTCGGCTGTGATTTGGCGAACGTTGCTCAGAACGGTCTGTGCTCCTGCCGCTTTCAACTTCTGGGTATAGCTAGCTTTGTACGACTCGTCTTTTTGCGCATGGGGCGGCAAAATTCCAATCGCCACCCACTGTCGCCCAGGGAACTGACCCTCTGCCGCCGTAATCGTTTTCATGTCTGCCGCCGTATCGCCCGCATAAATTACCGGCAGTCCTGACTCGATAGACTGCTGTGTTTCTATCTGCTCAACTGCCATTTTTAGCCCGGTGGGGTCAGGCTTTCCGGGGGCATCTTCCATCGCGATTAAGATAGGTGCCGCTAGTCCGATGCGCCGTTGCAGGACAAAATTCGCAGAGCCCTGGGTTGCACCGCTGAAGAAGGCATAGGGAATGCCAGACTGGGCGAGCGTTTTGAGGTAGTCGCTATCGACTAGCAGCGGCTCGTTAGAAATATAGCCCGTCCATTGGTCAGGATCTTCGGTATCGGGTCCGCGATATTGTTTTTGGAAATAGTCTGTAATCTCTTCGTAGGTGGCGGTAGGAATCGGCTCGTTTTTCGATTCAAAGTAGCGATGAATCAGGACTTCTGACGCCTTCCAGTCATTGTTCCAGATGCCTTCACTTTTGAGCACGTCAATATCTTCGATGGTAGGGCGGTATTGGCCGCTGGTGTAGTGTTCTACCGTGTCTGCGATCGCCCTTCGGTAAGACCCTCCTACATCGCGCAGCACCCCGTCAATATCAAAAACAGCTATAGCAAAAGGCATCATTCTCTTAAACTTGCTAAACGGTAAGTTAATCGCAGGTGTACTTTTAGTGTCAAAGCATCCCAACCTTTGGAGCCAAAGCGTGTTGGCCGTGTTGACCAGCTTACTATTTGCAGGCAGTTTCGTTGCAGGCAAGTACACTACCCGCGAGATGGGGCCGGTGCTGATTACGCTGCTGCGCTACCTGATTGCCAGTGCATTTTTGCAGCTGCTGGTGTGGCATCGAGGCGATATTGGTCCGCGCCTGAAGGTCGCATCTGCGACAGATAAAGTCTGTTTGTTTTTTCTGGGCACCTTCGGGGTTGTGGGCTATCACTTCTTTTTCTTTTCTAGCTTGCGCTATACCGCTGTCGCCAATTCGGCCATTATTAATGCGTTCAATCCGGTGGTGACAGGATTTTTGGCGGCGGTGATTTTGAAAGAGAAGCTGGCGCTGAAGAATTATTTGGGGGGTGCGATCGCAATTTTCGGCGTCCTCATTCTCCTTACCAGCGGTAACCTCATGGCCCTTCTACAGCTTCAGTTCAACCAGGGCGACCTGCTCATGCTCTGTGCCGTGCTGTGCTGGGCTGGCTATTCCATTTTGCTACGTTATCTGGGCAGACGCTACAGCGGCTTGGCCATGAGCTATTACGGTGCACTTTTGGGTGTTGCCCAGCTGAGCTTTTTGGTCATTCCAGAACTCTTACAGTCAGGGTTTCCTATCCTCTCGCCAGCTTCTATCTTGGGTGTGTTTTACATGGGCGTAGGCGCCTCTGGCATTGGCTATTTACTCTTCACGCTTAGCACTCAGCGCATCGGGCCGACAAAATCTACCAGCATTGTGTACAGCGGTGTGCCTGTGTGGGCGGCTTTGCTAGCGGGGCTATTTTTCGTAGAGCCCGTGACGCCTTGGATGCTGGCGAGCATGGGATTAATTCTGTTGGGATTGAGAACAGTTTTACAGCCGGCTCAAAAGTAAATGAAAACTGTTGGATAATTAAGCCTGTCGTTCAGCTGCGTGCAAAATGAGTGATTGGATTCAAGTGAAAGGACGTATAAAAGAAGGTTACGGCGTCGCGTCTGGGAAGTCAGGGGATCCCCGCTTCCCGGCAGGTACGCTCGAAATGCAAAAGCCAGTCTTTCGAGCACTAGGACTCAACCTTGATGAATATTTCATGGGCACCTTGAACATTTCAATTTCGCCACATACCTACACAGTCAATCGTGCTAAACACACGTTCAGGCAGGTTAAATGGTCACCCGCTGAACCCGCTGAAGATTTCTCCTTCTTCGACTGCCGGTTCTCATCAGGCCAGAACAAAAAGACAGATGGATTGATCTACTATCCGCACCCTGATACCAAACCAGAGCACTTCCAGTCTCCTGATATTCTTGAAGTGATAACTCCCTTTATCAAGGGTCTGAACTATCAAGATGAGATTGTTCTTGAAGTAGATAGCCAACAGCTACGTATCTACCAGTGAGGCGTTAGCGACTTGTTTGCGCCCATGTTTAATATCCTGAGCCAGTGCTATTTATCAGGACTGCCAGTGTGCCTTCTATCGATTTATCTAATGCAGAGGTCCAAGCCGCTTTTATTTCAGGAATATTTACGACGGGATCGTCAAGATACACACTCGATAGTACATGCAATCGAAGCTGCGTTCCTCTCAAGACTTATCCTCTATCGGCCAGCTGCGGTGACAAGTCCATTGCTGCTGCTCCGACCTTTGATAAAACCTCATCTCCCAATCAACAGTCGCCGAAGGATCAATCAGTTCAGTCGCTAGCTGCTGTAGCTTCGGCCCGTCTTCAGGATTAAAATCGTAAGCCAAGCTAAGGTGCAGCCAATCTTTTAGCCGAATAGCCTCTGGACGCGTCTGCGAATCTGCCTGCTGCGCAAATTCTGCCGTCAGTCGCTTCAGCCAGTTTGCCCTTAAGGCCAAACCATGCCAATGTTCTCGGAAGAGCATTTGTTCAATTTCGATAGATGCTTTTGGACTATCTTGTAAATGCTTTCCCCAAACTTTTTCTAGCGTTTTCACATAGCCAGAAATCGCACTCTCTTGATCGCTGAAAAATCCTG
>JBCBDN010000102.1:0-11909 GCA_038529685.1 Cyanobacteria bacterium J06598_1 | reverse complement strand
CAATTCTTCGGTGGTGAAGCTGACCGCTAGTGGCAGTAAGGGGACTGACTCTTCCTATTTGGACTATGTGACGGCAACGCTGGGTTTTGCGAATGGCATCGTGGCTACGGTAACGGCCAGTAAGGTGACTCATCGTAAGATTAGGACTATTTCTGCGCACTGTCGTAACTCGCTCACAGAAGCAGATTTTCTGAATAACAAAATTGAGATTCATCGTCAGACGACGGAAAACTGCATGGCTGACTACGGTCAGGTGATGTATCGCCAGGATGGTTTGATTGAGAAGGTTTATACCAGTAATACGGAGCCGCTGCACGCTGAGCTAGAGCATTTTGTGCACTGTGTACGGGGTGGTGACCAACCCTCTGTGGGTGGTGAGCAGGCGCTGAAGGCGTTGCGGCTCGCCAGTGAGATTGACCAGATGGCTTTGGATGGAACGACCTGGAAGTCTCCTGCCGATCTGCGTATGGCGCTAGAGCCTGTGCCCATTAGCTAATAGATCGCTGGTCGGTTTAAGGTGCCAGTTTAGTAGCGTTAGTCTGTATCGTTTGAATCATGAGCCAGCTGGTTGCTGATACTTTTAGCAACCAGCTGGCTCACTTTTTGGTTGCCAGCTGGGCTCAGGTGAATGTGGTCTCGGTAGAGGGTGCTGGCGGCCTGTGGATGGGCCTGGAAGGTCTCGAGTAGGTCTAAGTAGGGTGCGTTGTGTTCTGTGGCCCAGTCTTTTAATCTTTGCCGGGCGGTGAGTTCGTAGTCTCTAGGACCTGGGAGTTCTCGCTTGAGTGGGGACAGTACGAGGATGAACATGCCGTTAGCAGCATGGGTGGTTTTATAGATGCTGTCGATGGCGGTGATGTTTTTGCCGACACGATCACCCCCTTCGTTCTGACTCTCTTTTAGCCCTGGAATGGGATGATTTTTGGCGAATGCTCGGTTCAGGAGTTCTGCGATCGCAAAAGCATAATTTTGGCTGGGGTAGTTGCGATCGCGCCCTACCTGTAAAGAAGTCGGCGCTGTGCCAAAAAGATCATCCGTGTTGAGCAGTAGCACCAGCACCTGCGAATCAAACGTGCCGTAGCGCTCTAGATAAGCCAGTTCGTTTCGTGGACCCCAGGAATTAGCCGATGCGTTGAGTGCTTCTACTTGCCGATATTGGTCAGGTAGCTTGGGCTGAAGGGCCTTCGCGATACCAACAGATAAAATATCCGACTGGTCGGTCCACCAGTTGCCGTTGGCTAAGGAATCGCCTAGCAGAAAAAGGCGTAGGGTGCTGGGTTCGGTGATGGGTGCGATCGCCCCTGCTCTCATTGAATATTCGTTGATCTCAATTCGATTGCCGAATCGCCGAATTCGTTGATTAGGGGCTAGGCGATAGCCCATCGTTTTATCGGCGACATATAGCGGCGGACGGCCAAAGCCAAAGCCGAACTGTAAAATGATTTCTGCTAATATCAGAGCCGCTAGCAGCCCACCGCCCAACAAAAGCACTAGTTTCATTCGCTAAATATTTAACCAACCTTTGACCAACACCCCGTAGATAATAGGGGGAATCGGACCCTAGGCAAAAAAAGATGGTTGATATTTTGTATCCGCTTCACGTGGCTGTGCAGGTGAGTGATTTAGAAAAAGCAGATAAGTTTTATTCAGAGGTAATTGGGCTAGAGCAGGTGACTCGGTCGCTGGCTTTTCCAGGTAGCTGGTATCAAGTCGGTGATTTTCAGCTGCATCTGATCGTCAGCGACTGGGCAAAAAATCCAGTCCGAGAAGACAAGTGGGGGCGTCATCCGCATATCACGTTTGCTGTTCACAATCTAGCGGCGATTAAGCAGTCGTTAACTGCGCTGAATATTACGTTCCAAATGAGTTCATCGGGGCGGGCTGCGCTCTTTGTTAAAGACCCAGACGGTAACGTAGTAGAGCTTTTAGAAGTCGGTTCGTCATAGATTCTTGTCGGTAATTTTGCGAGGGATGTGAGCGAGCCTGGTTGTTTATCTTTGGGTTGAAATACCAGGTCTAAAACGACCCTTAGACCGACTTACGTTGTTTACTTTTGATGGTTCCTTGGGCTTACTGAGAGAGCAATTAGCCGCTTGTTTAACCATTTGGCAGCGCTATCTCATTTCCCTCAAAAGGCGACCGATTCTTATGAGCAACATCAGTCCACTTGTCCTGGCTAGCCATAAGCCCTCCAAGAAACCTCGCATGCTGGTTGTGGATGATGAACCTGACAACCTTGACCTGCTGTATCGAACGTTTCGTCGCGATTTCAAGGTGTTGCGAGCTGAAAGCGGAGTCGCCGCTTTAGAGGTACTCTCCAATGAGGGTGAAGTGGCCGTGATTATTTCTGATCAGCGCATGCCTGAGATGAAAGGAACAGAGTTTCTGAGTAAAACAGTTCCTGATTTCCCAGATACAGTTCGCATCATCTTAACGGGCTTCACCGATGTAGAAGATCTGGTTGAGGCGATTAATGCTGGTCAGGTTTATCGCTATATTACAAAGCCTTGGGACCCGGATGATCTTAAGCATGTTGTGGATAGAGCCTCCGAAACCTATGACCTGATCAAGCGACAAAATCAAGAGTTGCACCGCGCTGAGAAACAGTCGAAGCTGATGGTGACAGTTGGTCAGACCGCAGCGCAGCCGATGGAAACAACAGCAGCGCTGACCTATTTGGCAGATGGGTTTGGTCAAATTTTGACAGCGGACGCCTGCGCGATTGTGTTGGCAGAAAGCGGTGCCGCTGGGACTTATGGTGAGATTTCTGCTGATGCAGTGACTGCTAATGACATGGTGCAAGCTGTCATTACAGCTCAGAGCAGTCAGTCAGTACTGAACATTCAGTTGGATGAGGCGCTAGCTGCCGATGCGCTCTATGCAGATGGGACTCAGTGCCATGTGGCTATTCCTGTGAGCTATCACGGAACCGCTCTTGCGACGCTCTCCTTACAGTGGAAAACGGCCTATTCGACTTTAGATGATGTGGCTCAACTATTGGGACTGATGGCTCCTCAGCTGGCGCTAAGTATTAAAACAATAATGTAGCGGTTAGGTGCTGAATCAATCCTTGATCTCAATTTAAGAGGTTTCATATGTTTTTCTATGGAGCCTTTTTTGTTGTGTAATAGTTGTGTTCCAAATTTTAATTGATATATGAATGAGGGTTCTCTGATTTCGTCTACTCAACCGGAGGCTGCTCAGATTCGTCAGCTGTTTGATCGGATTGCGCCTCAGTATGACCGGATGAATCAGGATATGAGCTTGGGGCTGCATCTGGTGTGGAAGCAGATGGCAGTGCGCTGGAGCGGTGCGGCACAGGGGATGACCTGCTTAGATGTATGCTGCGGTAGTGGGGATTTGGCGCTGCTGTTGGCTAAGCGCGTGGGCCCGGCCGGTCAGGTGACGGGGGCAGATTTTGCGGTGGAGCAGCTGGCGATCGCATCCAAAAGAAGCCCACATTTGCAACCTCGACTCAGCTGGGTCGAGGCCGATGCGCTTTCACTACCCTTTGCTGACAACAGTTTTGACGCCGCTACGATGGCCTACGGTTTGAGAAATTTAACCGATATTCCTCAGGGTTTGAGGGAGCTATATCGGGTGTTAACTCCAGGCGCAACGGTTGCTGTTTTAGATTTTCATTCGCCTACGAATCCGCTAGTTGTGCAGTTTCAGAAGTGGTACTTGGAGACGATTGTGGTCCCAACGGCAGAGCGGTTGGGCATGAGTGAGGAGTATGCTTACATTGGGCCCAGTGTCGATCGCTTCCCGCCTGGGTCAGAGCAGGTAAAGCTAGCGAAAACAGCTGGATTTGCGAAGGCCGTCCACTATCCGATTGCGGGTGGCATGATGGGTGTGCTGGTAGCGACTAAGGTCTAGTCGCTGGTAAAAACAGCCGAGAGGATAGGCGAATTTTTCACGAGCCGAGGGTATGAGCGCAGGGAATCTGTGGATAGTGTTGTTGCCGCCTGTGCTAGGTGGCGTGATTGGCTATTTTACAAACGATGTGGCGATTAAGATGCTGTTTCGCCCGTATGGGCCAAAGTATCTATTTGGGAAAAAGATTCCGTTTACGCCAGGACTGATTCCAAGTAATCAGCAGCGGCTAGCGCAGAAGGTGTCGGACGTGATCATGCGATCGCTCCTCACCCCAGAAGAAATGCAAAAGCTTGCCCGCCGCCTGCTAGAAACCGAGCGCACTGAAAAGGCGATTAACTGGCTGCTGCGCCTTGCCCTTGAGCAAATGCAGGGCAGCTCACAAAGCAAAACCGCCAAAATACTGGGCAACGTACTGCAAGATCTTGTGGGCCAATCGCTGCCGCGCCTACTGCGGGTATGGTCCCGGCAAGATGACTTTTTAGATGCTCAAATCAATCAAATTTTTGATCGGGTATTGGTCGATTTTCAACTAGCTGATGAGCAGGCTGCTCAGGTTTCAGATTGGATGGTGAATGGGCTGCTGCCGCCCGACCGGGTGCGGCAGCTGCTGGTGGATTTTTTGAGTGATTACAACATTCAGGTCATTGATGAAACCCTGCGCTCAAAAACGAGTGGTACCTACTGGGTGGTGGCCAATGTATTTGGTGTACGCAACGCGCTCACTCGTCTGCGAGCGGTGTGCATTAGTGACCCGCAGAAGAGCAATGCACGCATTGCAGAGCTGATAGCGGGACTGGGTGTGAAGGTGCGGTTGCAGCGATGGCTATTGCAGTTTTCTTTGCAGGAGCTGCCGGTCGCTACAGTGCGCAAGCTCAGAAGCACGCTGCGGCAGACGATTAAGACTTATTTGAGAGAGAATGGTGGCAATCTGTTGGAATCTGTCAGTGCGTCTGTGGACTGGGAGAAGCTGGCGTCCCAGCTGTTAGGACGGCTTCAGGCTTCTCCGGTGATTGGTGAGTCGTTAGAGACGATTAGCCATGAGCTGGCGCTGATACTGGAGCGCTACTTAGAGCGAGACTTAGAGTCAATCGTAATGCAGGCGATTCCGATTTTGAATATCGATCAGGTGATTATTGATCGGGTGAATGGTACGTCTCCGAAGGAGCTGGAGGGGGCAATTCAGACGATTGTGCGCAGTGAATTGCAGGCGATTGTGAACTTGGGCGGTGTGCTGGGGTTTGTGATTGGGGGATTGCAGGCAGGGTTTTTGTTTTTGCAGCGGTAGGGGATGCAGTCTGCTTTTATTCAGCAGACATGAACTTTTTGATGCCGTCGCGTAGGAGTTTTCGGGGCATGATGCGGGGCGTGAAGGTGAGGGCTTTGTTGAGCATGCCGTGGACAGCGACGACTTTGTCTTTTTGCAGGCACTGGTAGCCGTATTCGGCCACTTCAAGGGCCGTGGGGAATTTGTCTGAGGTGACGTTTTTGCCCATGCCGGGGACTTTGTCCATGCCAGCGACCTGACCGAAGTTTGATTGGGTAGGGCCAGGGCAGAGGACGGTGACCTGGATACCGGTGTCTTGGGTTTCGGCTGCGATCGCCTCACTCAGAGACAGCACGTACGCCTTAGTGGCAAAGTAAACGGCCATCATCGGCCCTGGCTGGAAAGCGGCTGTAGACGCGACGTTGAGAATTTGCCCAAAGCCACGCGAAACCATTCCGGGTAGAAATAGGTGAGTGAGGTGGGTGAGCGCTAGCGTGTTGAGTAAAATCATGCCCTGGAGCTTTTCCCAGTCGCCGCTGGCAAATTCGCCATAGTCGCCATAGCCTGCGTTGTTGATCAGAACATCGACCGTGAGATTTTGTTGCTGGGTTTGTTCAAAAAGTTGTTGAACAGCGGTGTTGTCGGTGAGGTCATAGCTGAGAACAACAACTTCAATGCCGTGCTTTTCAGAGAGTTCTTTTTTGAGTTTGTTCAGCTTGTCTTCGCTGCGGGCAACCAGAATGAGGTTGTGCTTTTCGCGGGCGAAAACCTGGGCGAAGGCAAGGCCAATGCCGCTGGATGCACCGGTGATAAGGGCTGTTCTGGTCATGTTTTTTGGTGGGATAAGTAGTCTTTATTATGCCAACTGGGGTGGTGGTTTGCCGTACCTGAACCGAATTTCGGCATGCTCTACCAGCAGGTGAGGTTTGTAACACTACGCGATCGCCCTTTGCAATTGGCACCATAGGGACATCGAGATTAGGAGATACACAACATGCTTGTTCGTCGTTATTGGCAACCATTTTCCGAAATGAATGCAGTAAAACAACAGTTAGATCAGCTCTTTGATGATCTCTCTGGCGTAGAAAGCGCACCCACTACTTGGACGCCTGCCGCTACGTTAGTTGAAAGTGAAGATGCTTTGACGCTTCACGTACAGCTACCTGGCGTAAAGGCTGATGAGATTGATATTCAGGCAAGCCGTGAAGTGGTGGCCGTCTCTGGCAGCCGTCCGGTGCTTGAAGTAAGCGAAGGCGAGGCGATTCGTCGCAATGAGTTTCGCTACGGTGCTTTTCGCAGAGTCGTGTCCTTACCGGTGGCGATTGATCACACCGCAGTAAGCGCCGACTACGAAGCAGGCATCTTAGTCCTGCACTTGCCCAAGGCTGAAGAAGTGCGCAACAAGGTCGTCAAGGTAAATGTAGCAGGGACTGCACCTGCAATTGCCGATACTGCTGAAAACAACACTTCTGAAGCTGCTGACGCATCCAATGATGCTCAATAGAGGATGCTCAGTAGAGGCAATCCCTTTGTAAAAGTAGCGATTCACTGACCTGATTCAAGCTAATCAGCTGAGGCGGCTACTTTTGCGAGTCCGGTTCTTACTCGCTCTGATTTTTAGCACGCTAAATAGAGACTTGTGAGATGAACATTTAGGTACCTATTTCCCGTGGGCGATCGTTGGAGCGATCGCCCATTTTTTTGTCTTGACCCGGATCGGATCTAATGCCGTCTACTCTCAAGAATCTTCTATGCTGTTACTCATCAAGACCTAATCGATACAGCGGACAGAACCAACGATGGCGAGCAGCGAAGTGCCAGGAATAGCCAAAACAGACCTTTCTTCTGAGCGCCCTCAGATCGGTCTGTTTTCGATGGTGCGTCTGGGCGTTTTTAATATGGGCATTGCGATTATGTCGCTGCTGACCCTAGGCGTATTGAATCGTGTCATGATCGATGAGCTGAAAGTCCCAGCGCTCGTGACAGCCGGTGCTATTTCGATGTATCAATTCATGTCTCCAGCGCGGGTATGGTTTGGGCAAATGTCGGATGTGAAGCCGCTGTTTGGTCACTATCGCAGCGGCTATATCTGGCTCGGCGTGGCTGGCGTTGGCGTGAGTGCTTTTGTGGCAGTGCAGGTGATGTGGCGCTTAGGTGAGCAGGTTGTACTAGATGGCTGGGGACCTAGCTCGTATCCGTGGGCTGGATTGCTGGCAGCAGTCTTTGCGGTGTATGGGTTGGCGCTAGCAGCTACGACGCCTTTTACGGCGCTGCTAGTGGACGTTTCTGATGAGAAAACTAAGTCGAAAATCGTTGGCATTGGCTGGTCTATGCTGATGCTGGGCATCGTGGCTGGCGTGGCCATTATTAATGTTGTGCTGGGTTCAGTGGATGAGGCAAGCACGATTGCTGAGCTAAAAGGGCCGATTAACCGGCTATTTATAGTGGTGCCGGCGATTGTGTTTGCCATTACGTTGGTGAGCACGGTCGGTATTGAAAAGCGTTTCTCTCGACTGGCGCAGCGGTCGTCAGCGCGAGACCGGGAGGACAGTATCACGTTCGCACAGGCGCTCAAAGTGCTGACCGCGAGCCGACAGACGGGGCTATTTTTTTGTTTTTTGCTGGTGCTGAGTCTGAGCCTGTTTACCCAGAACCCGGTGCTAGAGCCCTACGGTTCTCAGATTTTTGGCATGACGATTAAGCAGACCACTACGATCAATGCCTTTTTTGGGGTGGGTACGCTGGTGGGCATTATGAGCACTGGCTTTGTGCTGATGCCGCTGCTGGGCAAAAAGCGCACGGTGAAGCTGGGCTGTGGCGTAGCGTCAGGCTTTTTGGTGGTGCTGGTGGCGGTGGGCTATACGGCAAATCCGCTGCTGCTGAATATTGCAGTAGGGCTGTTTGGACTTGCTTCTGGCGTGCTGACGACGGGCTCGATTGTGCTGATGCTGGATCTGACGGCAGCTGAGACCGCCGGTACGTTTATTGGGGCTTGGGGGCTAGCGCAGGCGATGGCTCAGGGCTTTGCCTCCTTGCTGGGGGGCGGGCTACTGTCTGTGGGGAAGTTGCTGACAGGGGCTTCTGCGGTGATTGCCACGGGGGGAGAACCGACGGCGGCGCAGCTGCTGCCAGCGTATGGTTTGGTTTTTTTGACGCAGGCGGTGGGGATGCTGGTGGCGATCGCACTCGTTAGCCGGGTAGACATTGCTGAATTTCAGCTTGATGCTAAGCAGGCGATCAGTGCTGCGCTAGAGAATGATCTAGACTAAGTAGCCAACGCAGGCACTCTGTGAAACTTGAAAAGGGATTTGAACAAGACGTGATGACATCAGCAGACTATTGGCAACAGGTCACGGCCTTCGCTCAAACCGCGACCGATGAGGTTGGTGCCCACCTGATGAGTGCTTTTGGGAAGGCCACCGCAGAACAAAAAGCGGACGGTAGCCTTGTGACGAAATACGACAAGTGGGCAGATGCTGAACTGCGCGATCGCATTGCCAAAGCCTTTCCCGACCACGGTGTCCTCACTGAAGAAGCCGAACATATCTTTCCTGGCACCGACTGGTGCTGGGTGATCGATCCGATTGATGGCACCACCAACTTTACGAGAGGGGTGCCGCTCTGGGGCATTTCGCTGGGGTTGTTATACAAAGGCACGCCTGTTTTTGGCCATGTTTACATCCCACCAGTCACGCAGCACTTCTACGGCTTTTATCCCGGCGATTCTGGATTAGACATGCCTAAAGGTGCCTTTGTAAATGGTGAGGCCATCGGCACCGGTGAAGAACACCCCTCTGAGTCTCGGCTATTTAGTCTGTGTGCTCGCAGCCTAAAAGTGTTGCAAAACCCTTTCCCCTGCAAGATTCGGATGCTGGGCGTTGCTACTTACAATTTGCTAACAGTAGCATCGGGTGTAAGCCTAGGCGCAGTGGAAGCCACGCCCAAAATTTGGGATATCGCGGCGGTGTGGGCGATTACTCAAGCGGCTGGAGCTAGCTGGACAGACCTCAACGGTCAGGCCGCCTTTCCTCTGGAAATCGGGAAAGACTACAGTACTTATCCGTTCCCAACACTGGTTACTCGCCATGATTTGGTAGAGAAATTTGAGCCCTTGGTGAAGGTGATTTTGTAAGCAGAGATTTTGAAGAGAAGAGCAACAGAGAGAAAATCTGGCAGAGAGAAAATCTGGGTCAAAAGCTTCTGCGTGATCTCTCTAGGCTCTGCCAGCAGGTAGTTTCGGGAATTCTGAGGGTGATTAATTTTTCCCTTTAGATTTGTTTTTCGATGCGATCGCTCACCCTCCTACCCAGCCGAACTGTCCGCTTTCTCCATCGATATCAGTTTCTAGCCGTGCTGCTGAGTGGACTCATTTTGGCGTTCAGCATTGGCATAGCAAATGCTCAAGTTGCAGATGATGACTTCTCTGTTCACGAAAGTCAGACGGCTTTTCTTTCGGTGTATGTCGATCATCCGCACCGCTTGAGCATCTCGCTCTATGAGCCTGATATGGAAGATCTTTCTTGGCTGAATGAAGCTGATCTAGAGCCCGCTATGCAGGCAGCTGTGGGCTGTGATGTGAATAGCTGGCAGACTCATTTGGACTTGGGGATAAGCGTTTGGGGTCAGTGCGATCGCCTTTTGCAAAAAGACTGGGGTTGGCAAGGTCAGCTTAACCTGTCGCCACTGTTGTCTCTGCTTCAGCCTTCTGCTCTGGCAACGCTGGAAGTAACCGTCGATCTTCCTAGCATGGGTCAATCTGAATTCTCGCCTGTGGGTATTGCTCTGTTGGATGAGTATCCGCAAGCTGAGCAAATGAATTGGTCTGTGCCCCATCATTCACGGTATGACATCAACATCGCCCAGCCTCAAGTCACTCAAATTGACTACCGCTATGGGTTTACGGCTAGACGCGTTGCCATAGACATCATTGGATTAGCGACGGTCCTATTGGCGTCACTGGTGACGATGGTGTGGTTACAGCAGCGAGCCCTGAAGGCACACGCTAGTGCCCAAGCCGCAGGGAAAGAAATGCACATTTGGTTTGGCTATCAGCGGTGCAGCGTTTGGCTAGAGACGGTTACCTGGTTTGCCTGGATAACGGCGCTGACGGCATCAGCCGCGCTGTTTTGGCAGGCGTTGTTTTTGCCAGCTGGGGTGGATGAGTATGGGCTGACGATATTGAGCGGTGCCCAGATGCTGCTGCCGCCTCTGCTGCTGGGGCTTTTAAATCGAACTCTCTCTCATGCAGTTATGACGAAAGTGGGTCGGTTAACCTACACGTTTTTAGAGGTCATAGGACAGTATTTGGCCGCGCAGGGTACGCTTCTATCTTTTCTGCTGACAATATCAATGTTGCCACTAGTTCTGGTGGGGCAAGCGTGGGCCGGTGTGGTTCTGCCACTTGCTTTACTCAGCATGTTCGCTTGTTTGCGCGTGTCCAAAAAGCTGAAAGACTGGACGCCCCATGCGATTACGACTGGAGAACTGCGCGATCGCGTTTTTTCTTTGGCTAAGCCCGCAGGCGTCACGCTTACTCAGCTGTATTTGTTGCCGATGAAGCGATCGCGCATGCTCAACGCGTTCGCCGTTAAAAACGACACGGTGATGGTGACCGACTATTTGCTCAAGCACCTGAGTAAAGCTGAGGTTGACGGCGTGATGGCTCACGAAATAGCGCACTTGCAGCTGGGTCACCCGCGTAAGTTGCTATGGCAACTGATTGTCGTGGGCGTACTCACCACGTGGGGCATACAGCTAGCCTCGGCGGCGATGTCGTGGTTTTTGCCAGCCGCCCCTGCGCTAGTGGCGCTACAGATTCCGGTGGCGCCGATGATTGTATTCGGCAGTTTTTTTGCGACCTCTCGCAGGTTTGAGTATCAGGCAGACGCCCAAGGGGTGCTGCTCACTGGCAATCCGCAGGCGGCCATTACGGGCCTGGTGAAGCTCACCTGCCTTAACCAAGTGCCCATGCAGTGGGGCAAAGTCAGCGAGTCTTTGATGACGCACCCTTCTTTACAGCGTCGGGTAGATGCTATTGCCAAACGTCACGACCTGCCTGAAACAGAAGTCGCGGCGCTTGTAGCGCAGGCCACTTCAGCAGAACTCCCTACTAAGGACTATTACGCTCTCGATGCATCGCTGACAGATGGACACCCACCGCTTTTTTCGGTGCAGCTACAGCAAAAGCTCTGCTTACGATTGCTGGTTGCAATGACTGCCTGTTTTACCCTGTTGCCGAGCCTGCTGGCGTGGCTCGTACAGCTGCTCCCAACAGCTGGCCTACGGTGGTTTGGGTATGGTGTTGCGGCGGGGGGCGTTGTCGCGGTCTCTGACTATGTCCGCAATGTCGGGCCGACTTGGGGCTTTGGCAAGTTGCGAAAAAACTTGGCGGCAAGGTTGGTCGCTGATGGCTTTGATCCGAGTCAGGGAACGTTTGTTGGATTTTCGCCCAGCGAAGAGCTGCGTACTTACGGTGGCTGTACAGAATGGGATGTGGGCTTTCTATTTACCGCAGGCTCGCGGCTTTGCTACATCGGTGAGCGAGTGCAGTTTGCGATCGCCTCCCATCAAATCACTCAGCTCAGCGTGCAGACTGATAAGCCGAGCGGTGTGAATTTGAGTGCGATCGCGCTCACCTGGCAAGCCGAAGATCTCTCTGCTCAAACCTATCGCTTCCAACCTATTTTTGTGCGCGCTGCTCGCCAGACAAAACCAGCCTCCGTTCAGCTGTGCAACACTTTGCACTCCTGGCGTACGGCTGCCGAACCAG
>JBCBDN010000101.1:0-12072 GCA_038529685.1 Cyanobacteria bacterium J06598_1 | reverse complement strand
TATATTTGATAATAAGCGCTCCCAGCGCTAGCCGAAACGATTTGGCCGGTGACCCCATACGCTCGCTGAACTGCTCTGCATAACTCGCCGCGACCGTTTCCCACGGGATGGCTGCGGCCAGCTTTACCCAGCGATTCTCGCCATTCAGATGACCACCGAACGGCAGGTAGAAGTTCTCAAACGATAGTTGACCCGGTGTCGGACTCCGATACATCTCAGTACTAGTGCAAGGGTTTTGACTAGTTTCCGCCTTTTTCCTTGCACTTTTCAACCCCGTTTTTACTTGGTCTCAACCCTCGGCCCCCGATGCCAATGCATTTCGCCTCCACGGGGCCTTTTTCAGCAAGCCTTACTTAGTGCGATCGCCAGAACTGAATCTAGTCGCTAAAAAGTATGAATCTCTTCGGTGTGATGGCTCCGTACTGAAGAGATTTATTTTTTGTCTGTAATCTTGAACAGATTTTGATGTCTGTAATCTTGAACAGAGCTTGGAACATTAAACAGATGTGGCGCTACGGATCAGAAGGGGTTGTTGTTTTTTGGGTTTTCTAGTGCGCTATTGGGTGTGCTCTTTGGCACATTCTCTGATGGTTCACTATTGAGCTGCTGAAGCAAGCTGCCTAATCGTTTTTGAGTCTGACCGTAGGCTGCCCAATCGCCGTTTTGGAGTGCCTGTTGGCTTTGTTCATAGGCTTCGATGGCTGATTTTACCAAGTCTCTTTTGTCGCTATCTGTGGTGGTGCTAGGTACTGCGTTGGGATTGGGCGCGAAGGGCGTTGAGGCAGCGTCTGCTGCTTTGCCGAAGATGACTTCTAATGCTTCGTCTAGGGTGTTGCGCATGATGATCGTGTCTTTGAAGGCCACAATCACGCGCTTCAGCTCTGGAAATGCGCCGTTGTCTGCCTCTAGGTACACTGGCTCGAAGTAAAGGAGCGATTGATCGACTGGAATCACCAGCAAGTTGCCACGAATAACGCTCGATCCCTGTTGGTTCCAAAGGGTGAGCTGCCCAGAGATGTCGGTGTTTTGGTCGATGCGGGCTTCTATTTGTTGTGGGCCGTATACCAGCACCTGTTTAGGAAATTCGTACAGCACAAGTTCACCGTACTGATCCCCATCGCAGCGGGCCGCCATCCAGGCGACCATGTTGTCTTTTTTGGCGGGGGTGAAAGGGAGAATTTGCAAAAACTCTTCGTTCTCGGCGTTGGGAAGACGCATGATTACGTAGTAGGGCTGCATTTGCTCGGATTTATCGTTTTCTCCGACCTGCTGTGGTAGTTGCCAGAGATCTTCTTGGTTATAGAAGAGCTCAATATCGTCCATGTGGTAGGCCCGATACATTTGGGCCTGGACCTGGAACAGATTAAGCGGATAGCGAAAGTGGGCCCTCAGTTCTTCTGGGGCTGCCTTTAGCGGGGTGAATAAGTCGGGGAAGATTTTTTGATAAGTCGTTAAGACGGGATCACTTTGGTCTACGGCATAAACAGTGAGCGTTCCATCGTAGGCGTCTATCACGACTTTGGCTGCATCTCGAATGTAGTTGGTGCCGCTGGCGACTAAGGGGGCGAGCTGCGATTGATTGGCTAGGAGGTCATCTGCGTTACGCGAAAGGATGAGGGGTTCTGAGTAGGGATAGCGATCGCTTGTCGTATACCCATCTACTATCCACTTCATTCGACCTTCAATAATGGCCAGATAGGGGTCACTATCGAGCTGTAAAAAAGGAACAATTTGCCTAGCTCTTTCAACAATGTTGCGATGGTAGTGAACCTTAGATGTAGCCGTAAAGTAGTTCGAAATCAGCGGCTTAAGCGTGCCAAATTCAAACGCATAAATGGAGCGGCGGAGCGTAGATCCCATCGCAACGCCGCCTAATCCGTCGTAGCGATGGGTGGCGTTACCGTTGCTAGAGGGATAGTCGAACTCGGTGGTGCTTGTTCCGGTGTATACCGGGTAGTTCGTCTCTTCACCGTAGTAGAGTCTGGCCTGATCGATGTTGATATCGACTGATGACTCGGGTGGAATATTTTTGACAAAGAAGGTGGGCAGCCCTTCAGGTGAAACCTGGTTGACGGGGCTCATGGCAACGCCGTAGCCGTGGGTATATTTGAGCTTTTGATTGACCCAGTTTTTGGCCTGGTTTTGAAAATTGTCGTAGTCGAACTCGCGGGCGGCGAGCATGACTTGCCGGTAGTCTCCGTTTACGCTGTAGCGGTCGATGTCGACATCGTGAAAGCGGTAGTAGGTCCGCAGGCTTTGTAGGGCCTGATAGGTTTTGAGTAGGGTTTGGTAATCCCACAGGCGAATGTTGTCGAGGGTGGCACCGTTTTGCTGTAGGGCGGCGGTTTCTAAGGTGTCTTCAACCGGAAATTCTTCTCTTTGAACATTGCTTAGGCCATAGGCTTGCCGGGTGAATTCGAGGTTGTTGGCAATGTAGGGCGTTTCTTTTTGAAGTTCGTTGGGCTCAACAACGAGGGTTTGCTGTACCCAAGGGTAGACGCCGCCGACCAGAATGAGGACGGCGAAATAGAGGATTAAGCTGGTGAGCGGTAGTGAAAAGCCGGATCGCCAGAGGGAGACCATGAACAGAACGGCGACAACCAGGGTGACGATGCCCATAAGGTTGTAGGCCGCAAGCCGAGCATGAACGTCGGTGTAGCCTGCGCCGAAGACTGCGCCGCTAGCGGAGTAGAGTAGGTCGTAGCGAGCGAGCCAATAGCCTAGGGCTGAGATGAAGGCGATCGCACTCAAAACCACACACAAATGCGTCTTCACCGGGCCGGTTAGCAAATATTTCCAGCCGCGCTCTAGCCGGACTTCACCCCGCAGCGTGTAGATCACCAGCACGAGCAGCAGTGACCAAACCAACAGCTCTAGTGCTTCTTGCTGAAGTCCCTGATAGAGCGGCATGCGAAAGACATAAAACCCGACGTCCTGCTGATAGATTGGATCGGTAATATCAAACGCGGTCGGATTCAAGAACTTCAGTAGCGTTTCCCAAGCGCCGGCTGCACGCTGGGCTGCACCGACGGCTAGCAGCACAATCAACGCTAGCCCTCCGTACATTGTGAGTCCAGGAATAATGGGTGCCCAGCTGCTGTTTTTAGGTGCGTAAAAAGGTCGATCTCTCGTCAGCCATAGCGCTAGCCAGTAGTTGCTCCACAGCACACCTGCGTAGGTCAAAAATGCCAGGGCCGCGCACAGTATGCTCCACCCTAGCCTTAGGGTAAATATCTGAGAAAATCCAGTAGCGCTGAACCACCAGTACTCAGTGAGCCAATGAACCAGGGTGCTAGTGCAGGCGATTAGAAGCAGTCCGATGCCGACTAGCCACCACAGCCACGGACGCGGGAGGGCATATTTATTGGGTTCGGCAGCTGGGCGGTAGGGGCGAGGTGAAGTCACGGGAAATCTTAAAGGGGCGGTGAAGCAATATAGCAATCGATATGGCGATCATGAAGCCTAGAACTGCTCTAGCGCTAAAATTGCCCCAAATATTAACCTAATTTTCTGTGAGTTCTTTTGAATAACGTCACCCCGAAATCCGCTCGCATGCTGATGACTGTAGATGCGCTGAGCGTAGAGATATATGAGTCTGCTGAGGCAGTGGCGATCGCAGCTAGTACCACTGCCCACCGCATTTTGTCCGATATTTTGCAGCAGGAAACAGAGGCGAGTGTGATTTTTGCGACGGGGCGATCGCAGCTCCAGTGCCTTGACCATTTCACCCGTCACAGCTCAGTTCAGTCAATCTGGCCAAACATTACGGGCTTTCACTTAGATGAATATTTAGGTATTGCTGCTAACCATCCTGCAAGCTTTCGATATTACTTGCAAAAGCATCTCAATCAGAAAGTGACGCTGAAGCAGTTTCACGAAATTGCAGGAGATGGTTTGTTGCCGCTATTAGTGTGTGAGGCGTATGAGAGAGAATTGCGATCGCAGCCCCTAGATCTTTGCTTCCTTGGCATTGGCAACAACGGCCACCTTGCATTTAACGATCCCGATGTGGCTGATTTTAACGATGACAAATGGGTTAAATTGGTTCGCCTAGACGAGCAAAATCGTCAGCAGCAGGCTAGCTCCACGGCCTTCCCAACGTTGGACTCCGTGCCTCAGTACGCTTTTACCCTGACACTTAGCGCCATTAGCGCAGTAAAACATAATTTGTGTTTGGCGTTTGGCGCGGGTAAGGCAGAGGTGGTGCGATCGCTCTTAACCGGACCGATTGAGCCGAGCTGCCCCGCTTCTATCTTGCGCCGCATTCCCGGTGCAAAGCTGATGATCGATGAAGCGGCAGCGAGCCTCTTATCGTGATTATTGTTATAGGGAGCTCTCTTACTCTTGAGAGGCGCTCTCTTGGCGGATCACCTTCCACTGAGGATGGGAGGGGCCCTGAGCCTGGATTTTTTCTAGACTGTTGATGAGACGCGATCGTTCTTCGTTGGAAATGCCCCAAATAATTTGACGGCTCTCACTGAGCAGCAGCCCTAGCGTCAACGCAAAGCAGCTCACCAAACCAATCCCACCTACCCGATTGAAAATCAGCATGGCGCGCACCGCGCTCCAGGTGAAGTACTGGTAGAGTTCTTGCAGCTCAAAGCGCAGCAGCCACAGACTGAATAGCCCAACCGTCAGCCATAGGCACAGGCAAAACTTCCACCAGGTGTGCATGGTCGCCTGCCGTAAAGCTTCTATATCTTTGGCTTGCTCAGCCGTTACGTGCTCTTTGACCATTTAAGAAATGCTGGGCGCAGAATCCATCGGCTCTTCAAAATCACTGCCGTCGCCTAATTCATCTTTAATCAGGCCGTCGTCATCTAAATCATCGCTTTCTGAGCGACTGCGCCACCAGGCTAGCAGCGTACTAGCGATAAAGATACTGGAGTAGGCACCAGCCAAAAAGCCCGTAATCATCGCTAGTGCGAAGAACTTCAGCGTACCGCCGCCAAAAACTACGATACTCAAAAGGGTTAGTACCGTTGTGAGCGTTGTATTGATTGAGCGGCCCAGAGTGTCGTTGACCGATTCCTCGACGACTGTGTTGATGGGTTTGTTAGGCGATCGCTCCAGCGTCTCGCGAATCCGGTCATAAATGACAACAGTGTCATTGACCGAAAAACCCACAATCGTCAGCAGCGCCACAATAAATAGGCTGTCAGCTTCATAACCTGTGACCAAGCTCAGAATAGAGAAAATACCCAGCGTCACCAGCAAATCGTGCAGCAGTGCCACAATCGCCAAAATGGCATAGTCAAACTTAAATCGCAGGCTCAAGTAAGCCGCAATCAGCGCAAAAGATACGAGTAGCGACATCAAACCTGAGGCCAGCAGCTGCTTACCCAGTACCGGACCCACGGTGTCATTTTGAGTAGACGCGGGGTCAATCTTGCCGATGGTTTCACCCAGTGCAGACTGCAACGAGTCTCGCTGGTCTACATCGAGGTTGCGTGTGCGGACCACAACAGATTGCTGATTTTCTCCGAGGAGCTGGATGCTGCTGCCCGGTAAGTCTTGCGCGTCGAGTACTTCACGCACGGCTGAAATTTCAATCGGTTCCGCGCAGTTCGCCGCGTCGCTACAGTCGCGGGCCAGCTGTAGCCGGGTGCCACCAATAAAGTCGAGGCTAGGTTTGATAGGTGCGCCATACTGCTGCCAAGAAAAGGCCATAGCGGCAATGCCCACCGAAATGATGATGCTAGAGATCGTCCACCAGAGGGCTCTTTGCTTAATGACGTTGATTTTCATAGGTTAGAAGGCAAGGGTTGTATGCACGCGAAACGGCTTTGGGCTGATGATTCGGCTAACTATCAGGCTGACTCATTGAGCGGTGGTAGCTGAAGATCTTCTCTTCGGAACAGCTTCAACACCGGGGCAGAACAGATCGGGTTTTCTGAACTGTGGAAAGCCAATCGCAAAGAACATGAGCGTGCGGCTACAGCTGACGGCTGTAAACATGCTGATGACGACGCCAATCGCTAGGGTGAGGGCAAAGCCGCGAACGAGCCCTGTCCCTAAGAAAAATAGCGCGCCGCAGGCGATGAGCGTAGTGACGTTACTATCTAAAATGCTGGAAAACGCTCGGTAAAAGCCAGATTCTACAGAACGATAGAGCGTTTTACCTGACCGCAGCTCCTCGCGGGTGCGCTCAAAAATCAGCACGTTGGCGTCTACTGCCATGCCGATACTAAGAATGAAGCCTGCAATTCCTGGGAGGGTAAGCGTTACACCGAGCAGGTTGTAGGCTGCCCAGGTCAAAATGGCGTATACCACCAGGGCGATATCTGCTAAGACGCCAGGGAGTCGGTAGTAAACGGCCATGAATATAAGGACGAGTGCCAGACCTAGGAGGGCGGCATACAAACTGCGCTCTACACTGTCTCGGCCTAGGGTTGCACCAACGGTGCGGTTCTCTACGATTTCTACGGGCAGTGGCAGTGAGCCTCCGCGTAGCTGAATGGCTAGGTCGCGAGCTGCTTCGCCGTTAAAGCTGCCTGAAATGCTGGCGCGTCCGCCCTCAATACCGTTTTCAGCGTACTCAATGCTGACGCTAGGAGAGCTGATGAGGCGGTTATCTAAAAAGATGCCAATGCCGCGTCCGGTGCCCGCAATGTTTTGGGTGAGGTCAGCGAAGAGCTTTGCGCCTTCTGAATCGAAGCCGATGTTGACTTGCCAAACATCTGGCGGGGCATTGGGAATGGGCGAAGCGGTTGCTGTGCTCAGCTTGCTGCCGGTAAGGCCGTTGTCAGTAAAAAGCTTGAGGATTTCTTCTTGGGTGACGGCGATGTCGTTTTGGCTAGCTGCGATCGCGCTTTCATCCCCATTCTCCAACAGCGCCAGCTGCTCTATCTGCTGCTGTTGAGCCACAATTTGCAGCGCCTGTAATTCGCCCTCAGTTTCAGGCTTTTGGCTGCGAAACTCTAGCTGGGCCGTCCCCCCTAAAACGCGCTCTGCCTTTTCGGGATCGCTCACACCCGGCAGCTGAATTGAAAGCTTATCTTGCCCGACGCTCTGAACGACCGCTTCTGAGACGCCCAGTCCATTGACGCGGCGTTCTATTACGGCCTGCACTGCGGCTAGCTCGCTTTCAGTAATACGGGTAATTTCTTCTGTGGGGCTCACCTGCATAGTTAGCTGTGTGCCGCCACGCAAATCCAGCCCCAGCTGGGTTGGAATCTGCACAATAATGACGATCGCCGCGATCACTAGCCCAAGCAGCGAGGCGAGTATTAAGCGTTGCTTACCCATAGAATCCATTAGATAGCTAGATATTTGCTATAAATCTTCAACAGTCCAGTGCAGTTATGTATCCTAAACCCAAATTGCCTCGATCGTTACGATCGAGGCAAAAAGGTTGGAAAAATTGTGATACCAGCTTTACCGACCTGCGGTTCAGGTGCAGGCCGACTCGGCAGCAAAAATCAAGACGATTATGTTCACCGCTGATTTTACAGTCGACCGTTCATAATTTTCTCGACGGCTTCTTCAATTTGTTCGGGCTGTACAATCGTTAGCTCTTCTAGCCCTTTGTTGTAAGGTGTCGGAATATCTTGAGAAGACATCCGGATGACCGGGCCATCTAATTCGTCAAAGAAACGGTCGTTAATAGAGGCAATGATTTCCGCGCCGATGCCGCCGGTTCTCATACACTCCTCTACAATCACTACCCGGTGAGTCTTTTTGATAGACGCGCCGATAGTGTCGTAGTCAATCGGTTTGAGCGAGATCAGGTCAATGACTTCTGGGTCGTAGCCTTTTTTCTCCAAGGCTTCTACAGCCTGCATGACGTGATACCGCATACGAGAGTAGGTCAAAATTGTGACATCTTTACCGGTGCGAACGGTCTCAGCTTTGTCTAAAGGCAGAACGTACTCGTCATTGGGTAAGTCTTCTTTGTTGAAGTACAGCAGCACATGCTCAAAAAACAGGACCGGATTGTCGTCGCGAATCGCTGCTTTGAGCAGACCCTTGGCATTGCGCGGGGTGGAACAGGCCACAATCTTGAGACCGGGTACCGCTTGGAAGTAAGCCTCTAGCCGTTGGGAGTGCTCTGCGCCTAGCTGAGAGCCTACGCCGCCTGGCCCACGAATGACCACCGGAATCTTAAAGTTACCGCCGGAGGTATAGCGCAGCATGCCTGCGTTGTTAGAAATCTGATTGAACGCGAGCAGCAAAAAGCCCATGTTCATCCCTTCAATAATGGGGCGCAGGCCAGTCATCGCCGCACCGATACCCATACCGGTGAAGCTGTTCTCTGCAATGGGTGTATCGAGCACCCGCAGCTCGCCGTATTTGTCGTAGAGATCTTTGGTGACCTTGTAAGATCCGCCGTACTGACCGACATCTTCGCCCATGACCATAACGGTTTGGTCTCGGGACATTTCTTCGTCGATAGCTTCGCGGAGCGCGTCGAATAAAAAGGTTTCTGCCATTTTGTGAGAGTAAAGTTGTGTTGGCGTGAGAGCTGTGAGGTGGCTGAAGTTAGTCTTCAGCGAAAATGTATTTGTATAGGTCCGCTGGGTTGGGCTCAGGGCTTGCTTCAGCAAAGGTCAGTGAGTCTTCGACGACGGCTGTGATTTTGTCGCGAACGGATTTGAGCTCGCTTTCACTCGCTAGGTCTTGCTCTAGGAGGTAGGCTTCAAAGCTTTTGATGGGATCGCGATCGCGCCAAAACTTTTTCTCAGCCGGGTCTCTCAGCTCATCTGGGTCAGCCACAGAATGGCCTCGGTAGCGATAGGTCAGACACTCCAGCAAGGTAGGCCCTTCACCGGCTCTAGCCCTGGCAACTGCTTTTTTAGCAGCGTCGCGCACCGCTAGCACGTCCATTCCATCAATTTCATATCCTGGCATGCCAAACACGCTGGCTTTTTTATAGATTTCGGTCTGGGAAGAAGCGCGCTCATGGGCCATCCCAATCGCCCACATATTATTTTCCACCACGAAAATAATCGGCAGCTTCCACAGCGCTGCCATATTTAAGCACTCAAAGAACTGACCATTATTAGTGGTGCCATCGCCAAAAAACGCAGCCGTAACTTGGTCTGCGCCAGCATCACCCATTGCCTCCTTGCGGTAACGCGTTTGAAAAGCCGCGCCCAGCGCCACTGGAATACCTTCGCCAATGAAGGCAAACCCGCCTAGCACATTGTGTTCCTTTGAGAACATGTGCATTGAGCCGCCGCGCCCTTTACTACAGCCGGTTTCCTTCCCAAAAAGCTCTGCCATGACTTCTCTAGCAGGCACGCCAGCACTGAGCGAGTGCACGTGATCTCGGTAGGTGCTGCATACATAGTCATCAGAGCGCATGGCCTTGATCATGCCTGAAGCCACCGCTTCTTGCCCGTTATAGAGGTGAACGAAGCCTTTTACCTTGCCGCGCTGATACAGCTCAGCACATTTATCTTCAAAATAGCGACCCAGCACCATATCTTCGTAGACGGTGAGGCCCTCTTCTTTTGTGACTTGAGGAGAGGTCGCCTGAAATGTTGGCAGCGGTCTTTCCTGAACCATAGGTTGTATCCGTGTTCTTAGCAGCAGTATTTCTGTGAGCAGTTGCCGTTATTTAAAACTTTGATATGCAGGCCGCTGGTGAAGAGGCCGCTGGTGTAGCTCAGGTACCTTAATATCTTGGTTCTTAATACTTTCTTAGGCAATTCGCGTTTTATCATAGCTTGCTTCCACCTCAAAAAATCGCATGGGTCCGCAAAAGCTGAGCGTTTTAGGGGGTTGCTTCGCCGTTCTATTGTCATTCATTCATTCGAGCTGGCGTTCACCTATCCGGTTCCCATTACCTTTGTTTTGGCAATGCTGTTAATTGCTTGACAAAATATCGATTGGGCTTGAAGCTATGCGCACGCTCAATATTTTGATTAATTTGTATATTTAAAGTTAAAAGCGATTTGTCGGTATTGCCTCAAAGCAATCTCAGGTAACGCTGTGGCTTCGGCGCCGATCGATTCATTCTGCTGATACGCTACGCTCAGTGGTGATTCAGCAATGCATAGCTAGGCTATTTCAACGCTTAAATGGCCTAATTTAAGCTCAAGGATCTATTGCGAATCGCTTGGGACTTCTGCATTTCTTGAAGTTTTATTCAGGAACAGTGGTAAGGTGTCCCTCAAAATCGCGTTAGTAGCGTTGTTTCGAGAAAAAGATTGATTTAACGGCTGGGGATACAAAAGAGTGCGAATTCCGCTGGACTACTATCGAATTTTGGGCCTACCGATTCAGGCGACCGCTGAACAGCTGAAACAGTCGCATCGCGATCGCACCCTTCAAGTTCCTCGGCGCGAGTATTCAGAGCTGGCCATTGATGCTCGCCGTCAGCTGCTAGACCAAGCCTATGAAGTCCTAGGCAATAGTGCTCGTCGCGCCGAGTATGATCAAGAGTTTTTGAGTAAAACTAAGCGCAGTTTGAGCGAGTCAGCCGACGAATCAGACGCCGCAGACAATCCAGATGCCAACGTACCCACCATTGAAATAGAGAACGGTCTATTGGTCGGGGCTCTGTTGATTTTGCTAGAGCTAGGTGAATACGAGCTAGTCCTTCGGCTGGGTCGTCCCTACATTAAGCGAGATGCCAGTACGCCGGAAGGTCAGCAGTTAAAAGAGCAACCTGCTCTACCCGACATTATCTTGAGTTTGGCGGTGGCCTGCCTAGAGCTAGGCCGTGAAGAGTGGCAGCAAAACCACTATGAACACGCCGCTGAGTCGCTAGAGATTGGTCGAGAGCTACTGCTAAAAGAAGATTTGCTGCCGGTGCTACGAGCGGAGATTCAGGCAGACCTTTATAAATTGCGTCCCTATCGTTGTCTGGAGTTGATTGCTCGTCCGCTAGAGCAGCAACAGCATCGGAAAGAAGGCGTTAGTTTGCTCAGAGGCATGCTCCAAGACCGGGGCGGCATAGATGGTGCTGATGATGACCTCTCAGGGCTTGGGGTCGACGACTTTTTGCGATTTGTTCAGCAGCTGCGGGGCTATCTGACGGCAGCAGAGCAGCAGGAAGTGTTTGAAGCAGAAGCCCAGCGACCCTCTGCGGTTGGGACCTATCTGGCAGTGTATGCGTTGTTAGCCCGTGGATTTGCCCAACACCAGCCTGCTTTAATTCGCCGTGCTAAGCAGATGCTGCTACGCCTCAGTGGTCGTCAAGATGTTCATTTAGAGCAAGCGGTCTGTGCGGTTTTGCTCGGTCAGACAGAAGAGGCCAGCCGCGCTCTAGAGCTGTCCCAAGAGAACGAGCCCCTCGCCTTTATTCGAGAGCATTCAAAAGGATCGCCTGACCTGTTGCCAGGACTATGCCTGTACGCTGAGAACTGGCTACAGCAGGAAGTCTTTCCGTTTTTTCGTGATTTGGATCAGACTCAGGCAACGCTTAAGGATTATTTTGCAGACAGCACAGTGCAGTCTTACCTGGAAAACCTGCCGCTGGAAAATGAGCGTAGCCAGCGTCAAACAACTTTGAGTGCGCAAACGGATGGCTACACGGATGGGCAGACTACGCTCCAGCCGACGGCTCAGGAAGCCGCGATGGTGGGCAGCGCGAATCCGTTCGGTAGCACCGAAGGACAGGCAATCCCTGTAGGCGCAGGGGTGACTTCAGAGCTGAGTCCATCTTCTACATTTGGCACGCCTTCGAGCTTTACGCCGCCCAGTTTGGGCAGCCGCTTTTCTGGCGGGGCAGCGGCAGCAGGTGCAGCGGTCGTTGGTGCTGCTGGCTTCGCTGGGGGATCTAGCATTGTCGATAAAATTTCGAAGATGTCTCCTTCTGGCCAGCTAGGCGCTGGGGATACGGTTGAAGGGAGCGACGCGGGTGGTACGGGGCGGATGGGATTGCCAGGGTTGCGATCGCGCCGCAATCGTCGAGGTAATTCACCTCGTTGGGACCGCTTGGCGCTACTTATTGTGGCTAGCTTGTTTTGTTTAGGCTTTGGGCTTTTCTTAGCCAGTAAAATTATCGGTGCGATCAGAGGCGCGGGGGGTGAAACTGTATCGCCCGCTTTGGAAGGTCAGCCGCTAGATATCACAGTGAATGAACCTGTGATTGAGGTAGAGGGCTTAGAGAGTGCTCAAACG
>JBCBDN010000100.1:0-12155 GCA_038529685.1 Cyanobacteria bacterium J06598_1 | reverse complement strand
TAGCAACGGGCAACTCTACTAGCAAAGTAAGAATGCATCCTTACTTTGCTATATCTGTGTGGGCTGTATTGGTTAGGAGTGAGAAAAAGATCAGTGCCCTACAAACTTCGCTGGCCCCGATTGCGATCGCCCAAAGACTGGCTCCTAGCCTTCCTCATCGGCCAGCTCATTTGCCTACTGCTCTGGGCCGTCAGCTGGCCCCAGCCAGTCGTCACTCTCTCCTTCCTAGTCGAAGACACCACCGAGGAAGCCGCCTGGGCACCCATCATCAACGACTTCCATACCACCCATCCCAACATCCGCATCAGGCTAAGAACAAACCCCGACAACATACCAGACCCCTTCACCACCGATGTCAGGTCAAACATCCACCAGGCCGACTTCCAAACCCGGCAGCCCCCCCAGTACGACATCGTCTACATGGACACCGTGTGGACAGCACCCTTCGCCAAAAACCTAAAAGCTCTCAACGGACTCGTCAGAAGAGACAACCTCGACCTTGACGCTTTTTTAGACAGCGAGATCGCCGCCGGCACAGTTGACGGCAAACTGTACCGGCTGCCGATGATGACAGAAATTGGGCTGCTATATTACCGCAAAGACTGGTTAGACGCCGTAGGTAAGACGTTACCCACAACAATAGATGAGCTAGACGAAATTGTTACCGCGATAAAAGATTCTCCAAAGGGTGACAACCTACAGCACGGCTACCTGTGGCAAGGGTTTGCCTATGAAGGACTCATCACCAACTTTGTTGAAGTATTAGGCGGAGCGGGTGGCGCGCTCACCAAAGACGAGCAAAACTACATAGAGCTCGACAATCCCCAGGCGGCAGAAGCCGTTGAAACAATGAGCCAGCTAATCACCAGGGGCATCTCACCGACAAACATCATGGACTACACAGAACAGTCCTCCCAAGACGAGTTTCGCAAAGGAAAAAGCCTATTCCTTAGAACCTGGCCCAGCTTTTGGAAAGACATTCAACAAGAGCCCTGGAAAGACAACATCGGAATCGCCCCACCCTTCTCCTTTTTATCGGGCGAGCAAGGCAAAGGCTGTCGCGGCGGCTGGGGATTTGGCATCTCCAAAAAATCCAGACACCAAAACGAAGCCTGGGAAGCCATCAAATACCTCACTGGAGAGAAGGCGCAGCAGGCCTATTCAGCCAGCACAGGCTCCTTGCCCACCAGGCCAGCACTGTTTCCAGCAGCCGTCAAAAACAATCCCATGATGGAAAACATTCTCAGCTACCTAGACAGCTCATCTGTTTTTCGCCCCAGCTTAGAAAACTACAGTCAAGAATCTACTGATTTGCAAGCAGCGCTCTCTAGCCGATTAGCAGCAGCAGTAAGGCTAGTGAGCGCAACGCCTTGAAGCTCTTGCTGGCGAGTGTCTTGCGCTCTGAGCCAAGCCCAGCCTAAGGTCAGCTGAAACACCAACAGCGCTACATTTAGCGCTATCAAAGAAACAACTTTAGGATCGACGGCACGGTTCTTTTTGTCTAGCCGAGCCATCACAACCCCGGCGTTCAGAGGTCGCTGACCAGGGAAAGGCGCCATCATGTCATTCAGCAGCTGAACAAACCAGTCTGATAAGGGTTGTTTTGCATCTTTTCGCCATCTGAGTTTTCCCGTTGATTCATCCTCATGCAAATCAACCGGATGCTTGCCCGTCAACAAATGAACCATCGAGCGACCCAGCGCATAAAAGTCTGACTGAGGAACCGCTTTGCCATTGATTTGCTCCAGCGGCGTATAGCCAGAAGAAACAACGCTGGTGATATCTCTTTTGCTGCCCACTTTAGCAAAGTAGGTATTCGTCATGGGTCTTACAGTGCCAAAATCTATCAGCGCCAGCTGCCCAGTAGGCCGCAGCATAATATTCGAGAGTTTGATGTCTCTATGGAACAGATCGCCCGAATGTAACTGTTGCAAAAGGTCCGTTAGCTGGTGCATCCAGTCTACCGCCGTCGCCTGATTAATCGGCGCATGGTCCTGTAGCCACTGGTCCAAATTTACGCCCTGAATTTTCTCCATTACCAAGCAGTAAATTTCGCGATCGCCTACCGCAAGCGTAAACCACCCATCCGCCTCTATCTTAGGAATACCCGCATGCTCCAACTGCTGAAGCGTTCTCACCTCGCGCTCAAACTGGGGCTGAAATAGCTTCTTCTTCAGCAGCTTTAGCACCTTGGGTTGCCCCAAATCATCCACCTCAAAAATCTCCGAAGGCTCCCACTCGTCAATCTCTCGCAGTGGCCGAACCAATCGATAGCGTTTCTGGACCAACAAAGGTGTTCCACAGTTTTGGCAGCGCTGATTTGAGCGATCCTCAGCCGAACCTTCTATATCTGGGTTTTCTCGTTTTGTGCACCAGGGGTTAATGCAGTAGCTCATGCGTTCACCTCCTCACAGCAAATAACGGCGGGCATATTCCATCACCGCTGGCCGCAGCGTAAAGCCAGCCTCACTTTTCTCCACCAGCGACCGGCGTCGCAAAGCCGTGATTGCTTGCAGGCTAAAAGGCTGCTCTAACCGATCGATCGGCAAAGGCTCTGCCTGCTGCGTCAGCTGAATTAAAATCATTTGCTCTTCAGAAGAAAGGCGATCGCACTGCTGCGCAATCAAATACTCAATATTGCCAAACAGCGTCTGCCGCTGCTTGAGAAAGTGAGAAACATCGCCATTAAAAAGCTCCTGAATATTCAGCGCCACAATTCTCAAGATCAAAGGATTGCCCCGATACTGATCAATCAAATGCTTAAACGGCTTCTGTACAACTAGCCCTTCTTCTTCCAGCACCTGCTCCGCCGCGCCATAGCTCAGCCCTTCCAACGTCAGATTCCGAATAGGAGAAGTCGCAGAAGAAAAGCCGTGTATTTCAGCAATACTCTCCCGACTCGTTACCACCACACAGCTCTGATGGGGCTCCTCGCTCAAGCGTCTGAGTAGCTCCGCATAGTCCTCATAGCCCACTTCATAGCCCCCGGTTAGGCTACCGCTCAGCAAAATAGTCTCTAAGTTGTCAATCACAATCAGGCAGCGATGGCTATGCAAGTAGCGCATAAACCGATCGAGCACACTATCGTAGCGGCTCTCCGCCTGACCAAACTGCGCAGGCAGCTGATCTAGCCAGTAGCTCACCACCGACTCAAAGTTGGGCCGATGCCGCAGCGACTGCCAAATCACCGACTCAAACTCTGATTGCAGCGCAGTAGAAAGGGTAATCACTAGCGATGTTTTGCCCATTCCCGCCGGACCATTCACCGCAATTAGGCGACAGGCATCATCGCGCAATACCCACTCTTGTAGCTGAGCGAGTTCCTGCGATCGCCCATACAGCTCAGGCACATCCGGCATCTGCGCCCAGTTAATCGCCACCCGGCTCGCCCCATAGCCCGCTTCAGCGAGCCACGTCCTCACATCTCTCCAATTCTCCACAGAATTGCGAGCGTGCTGCGTCACCCCCTCCACATAGCGATAGATGCTCTGACTCAGCGCCACCTCCACCGTGCCCACAGCCGTATATTCTTGTTCTGCAATCTCCGCCGGACTATAGCTCAACAGCAGTCCGCGCAGTCTTCTCTTTTCACTCGTTGTCAGGCCAGGTCTCCGGTGCGATTGCAGGCCCGCCTTAACCTCAGCCAAATCTGTATATAAGCGGTCTAAGTCCCACTGCTCTGCGGCTTCATCAAAGAGAGGCATACATCTTGCAATTTCACTGCCCTGATTCTACCAGCCGCCGATCGCCCTACTGCAAATCCATAATGAAATCCATAAGCCCCCTTATTTCAGCCTACAGGACAATCAGTGGCATGATACATCCAACGAAAGGTCACAGTAAGGAGGTCAGTCCAATGAGATTATCAATAAAACAGCAATGACTGCATTGCCCCCCAGCCCCCGAGTTCGGGGGAGCATCGCAGATCCAGCACATTCTAGATTTCGACCAGAATGTTGTTGTACAGATTGCTTCAGAGCCCCGGAATCGGGGACGGGGGCCTGAAGCAAGCAACTTGCTCATTTTACAAATAATTGGACTGATCTATTCATCAGCTTTATTCATCAGCTTTATTCATCAGCATAGATGTAGGCCTTTGCATGTTGTTCTTCTAAGTTTGCACAAACTCTCTCAACTCACTATGACTTCTTCACCCCAAACGTTTCTCATTGTTGATGCCCACGAAGTTGTTCTTCGCGGTACCCGGCAAGCGCTCGCCACAGCCTACCCTGAGGCGAAGCTAACAACCGCCAATACCGCCAAACAAGCACTGTCCCAGCTGAAGCTGAACCGTCCGCAGCTGCTAGTAACAGACCTACTCATTCCACAAGACACCCAAGATAGCGCCAAGATAGCCACCGGCATTGCCTTCCTTCGTCAGGTCATGGCAGCCTATCCTAGCCTCAATATTTTGGTCCAGAGCTCTCACGTGCGATCGCTCATTCGCCTCAAACCCAGCATCCACATCCACTGGGCAGGCTTCACCATCGTCGACAAAAAGCTCCCCATCACCGATATGATCGAAAAAGCAGACTGGTCACTGCGAGGCATTTCATACACCCCTGCGGGCATGCGTGCCAAGCTAGAACTACGCCCAGAGTGGCTTCAGCTACTCCAACTCGCATTCACCCAAGGCCTACAAGATCGAACAATCGCCAAACAAATGAACATCGCAGAACGCACCGTTCGCCGCTACTGGGCCTCTGTGCAAGCAGCCCTTAACGTCTCACCAGCACCCGGTACCAATATCCGCATTCAAACCGGAATTTACGCCAGGGCTGCTGGCCTCATAGATTAGTTCAAGACGAATTGTCTGCCGACGAGAGAGTCGACCGGTTGTGTTCAGCCACCTCAGGCCTGTAGTTCAGCCAGTACTTCCATCGCCACATCGTGTTCTTCCTCCAGCTGACAATCCTCTCCCCAACACAGTCGCTTGTGTCGCAAAGCCGTTTCTACCTTTTCAGCCCAATCAGCTGGCAACCCTAGCGCCGTCACGTCAGTCACCCGAATAATATCTGAAATCGAGACAATCCCCACCAGCTCACCCTTTTGAACCACGGGGGCGCGCTGTATGTTGTTGTCACGAAAGCACTTAGCCACCGTCCGCAGCCGCATAGTCGCCTCAACAACAATGCAGGGGCTTTTCATCACTTCGCACACCATCACGTGAGCCGGGTCGGCAATCTCAGCCATCACCTTATAAACAATGTCACGTTCAGTAACAATGCCATAGGCCCCACGCTTCACCGCCTTTTCTACCACCAGCGATCGCACCTTTTTGGTTTGCATCAGGGCGATCGCCTGCGTCACCTTCGCAGAGCTCCGAATCGTAAACACCTCATCAGACATAATGTCAGCAACCGTAAGCATCACAAGCCTCCTTGTATGAACACTTTCGGCATTTTTAGCTTTTAGCGCTCACATAGTTTCATTTGCCTTACTTATCGCCTACAAAGTTGAGGAACCTATGAAGATGAAACTGAATGGTGACATAATTTTTTAGCCGATTACTCCCAACGAAAATGGGTAAAAAAAATGAACAAAACGCCGCTCAGAAGAGACAACACTCCCTAATCGAGCGGCTGTAGGTCTGTCAAAAAATCAGGCACATCCAGTATGTGGTAGTAAATCAAAACAGCCACAACAACCGTGTAAAGCGTAGCGCTACCAAAACCAATCCAGGCATCCCGAGTCACATTTTGCTTCTCTTCAGAGAGAACTATATCCATCGCCCCAAACTGCATCATCACCATCCCCAACACATTAGAGAGCCAATAGCCCACAAGCGTTCCAGGAATAAACCAGTGAGGATTCAGCCAGCTGACACCGTAGCCAAACACCAAGGCAATAGGTAAGTTGAAAAATACATCGTTCCACCATGAGAGCGGCGACAGCATATAGCCCAAGCTAATCAGCCCGCCGCTCCGTAGATTCTTAAATAAGCTCACAGATACCGGCTGTTCGTTTCAGCGCCTAAGTGTATGCTCTATTTTAACCCCCACGGTTCCTTTTACGCCTTGCCGGTATTCTCCTCGCTGACAGTATCCCCAACAATTACAGACTATTGTTGTTCATTATGTTTCTTGATCTTCTGCCTGATGCAGCACCATCTCCTGATGATGTAGCGTCGTCATCGCCACCTCCCACGGAAAAGTAAAAGACTGAAAAGACTCTGGCGAGATTTTGTCAATATCTAGGTCAATCACCACCTGTCGCAAAATCGAAAATAGCTGCGATCGCAATCCCTGCAATTCAGCCAACGTCTGCGCCCCTTCTACCTTCTCAATCAGCGCCAAAATCTCCAAATTATAGTCATCCGCCCGATTCTTCTGCCGCCCAATTAGCCACTGCCGAAACTGCCAAACGCTAGAAACCGTCAAAAAAGACAGCGACAGCAAAAAGCCCATCGCCTCAGCGTACTTCACAAAAAAAGAAGGCGTATCCTGCACATAAAAAGCCTTCGCCCCCGGATGCAGCGGAAACCCCAAATTTTGACTATTCTCAGGCGACTGAATACTCGCCGCCCTCGGCGTCAGCGAAATCAGCTCATTCCGGTGCTCATACAGCACGCTCGTCACCGCCTTCACAATGTCAGGATCCACCTTTTCATTTGCCACCAGCAGCGCGCTCACTGCAATTACCGGCAAATCCTGGGGCGGAATAGGCCGACTGCCGCTATAGCTTCCCTGCGGGATCACCGTCGATTCCAAATACGGCTGACTCAGCTGCAAAGCGCCCAGCTGAGCAATCTCCACCAGCGCCAGCTGCTCATCTTGAAACAGCTCAGTCACCGACGCATTCCCCAAGCCAATAATCCGAAACAGTGCATCCACCTCACCGGCCCGCAGCGCCGCATGGGCCTGGTCAGCAGGCATCGGCAACGCCTCTAAATCTGCAGCAAATAAGCCATAGTGATTCGCCATCGGCCAAAATAGCCCATACGATCCACTCCCTTCCGGCATCAGCGCAATCCGCTTGTCTCGCAAGTCTCCCGGAGACTGAATATCAGCCGCCTCGCGGGCAATCAGGTGGAACATCTCCGGATACAGCTGCGCCACTGCCCGCACATCTGGCTGCACCGGCGTATCGCTCTGCACCAGCGCCAGGTCCGCAGTCCCCTGTTGCACACTGCTCATATTTTCCGCCGAGCCCGCAGAAGCAACAACCTGCACGCTAATGTTGGGCGCATGCTTCTGCGTCACCTGCGCGATCGCCTGCCCAAAAGCATAGTACTCACCCGTCTCACCGCCCGTAGCAAACGTGATGGAATGGACTTGACTACGCGATCGCAGCCACAGCCCCGCACACACCAGCGTCGCCGTCACCCCCACGCCAATCAGCACGCCCTGCAATACCCGCCGCCCTTCCGTAGAACTTTGCACCTCACGCTCTCCCCAATGACAGCAGCCGAAGGCCGCACTCTCAACAAGTACCTAAGCCATTGCTTACAATACAGGATAGTCCGCTATCCACTGTTTGCTTAAGGTCTTCAGCTGCGCTCGGTCTGCTGTGCTTAAGCGATGAGGATCGAAGCGATATCGATAGTGCAGTGCCAAAATCTGTTTGAAAGCCACCCACTGCCGCTCAGAAAAATGGGTCTGTAGGCGATCGCCCCACTGCAAAAAAGACTCCGCCGCCCCCCGCTGTAAATCCTGCCCATTCAGCAGCCGCTCAATTTCATACAGCTCAGAATCCAACCCCACAGCCACCGGTCGATCTTCTCCCAGCAATTCCGAGTCTTCTACACGCTCCTTTCGCTGCCCCTGAAACACCTGAATAGAGCGGAACAGCAAATACAAAAAGAGTGGAATCACAATCATCAAAATCTCTCGCAGGCCCAGCTCTCCCAGCTGACGAACCCGATAAGAAAATTGAAATCCCAAAAAAGCAACAAAGTCTGACACCCCTTGCCAAGCAGACGCTCTCTCTTGTTCCTGCGCCGTCCAGTCAGCCGGCGTAGTATCCAGCACCTGCCAAACCCCATCCAAGTACGCCAGCGTCCAGGCATGCGCATCGCGACTACGCACAACATACTGCCCCTCCAACGGACTAAATTCGTGCACAGAATACCCCACCGCATAGCGAGCCGGAATGCCTGCCCCCCGTAGAAGCAGAGCAGTCGCGCTGGCAAAATACTCACAGTGACCGGCTCTTGTATTCAGCAAAAAGTCCGAGACCGCAGACGTGTTTGCCGCAGGCTGAAGCAAATCAAGCGAGTACTGAAAGCCTTGTAAATAAGCAGCAATCTGATCAGCCACCGCCTGATCAGATTTACCAGCCAACTTTAGCTTCGCCAAGGTACTTTCCACCGCCGCCGTATCGACTTTAGGAATTTGCAAATCTGTTTCAGTGGGCGGCAGTTCGGATAGGCGCGATCGCACCCCTGCCCCAAACTGCACCGCATAGGCCGCGTCACCCGTCGCATCTACCTGCACCGCCCCGTATTGATTGCGCTGCATCTCCTCAACCGGTAGCTGAAAAATACCCGAAACCCCACGCGGCAAAGTCAAAACACCATCGCCCTGCTCCAAGTCAGTAGAAATCACAACAGACCGCGCATTCTCATCCGCCGCGCCCAGTATCCAGTCGCCTTCCTCAGCCCCAGGCGGTACATCACTAAAAAGAGAATTCTCAGCACTCCAAGCCGACAGCTGATATTTGTTGTAAGCCGCCTCTTGCAGCAGCAAAGGGAATGTAAAAGATTCAGGGCCTTCTGTTGCCGCTTCAGAGACACCTTCAGAGACATCTTCAGAGACACCTTCAGAGACCCGGAAAGCAATCCGATTAGAGAGCTTCAGCCGCCCAATAGATCCCATCTGAGTCGCCGTACCGTTAGGGTTAATTCTCCCGCTGGCTATGTCGCCCAGCATCGCAATCACCTGAGACTCCAAATGCTGCTGGAACTGCGCCAGCTGCCGGTGCCCCACAAACCCTAACCCCACAGATAGGCAAAAAAGTAGCACCCATAATATTGGCCCTGCAGTTAACCCCGAAGTTAATCTAGAGCGCTTGGGCCTCAGCGGCCATAGCAAAAGCGCCGTTAGCGTCGCCGCCGCCCCATAAAAGAAAAAGTGATCCGTATCTGCCGCACTCGCCGCCACCATACAAATCCCAAAATAGAGATGATGAAGCGTCAGCGGACTGCGCTCACGGCGAACGCCTCGACGTAATAAATAGGGGTTAGAAAATCCATCCAACAGATGCGCCTGCACACCCAGCCCGTAGGTTTGAGCCACCACCAAAGGCACCCCCGCCAGCGGCAGCCATTGCAGCAAGCTATAAATAAAAAGAGACTTTTTAGTCGTCACCAGCACCACAAACAGCATGGCAATCAGCGCGCCCGACAGCTTAGCCGCCTCTTTCAGGTCAGAAAGAGCAATCTCCCAGCGCTGCTTCACCACATGGCGAGCTTCCAAAATCAAAATAATCGGGACAGCCACCCACAGCAAGCCAGTCTGCCAGCCCCAAAGTGCCGTGGCCAAACTACAGAGGCTAGCCGTGTCCCACCAGGCGAAGCGTTCCGTAAAAGTAGCCGGTTGAGACCGAGTATTCATAGCGTTAGCAAGGTCTCCTGAATATTGTTCAAAGGCAAAATGTGAAGGCTGCTTTGGCTGTTACGCAAGCAGCTACGGTCAAGCGGTTCAGCCAAGCCTTCTTCACTAGCAATGATGAGACCCAAGGTGGGAATGTTTGCCGCCTGTAGCTGTTCTATGAGGGCCTTGCGATCGCTATCCCAGTCCAAAAAGATACAGATACAGCCGCTGAGAAGAGAAAGACGCGATCGCACCACTGGCAACAAAGTCTCAAAAGATCGATCCTGGCAGGGCACCGCCGAAGCCAGCAGCGCCAACAAACTTTCAGCCTTGCCCAGCCCACGCCCCACCGTAAAGCCATGCGCCCGATCGCCCATAAACAGCATGTCTAGCAAAGATTCTTGGGATTGGCCCGTAGTTTGTAGTGTGCAGGCAAATGAGGCTGCGATCGCCACCGCCTCTTCCATCGCATCGCTATAGCGCTCCGCCTGAAACGTATCGAGAATCAGCGCATGCCGCACCGCATACTCCGCTTGCTCTTCTTTAATAATCGGCTTCCCAGTTTTGGCCCAGCTCTTCCAATGAATCTTCCGAGGAGAGTCTCCTGGCCGATACTCTCGCAAAGCTCGAAACTCTTCCGAATCACCCACAGAAGCCGCCGCCGAAAGCCCATCCGCCTGATAGCGCCGCGCCCCCGGCAGCTCAATCACCGGCAGCCGATACCGCTTCGGCAAAATCAACACCTGCTCAGGGCGCGCCAACGTAACACAGCGATTCACTAGGCCAAGCGGCTCAGCACAAGCCAACGTCAGCTTGTTAAACGTCAGCAGCCCCCTGCGCAAAGGAATCAGGTCAGCCTCAACCTCTGTTTCACCCTTCCCAACCAGCACCGGCACCTCCGTCTTAGGCACAAAAGCCCATCTGCGCTGCGCCAAAAACTTCATCCACGCCTTCTGTCCCCCCTGCGCTCGCATCACCCCCCGAAACTCCGCCAAGCTCGGAAACGTCTCCTCAAAAGACTCACTCAACGCAAACCCCGCCTGCTTCCCCCCACGGTGATTCTGCACCCTTACCCGGTATCGCAAAGGCACATCCACAATCCCAAAACGCGGCAGCTGCCGAACCGCACTCACCCGGCAGCGCATACACCGGGCCAGCACAACAGCAACCATCAACAGCGCCAGCAAAAACACAAACAGCTGATAAGACACACTGCGCTTAACATCCAGCCCAATCAAACCAAACACAAACAGCGCCACCAGCACACCCATCCCCGCAGGCGTCAGATGCTTAGCCAGCCACCGCTTCAGCCCGTGGTTAAACTTCAGCAGCCGATAAATCAACAACAACCCCAACGGACTCGGCTGCATACCCCTCGTCCAAAGCTGTTGTAGTTGCTGTGCCGCCCATCGCCAAGACTGTTGCCGAAAAGATACCTCTGCGCCCATCACGCCGGAACCGCAAGCGTCTTCACAATATCCGTCACCACACCTTCAGCCGTCACCCCCGAAAACTGCGCCTGCGCCTCCATCACCAGCCGGTGCGCCAGCACCGGCACCGCAATCTCCTGAATATGGTCCGGCGTCACAAACCCCACCCCATCAAACAGCGCCAACGCCTGCGCCACCTTCATCAGCGCAATCGACCCCCTCGGGCTCGCCCCCAGCTGCACCCCTGCCGCCTGCCGCGTTGCATTCACAATATCCACCACATAGCGCTTTAGCTCAGGGCTTACCCGCACCTGCCGCACCTGCCCCTTCAGCCGCGCAATGTCTTCCACCGTCACACAGGGCCGCACTCCCTCAATCGGATGCGCCCCCATCTGACCAGCCAAAATCTCCACCTCCTGCTCCGGCGAAATGTACCCCAGCCGAAACTGCAACGCAAAGCGATCCATCTGCGCCTCCGGCAGCGGGTACGTCCCGCGAGCATCCACCGGATTCTGAGTCGCAATCACAAAAAACGGATCTCGCAGCGGATTCAGCACGCCGTCGATACTCACCTGCGACTCCGCCATCGCCTCCAGCAAAGCCGACTGCGTCCGAGGCGACGCCCGATTAATCTCATCTGCCAACACAATATTGGCAAAAATTGGCCCCTCATGAAAGTGAAACGTCCGCCTTTCAGGGTCCAAAATCGAAACCCCCAAAATATCCGAAGGCAACAAATCCGGCGTAAACTGAATCCGCTTAAACGCCACATCCACCGAAAAAGCCAACGCCTTCGCCAGCGTCGTCTTCCCCGTCCCCGGATGATCCTCCAGCAGCACATGCCCCCCACTCGCAAAAGCCGCCAGCAGCTTGCGAATCGCCCCCTGCTGCCCCTTCACGACCTGCTGAATATTGTCAAACAACCGCTGATAAACCACCTGACCCGAAAGGTCAGCCGATGCCGAAACAGGAGGAGATGAGAGAGCCATGACACACGCTTAGAACCAAGCGCAGCATACCCAAATCAAGCCTAGCGATTGTAATGACGAAGGTCGCTAATTGCTCTTTCAAAGATTGCTAAAGCGCAACTAACACCTGAAACTCTTCAGACTGCCGCAAACCATCAAAATCTGGATTAGCTCTAGCTTCTCTCTTACATATGTTCGGCGCTAAATCAATGGCACATTTCAAA
>JBCBDN010000099.1:0-12200 GCA_038529685.1 Cyanobacteria bacterium J06598_1 | reverse complement strand
GATATTAAGGCGGCGACTGAGGATGATTGGGCGACTGAGTACAGCGATTTGATTTTGGCAGTGCGGGTGGTGGATTCGGTGGAGGCGGCGATGGATCACATTGGTACCTACGGGTCACGGCATACGGAGGCGATCGCCACTACAAATCAAGCCACTGCCGACACCTTTATGGCTCAGGTCGATGCGGCAGGCGTGTACCACAACTGCTCTACCCGGTTTGCAGATGGGTTTCGCTATGGCTTTGGGGCGGAAGTGGGCATCAGCACCCAAAAAATGCCGCCCCGTGGGCCGGTGGGCCTAGAAGGGCTCGTGACTTACAAGTATCAGATGGTGGGTGATGGCCATGTTGTTGCTACGTATTCTGGGGCGGATGCGAAAGCGTTTCTGCATCGCGATCTGTAATCGGTGATAATGAGGTGGTATCGAAACACTTCCCTTAGCCCCCGTAACAGCTGAATGGACATCATCCACATTAATGACATCAAAGCGTTTGGCTACCTTGGCGTTTTGCCTGAGGAGAATGTTTTAGGTCAATGGTTTCACGTTGATTTGAAAATATTCATCGATCTCTCTAAAGCTGGGAAAACAGATGCCTTGGAAGATACTCATAGCTATGTGGAGATTGTTCAAGAAACCAAGAAGCTGATTCAAACGAAAAAATATAAACTGATCGAAAGCCTCGCGGATGCTGTGGCAACTTATGCACTTGCTAGCGATCGTCGCATTCAAAAAATCAACGTGAAAGTGACGAAGCCGACGCCACCTATCCCTGAGTTTGGCGGCACTGTTGGCGTCGAAATTACTCGCCCATAATGTCTCACGTCTGCGGCTAATGTCTGTGGTCAAACTCGTACATTGGGCTTTTGACCACAGATATAAAAAGCTTCTTTTTCAACCCAAACACCCTGCTCGTTCGCCTTCTTTGCGATCGCTGCCGCATACTCTGCAATGAGTATTTTTATTCTCTCTTCCGGCAGGTTTTCTAAGGGATTGTGTGTTGGATGAAACCAGCTACCATCCCACCTTTGAGCTTGATCGACGGATTCATAATGTCCTTGCTGCTGCTGGGTTATTTGTATATTCTCGAATCCAGCATTCTCTAACAGAGAACAACACTTTTTGGTGTTGCCTGTCGGTTCATTAATGTTGAATAGTTCAATGCTATGTTTTGCGCAAACTTCGATGATTAAAGGTGTGGCGTAAGACTGCTCAGACCATGCCGAAAACGCCACCGTTCCGCCGGGTTTTAACCAGCTATGCCACTGCTTTAAGACGTTTGGAATATCTTTCAGGTACACCAGTGCACTTGAACAAAGCACTGCGTCAAAGCTATTATCCTCAAACGCTACTTGCTCAGCATCTGCTTCGACTAGCTCAATATTGCCTAACTCTAATTCATCTATTTTTTGTTGTGCCTGTGCTAGCAACCCACTCGAAAAATCTACGCCGACTACTCTTCCCTCTGGCCCTACTTTTTGAGCAAGGGCGAGTGCAATGATCCCCGTTCCTGTCGCCACGTCCAGCACTTTGTCACCCGGCGACAGCGGAACGAGATCGATCAACGGCAGTGCTCGCTGAATCGTCGTTTCCTTGTCATATTGAGTACGATTATTGAAAAACTCAACGACCTTCGCCTTATATCGCTGCGAATAGCTGGTCATCATCGATACTTTGCCTCTTTCGTATGTGAATTAATCAATAATTTTCCTTCTTCTCTGCTGATTACCCATTATTTCCACGTAATCTAAAAAAAAGGACTAGCCGTACGTAATTTTAACTATTCATTTACTTCTGCTAAATATGAAAAAAGCGACTATACAGCGTTTGTTTGCACTGATGGCTGCTGCTGCGATCGCGGTTGCCACCTTTATCCCTGGTGTCCAAGCCAAAGCGCCTGATCCCTTTCTCGACTTCACGCCCAATAAGCAGGCCGATGCCTTTTTCCAGCGGGCCCGTGCTGATATGGAAGGCTCCCTCGGGAGAGTCGGTGAAGACTATTATGCCGTTTACCGCATGGTAGAACGCATCTCGCGTGCCAACGGCTTGGACGAACAGCCTTGGCGAGTGCGCGTCACGACAGATGATGTGCTCAATGCCTACGCTTCAGAACTCAATATGCTGACGTTTGAAGGCGGTATTTTGGAGCAGCTGTCGGGTGATACAGCTGCGATTTCCTGTGTGGTGGGTCACGAAATGGCCCACCACACCCAAGGCCACCTGCCCAAACGGGTCGAAGCCCAAGCTGAAATTGCTGCCCTGCAAGAGCAAGCGCTGATAGATGCTCGGGCTGAAGTCGAATCTGCCAATCGCCAAGGCAACATCTTTAACGCGGTGATTGGTGCGGTGACGGGTGCTGTGGGTGGTTCTACGCGCTCTACGGGTGGCCGAATTGCTACGGCTACGGGTGGTCGCGTACTAGAAGGGCTGAACGAGGCGCAAACTAATGATGCGATCGCGCGAGCTGAAGAACTCTACGAAGAGCGAATTGCCGAACTGGATGCTGAGTATTTAGAGCTGAGTCGGGACAATGAAACCGAAGCCGATAATGTCGGCTACGAGTACGTTGTTCGCGCCGGCTTCGATCCATCTGGCTGTGCTCGCGCGATGGGTGTACTCACCCGCACGGAGACCAGCCGTCTTCCTGGGCTCACTCACCCCAAGCCAGAAGACCGGGTCGTTGCGCTCACTGCTTTGAATACACCTGCGGTGAATCAGCCTTTGATCTCTAGCGGTGAAGCAAACTTGAGCCGTTCTCCTAATCCTTTGGAGTACAACTTGAGCAGAGACAACTCCGCGATTCGGATCGAATCTCGCTACGGTAGCCGAGATATTGACGATGGCTTCCCACAGTAGCCACTGAATGAAACAACAGCTGATTAAACAACCGCTGTGAGTGTCACTCTCTGAGTAATGCTGCTGTTCCCTTTGAAATTGGGCCAGCCGAAAAGCTCATTGACGATCTCACCTATTCCAAACAAATACCCGAGTAAAGACCTCCATTCCTTTACTCGGGTATTTGTTTGGATGGTCATGTTGGCGCAGCCGGCGCCTCCTGCTAGCTTTTGATTACCTAGCTTCTGATAACGGTGATAGGTCGCCCTTTTGCAGTTTCTTTTATTTCTGTTGTTGTTCTTTCTTCTATCGGAGGTAGCTGCTCACGACGATCAAAAATGACTAGCCAACCGGTCTCCACACCTAGCCGCCCTAGATACTCATCTAGCTGCTGTAGCCCGCGCGTCAGCGGATCGGGCCTGCCCTCTCGCCACACTTTCAGCTCAATCGCTAGCGTGGTTTGCCCGTAGCGCAAGCACAGGTCCATCCTGCCCATCCCTAGCGCATACTCTCGATCCAGCGTGCCACCACCGTTCGCCACCCGATGCAAAAATGCCATCATCACAAGATGGGGCGCAATCTCGTGATACGGGGCGCTCTTGAGTAAGGGCTCTCCATGCTGTCGCCAAAATTGTAAGAAAGCCTCTAGCAAAGCGCCTGAGTCTAAGGCACCTTCTGCGGTTAGCCAGGTGGGTGCGATTTGCGGTAAGGATGCAGACGGCACAACAGAGAGCACCCGAGGCAGCACTTCTTTGTAAATTGGGTTGGCAATGACTAGCCCGCCCTGCGGACCTTTTACACACAGCCCCAAATCTAGAACAAACTCAATATCTTCGTAAGAGATATCTCCTAACTCTAGGCCAGCGAGCATCGGTTCGAGAATGGCTCTGATTCTCGGCTCTCGAAGTCTTGCCGCTAAGCTATCAAGGTGTGTGTCTCGTCGTTGAATTAAAATCTCTTTTGCTTGCTCAACATGTTCTTTCGTTAGCGAGATTGCTGGGTCAGGTGCTAGCTGATCTACCATTTGCCTTGCCAGCGCATTCACCAGCCAAGGCTGACCTTGAGTTAGGTCATAGGCTCTTTGTATTGCCTCTGGGGTGAAAATTTGTCCTGTGTCTGCGGTGTGCTGCTGATACAGCGTAGCGACTTCTGTATGGTTGAAATTTCGCAACGTCAGCGACTCAACTTTAATGTTGAAAGGGCTTGCTGTGCCTAATCGTTTGCTGCCGCCGGAAGCGACTTTGTAATCTCGAACATCTCGCAGCCCAATCAAAGCTAAAGACTTCGGGAAACCGCCTGGTCGACGAGGATACCCATCCCTCAATTGACGGAGAATAGAGATCAGAACGTCATCTTGTAAGGAATCGATTTCGTCAATAAAAAGGACAATGGGTTTTGAACTCTCACGGGCCCACAGACCCAACGCTTGATTAATACTGTTTAGGGAAGACCAATCTGGGGGCTGTAAGTCGGGCGGTAGCCAGAAAGTTGCAGCATCTTGCCAAGTCTGCAAAATGGCTGTGTCGGCATTTTTCTGATTGTGAGTATAAACAGCGCCGACTTCGGCAGAAACCATCAGTGCGGCATATTCGCCTTCACTGGTGAGTTCTTGTGCGAGCGTTAGCATGGCCGTTGTTTTGCCTGTTTGCCTGGGCGCATGAATGACAAAGTAGCCGTTTCGCTCAATCAACTGCTTGACAGAAGGCAATCGGTCTAGCGAAGGCAGCATGTAGTGGTCTTGGGGGTTACAAGGACCAGCCGTGTTAAACCAACGAGCCATGGGAGAGGTGCTCAGCAAAAACTTCTGTAAGCCTATCTTATCGATGCAGTAAGCGCTTGAAAGCTGTTAGCGGCGCATGAATGTCATTTCGTTGCCACTGATTCGAATGCTGTAGTTGCTAAAGCAATCTTTGCCAAGGACGACGGTGGCACTATCGGGCGCGATCGCCACATACACATCGGTCACAATAGTCTCTCCTACCATCACTGACCGCAGCCGTGCAATCGGTAACTCTGTCGGTACACCATCGGCCAAATACACATACTGATAGCTCACCAGCGCCAGCTTCAGCTGATTGGCCATTTGTTTGGTGATGATGGAATTGGGCGCGTTGCGATCAATCACGACATCGAACTTGGCGACGCCGTCTAACAGGACTTCGACGACTGGCAGTTGCTTGCTATAAGCCTTGATTGGGACGGTTGAGCCCGTGCGGGTGCTTCCTATGTTGCCTTGGGGAGTGGACTGTTTTCGGAGCGATCGCACTGCCTCTACAACCTGTTGATGTTTCTGCCAGTTGCCCTGATTGAGCCAGAGGGTGGCAGCCTGTTGATAATCTGCGATCGCCCCTTCTGTACTGTTCATATTGTTCTGCACATCCGCACGCAGCTCATACAGATGAGGGCTGTCAGTATCCATCGCTAGCGCATTCGAGTAATCCTTAAACGCGGCCTCGGGTTCTCCCATTAGTCGATAGCTATGGCCGCGCTCTGCAAAGTATCGGGCGTCCGGCGTTTCTTTAGTCGCCTCAATCAACGCTGAAAACTCTTCGATAGCGCCGAGTCCATCATTCAGAATTAGCCGCATTTGGCCTCGGTAGAACCGGACTTCGGTGTCGCCTGTTTCCTGCTGAGCCGCGAGCGCTAGGTCTGCAACGGCTTCTGCTCGACGGCCCTGCCGCGCGTGAATGAGCCCTCTTAGGCATAGCGCTTTTACAAACTGAGGATGCACGCCCAGTAGCCAGTTTAAGTCATCTAAAGAAGAGGCATAGTTGCCGGCGTTATATTTCTCTTGCACGCGCTGTACAAAGTCTTCGGGGGTGGCGGATCTGTCGGTGGGGCCGATGGCTACTTGGGCCTGTTTGGGTTGAGGTAAGGGCGGCAGCTTTTTGAGCGGTGGAATCGCCTCTAGGCATTTTTGGGCGCTGGCTTTGTTTTTGGCGTCTAGGTAGCAGCGGGCGGCTTGTTTGTAGGCGGCGATCGCACCTGGGCCATCTCCTAGTAGGCCGAGGGCTTTACCCAGTACATGGTGAGCGCCTGCAAGCTTGGGCTGGAGGGCGATCGCTTGTCGGCTGTCAGCGATCGCGCCTTTCACCTGGTTTATCTCTAGCCAAACGAGTGACCTAGCCAGATATATTTCTGCGGTAGGAGCGAGTTTGATGGCTTTGGCGTAGTCTGCGATCGCTCTTTCTGGGTCGCCCAGTCGTTTGCGCACCCGTGCCCTTTGCACATAGGCCTCCGCCCAGTCGGGCGCTGCTGCAATGACCTGATCTAACAGCGGCACCGCCTCAAACACGCGCTCTACTTTAATTAGCTTCAGTGCCCGTTCAAAATGTTGCGCCGCGTTCTGCTCACTCATTGCTCGCATCTACCGTTAATGTCATGTCTGCTGTGTGCGTTGACGATCGGTGCAAATACGGCTGCGATCGCCAACACTACCGTTTCTAAACTACAGGCTGTGTACTGTCTTTTTAGCAAATTTCAAATCATAGAACCCATTTCTAGCGGTATTCCTAGCGATTGCTGCCGCAATGGGACACAAGCGCCTAGTTATTGATCCGGATCTTTTAAGAAAATATATTTCGTTGCCCAGCGAAAATGGTCATATTATGAAGAGTATAAATACTGATAAATCGTATCTCATTGCCATGAGCCCTACCCACCCAAAGACTCGGGTAGATTCTAATAGTGGCCGTTCTAGCCCGGTTTTCGGTCGGGTTTATTGGTCATCTACCAAGTCTATCTGGATAACCCTTGTGATCTTAGGCGCCCTGTTGGGCGGCTACAGCACCTTCAGCTGGAGTGCGCTGCTGCTCTGTCTGCTGACGAGTGTTGTCACGCTAGGTATTGGCTATTCGGTAGGGCTTCACCGCCGGCTGATTCACAACAGTTTTCAGTGCCCTCAGTGGGTAGAAAACTGTTTGGTGTACTTGGGCGTGTTGGGTAGTACGGCGGGTCCTTTTTCGGCTATTGAGCAGCACGATCTGCAAGATTGGGCGCAACGGCAGCCCAACTGCCACAGCTATTTTTCTCATAGCCAAAATCCCCTTTTGGACTGGTATTGGACGCTTCACTGTGATATCCAGCTAGAGTGCCCACCGATTATTCGCTACGAGTCTCGAGTGGCTGAGAACACGTTTTATCAGTGGCTCGAGCAAACTCGAATTGTGCAGCAGCTGCCGCTGGCGATCGCGTTTTATCATTTTGGTGGTTGGAGCTGGGTGTTTTGGGGCATTTATGTGCGCATTGCGGTGTGTGCTAATGCGCAGTGGTTTACTCAGTACTTGGCTTGCCGTTGGGGCGATCTCCCTCGCACAATTAAGGGCGCAGCCGTTCAGCCTCGCAATTTGCCCAAGCTGGGGCTCCTCACTTTGGGCGAAGGCTGGCAAAACAATCACAAGGCTTTTCCAAACTCTGCAAGGTTTAGCCTGTATCCCAAGCAATACGATCCTAGCTGGTGGTTTATTAAGGCTTTGCGGTCCGTGGGGCTTGCTTGGAGTGTTAAGCAAACTAAGGTGCGTGTGCCGCTAAGGGTTCCGTCGTCTGCACCTACCGAGCCGCCGATGCCGCCGACTATGCAGCCCGCGCCCATTCAGCGAACTCGCCAGAAAGTTGGGGCGAAGTAGCCAGTAGGGTTGAGCGCTAAAATAAGTGAAAACAACATTCGCTAGGCGATAGTTTGCTCATGGTGATTGCTGCTCCCGAACCAAAACCTGCTGTTTCTTCTCCTGCAATTGGCGAGAAACGAGTTGTACTCAGCGGTATATCTTGGGAGGCTTACACGCAGTTTTTAAATGCGCTGCCACCTACACGTGGCTCGAAGCTAACTTATGACGATGGTCTTCTTGAGATAACGATGCCACTAGAAGACCACGAATTTGCTGGACGCTTGATCGAGCGCTTTATTTTGACTTTGGTTGAAGTGTTTGGTCTGAGGATAAAGACGATGGGGTCTACGACTCTGAACTATCCTTATCTGAAAAAAGGGGCAGAGCCAGATAATGCTTACTACATTCAAAACCAGTCTGTTGTTAAAGGCCGAAATGTAGATCTTTCTGTTGATCCACCGCCTGACTTGGTGGTTGAGGTGGATATTACTCACACGGATATCGAAAAGAATCGGTTCTATGCCGATATGGGTGTTCCTGAGTTTTGGCGTTTCAATGGTAAGGCTTGGCGAATTTATCAATTGCAGGAAGCTGTCTATGTGGAAGTTGCTGTGAGTCCTACGTTTTTTCAGGTCAGGAAAGAACAACTCTATGACTTTCTTGAGGCTGCGAAAGAGGATGAGATTGAGGCAGTTGTAGCGCTACGTGAGATGTTTTAGGTGCGACTATAATCACGCGACCTAATGTAGCGATGCCCCCTTGGGCCACGCTCGCTTTACTGTAGCTTCTGTCGAGCTGTTCAGGTCATAGCCATCCCCTGAAACTGCTATGTGGTATTAGGTAACTCGACTCACAAAGTAAGAATGTATTCCTATCTTGCCCTTCAATAGCGCTTTCTGAAGTTTAGAAGCCCAGACGGTAGGAAGTTTCTGGATATTTAATGATCCTCATCGAACGTTCTTGTTGATTCTTTATTGAGCTCCAACTTGTTGATCTTTGATGAGAGCAAAGCTGATCTGATATCGGTAGAACTCGATATTTTTCGTAACCTTTAGTGCTCTGCGGATGCGTAAATCGTCTTCCAACGCGATGATAGCACCGTGAACCGTTTGGTTGGGTTCAGAGAGTTCTTCTAGTACGTAGCCCATGTAGCGCTGAATTTGCCCGACGACGGTATCGCTAGCGCGGCCTCTCTTGAGTTCTACAACCAAGAGTTTTTTTTATCTTTACTGATGGCAAGAATATCGATCCGGCCAGTATCGACAGGATACTGTTGTCCAACAATGTCTCCATCTTCTGTATATATTTGGTAGCGTTGTCCGAGGCTAGTATGTTGCCAATTGTGCACTAAGAAATCCTCTAGGTGCTTTTCCAACACGAATACAGTGGGTTTCTCAACAATAGCCTCCGCAGTGGAGAGAACGTCTGAGATTGAATTTCTATGCAGAATTTCTAACTCTGCGGCGTAGTCAGAGAGGTTGCTGACAGTTCCAAGACTTCCAGTAGCATTGCGTAATGGCTGACTCACGTCCGCGATTTCTCTGGGTATGTTTGTAGATAGATAGGTCTGAATTTTTGGTTGAACTCTTGCCAATTCTCTGGCAGTTGACCAGTGAGGTCTTGATTAATGCCGTAGTCTACACCAATAAATTGACCTGCTCGGCATTCTGCGACGTACCTGCCCTGAGTGCCTAAACGAACTTGATAGTAGTTTTGGGTCATACAATTACTCTTGTTTTGCCAGTGAGGAGTTCTTTTCTCATGGTTACAAAAAAAATCAGGGTTTAGCCTTTTCAATAGCTATAGATAATGGGGCGCAAATATCAGCTACGAAAATCAAAGATACTGTAGTAAGGCACTGGTCATGTGAGCGTCACCTATTTACCTGCCTCAATTTGTCTAACTGCTGTCATTGCTGAATAACTTACGCCTGCTGTGCCCTCGCCTGGATGCGTGCTGTCGCCCACCAGCCACAAATTCTTAATGGGTGTACGCGTTGCGAAGCCAAACGGGCCGAACGTGGGCACCTTCTGCCCGATGCCGCCTACAATGCCATTTTCTCTTCCAGTAAAGGTTTCAAAGCTTCTAGGCGTGGCGGCTTCTGTATGAACGATGTGGTCAGGCCGCAGGTCAAAGTAATCTTTTAGTCGAGAAATGGCTTCTTCGGTATATCTTTTTTTCATCGCTTTGTAGCCTGCCTCGTCGCAGTTGTACCACTGCTGAACTTCAGTAAAAGAAGAGGCGATGATGGTTGCTTTTCCTTCTGGGGCACGGCCATCTCCGGGGCGACTGACTGAAACAAAGAGAGAATTGTTTTCGGCAATGGGGCCGTCATAGTCGTACAAAAACTGTAGGTGGGGCGGGCAGTTCTCGGGCAGTGCAGCTTGTTCTACTCCGAGATAAATGACAAAGGCGCCGGATGAGGGCTCTAGCTTGCCTACTCTCTTTTTGTAGCCTTTCATTTTGTCGTCTTCTGCGAGTCGTACAAGGTTTTGCACCGTGACGTTAGCGACTACGTGGTCAGCGTCTTCTTGCCAAGAGTCTCCTTTTTTGTTGGTTATTTTTACCTGAGTGGGCTTACCGTTCTCTATCTCCACAGCTTCTGCTGTGTGCCGCATGTGCAGCTCGCCGCCGTCTCGCTCAAGGGATTCGACCAGGCGATCGCTCAATACCTGCATACTTCCTTTCAGGTGAAACAGTCCCTGGGGAGATTGCGACACTCCCAACGCTGTTGCAGCGTACAGCACTGCTGTTTTATCCGCTGTCGTTTGCGAATACAGCTTCAGCTGCATATCTAAAAACGTCCGCAGCCGTCGGTTTTTGTACAATCTATAGCCCCTCAGAATCTCTCCTACCGTTGAAAAAGTGAAGGGGACGGTTAATAGGGTATCAGGCCTTAGCGCGGTGGCGAGCTGCCAAATGTCCCAGGGGCTGCGGGGTGGCAATACAGGATCTCTCTGCTGAAATCGCCAGCTAAAGTCGAACAGCGATTTCATGAAGGCCCAAAAAGGGGCGCTGCCTGGAAACTGTCGTTCTCTTTCGGCCTGCCACTTTTGCGGATCGCGCCACACGCTGATAGGCTCGCGTTCTCCTGGCAAAAAGACGGCGCAGGCCGGGTCGCACTCACTGGCAGCGGGCAGAGCAATCTCTAGCTCTTCAAATATTTGGTGGTGAATTCCTCCCGGCTCTAGGCCAGCGACCTGCGTCGCGCCTACGTCGAATGTAAAGCCACGACGCTTAAACGTAGACGCGCAGCCACCTGGCACAATTGCCTGATCAAACACCTTAACGCGGTAGCCCCGATGGGCCAACAGGGCCGCTGCTGTCAGGCCACCGATACCCGCACCGATGACTACTACTTTTTTCGCTGTGTCGCTATCAGCCATCGCTGTTACATTTCTTAAAGTCTATCCCTAGTCTAGCGCTCTAGCTAACCTGTGTCTTACGGCTTAGCGATCGCCAGCGTGAAATAGGCAACATTGACAATGTCGATAGTCGTGGTGATAGCGCTCCAGACGACTCATGGAGTTATTCATGGAGTTATTCATGGAGCTATTCATAGAGCTATGGCAAGAGAGCGTATTGAAAGAGCTGAAGTCTAGCCCTACAGAAGGTTCTTCTCAGAAATTATCTAGATTAGTGCCTGAGCACTTGGCGTGTTTTAATCAGCACCTCAGGCGATTTTGCCCGCGCATTTTTTTGCCTGTCGCTGCCACAGCGAACCGTGATATAACATGCTTGATAAACAAAAAACAGATGCTTCCTATTAGCAACTAGCTAAAGAAGTACCTATATTTATCATTAATATCTATTGTGTTAAGTCGCTTGCCATCGAGTTGATTTTTCCTGTGAACATCGCGCAATTTTTAGTCAATAAAGCAGCATGGAAAAAATTATCTCGCTCTTAGGAATTGCCATCTTTTTGGGGATTGCCTACAGCCTTTCTACAAATCGTCAGGCCATCCGATGGAAGCCGGTGGTTGGTGGCTTGATTTTACAGTTTCTGTTGGCTATTTTTATTTTGCGTACCCGTGTAGGGCTGGCTATATTCTCTTGGTTAGGCGACTTAATCGTACAGTTCTTTGCTTACTCTGATGCGGGGTCAATCTTTGTTTTTGGCGAAGACTTTAAAGACTTTTTCTTTGCTTTTAAGGTGTTGCCCAGCATCATTTTCTTCTCGGCGTTTATTAGCATCCTGTATCACTATGGTATTTTGCAGCGGGCTGTGAAGGGCATGGCCTGGATTATGCGGCGCGCGATGGGAATCTCTGGGGTGGAGTCGCTCTCGGCGGCGGCGAATGTTTTTGTCAGCCAAACGGAAGCACCGCTGGTGATTCGGCCCTATATTAAGTCGATGACGACCTCTGAGCTAAATGCTGTGATGGTGGGCGGGTTTGCGACCGTTTCGGGGTGGTTGCTGCCTGCTTTTATCTCGTTGGGGATTTCTGCTGAGCATTTGATTACGGCTTCGGTAATGTCAGCGCCGGCTGGACTGGCGATCGCAAAAATCCTTTGCCCAGAAACACAAAGCGTCAATCGCGATCCGGTGGACGTGGCGTACAAAAAGGCAACCAATGTCATTGACGCGGTGACAACGGGCGCTTCTGAAGGCGTCAAAATTGCGGTGAGCATTGCTGCGATGGTGATTGCCTTTTTAGGACTGCTGACAGCTGTGAATGGATTGCTGGGTTGGGCGGGTGGCCTAGTGGGATTGCCTCAGCTGTCGTTGGAGCTGATGATGTCTTACTTGCTTGCTCCAGT
>JBCBDN010000098.1:0-12218 GCA_038529685.1 Cyanobacteria bacterium J06598_1 | reverse complement strand
TACTTCTATAGGCGGCGGGGTCAGCATCTAAGGCGGCGGCGAAGTTCTTTTTGTAGGTATGGAATTCGTTGCCGCTGAGGGTTTTAGTGTCTTGATAGGTGAAGTTAGTGGGGGCGTACTGCGCCAAAAAAACGGCAGGAAGGCGCTCCATGTTGTCTTTTACGATGTGGTGCCAGTCTACATCGGGGGTACCGGCAGAAAGGTGATAGAAGATTTTGCTGGGGTTGCTGAGGTAGTTGGCGGCAGCGGGCAAGTCAGTGAAGTTGGCGACGAGGGCTTTGCCACACTATTCTCACCATGCGTCAGTCTTACAACAACGCCCGCCTAATCTGCAAGCTAGATGAACACTGGCTCAGCCGTGCGATGACCCTAAGTCAAGCAGACTTTGAAGACGACGACGATGATTCAGAAGAGTTTGAGGCGGACGACGATGTAGACGTAGCTAGCAATTTAAGTGCTTGAGTCGAGTGCTTGAGTCGAGACTATGTTACTTAGAGATTTAAGCTTCAACATCAGCGCTAGCCCAATGAACTACTTTTGCCCTGTTCTCTCTAACCCTAGCTGAATTAACTTATCGACGAGGTCAGGGAAGGCAATCCCTGAGACTTCCCACATTTTGGGATACATGCTGGTAGCGGTAAATCCTGGCATGGTGTTAATCTCGTTGATCAGGATTTCACCTGTCTCTTCTATATAAAAGAAGTCCACACGAGAGATGCCCGAGCCGTCGATGGCTTTGAAGGCTTGGATCGCCATTTCTTGAATGCGATCGCGCACGCCATCTGGCACCGGCGAAGGAATCAGTAGCTCTGCCCCACCGTCCGTGTACTTCGTCTCATAGTCATAGAAATCAGTGCTGAATTTTGTCTCTCCCAGTACCGACGCTTTTGGATCATCATTGCCCAAGATGGAACACTCCACCTCTCTTGCCACCACGCCAGCCTCAACAATCACCCGTCGGTCGTAGCTAGCTGCGCTGTCCAAAGCCGCTTCCAATTCCTGGCGATTTGTTGCCTTAGAGATGCCTACTGAAGACCCTAGGTTGGCGGGCTTTACGAAGCAGGGATAGCCGAGGGCCTCTTCTAAGTCGTCGCAGACCTTGGGGAAAATACAGGGGTTAGAGTAAATCTCTGCTCGCGTGACGCCGCAGTACTTCACTTGAGGGATGCCTGCTTGGGTGAATGCACTTTTAGACGCGAGCTTATCCATCCCTAGCGCCGAGCCCAGTACCCCGCAGCCGACATAGGGCATCTCTAGCACTTCAAACAGCCCTTGAATAGTGCCGTCTTCTCCGTTGGGGCCGTGCAGAATGGGGAACCAGATATCCACACCGCTCAGCAAGGCCTCACTGGGTAAGCGTTTTACCGCAGCGGCGGCAGGCGGCAGCTCTCCGATAGTGCCTTCGTCTTGTGAGGCGGGCTGGCCACTATCTAATACTTGCTGGGCGATGTTGCCGCCTTCCCAAGTGCCGTTTTTGTGGATAACGATGGGGACGACCTCGTACTGGGCGGCGTTGGTGCCGATGGTGAGTCCTTGGGCGATCGCACCCGCCGACCGAATAGAGACCTCGTGCTCACCAGAGCGCCCACCAAACAGCAAGCCTACCCGCATAGCCATTCGTTTGCCATCCTTACATAATCAAAATACCTGCGGGCTAGCCTATCATAGGGCCTCTTTTTCTGAATACGGAAAAATGCGCAAAAAAAAACGCCTTGAGCTCCGCTATAAAAGCGAATCAAAGCGTTTTGTCAGGGTGCATCTACCACTTATACCTACTCATTTGCACTGCCTTGTCCGGGCAGTTTTGAAGTTTGGGTTGCTCTACGGATATGGAACCTACCCGGCTACTCGAATGTGAAAGATATTTGGAGGTAACTTCAGTGAGTCAATTTTTTGAGCCATAATAAGCCGACTCAAAAAAGCATCCACAGCATTTCACGGAATATCACCCCGCTCAACGATCAGGGAATATCACCGCTTTCACACCGTATCCATTTCACCCTGATGACACCATGAAATACTTCTTTTTATCCGATAGCTGGACAACAGGCCGCGTTTGGGAATTTGGCGGCCTTTGGAATGAGCTCGCTTGGAATCGTCGGCCTCATCTTCAGCGTCAGTCTTTGTATATTCGAGAAAATGGCGAAGATCTATGGCTCTACCAAACAGAAGACGCTGTTCTGATGGTGGAAGTTAAGCCACAAGTGATTGCGCATCCCAACATTGGCCAAGTTGTGCTGAAGCGATTGCTCAGCGCTGAGCAAGTCGTTGAGCGCCTCTGTAAAGAACCGGTCTTTCACCCGCCGGCTGCTAGCGATGACGCTGACATGCCGCCTGAAGCGCACCCGGATATGAACACTCAGCAAGTCCCCTTTCAGCTAGCAAATCCCAGTCAGACATCTTCTGAGGTGATTGCTCACGGAGAAAAAACTGTGTCGGTCATCTCTCGTTTGCGTCAGTTAGCAGGCGGCAAAAGGCTGGCAAGGCCCAAAGCTCAGGTGCCAGAGAAAGTGGTTTCTCAAAGTAGTAGGCACTCCTAAAACCGTCTGCCAGACCGGTCTGCTAAAACGGCGTACTAGAACGGTGTTGTTGCGATGTTGCTGATAGCGCGCTCTATGGCTACTAGGGCACGGTTGTAGCCTAAAATAGCCGTGACATTGTTGCCTTCTGCATCGGTGAGTTCGCTCTGTGCGGTCAGCACGTCTAGCTGTGTGCCGACTCCGGCCTGTAGTCGTAAGTTCGCGAGGGCAAGCGCCTCTTCAGCTTGGGCCACGGCGACTTCAGAGGTGGCGATGTTTTCTTTGTTAGCCTGCAAGTTGAAATAAGCTTGCTCTACGTCAAATCGAACTTGATCGAGGTTTTCGCTGAACTGTTCTTCAGCGATCGCAGCTCCAATTTCCTGCCCTCTCGCGGCTGCTCTAGCAGCCCCACCGTCATACAGCGTCATATTGAACTGAGCGCCGATTGAAACGCTGTCGTTAAAGTCATCTTCAAACGCGCTTGCGCCTTCAAGGATAGTTTGAGGGCTGTACTGTGCAAACAGGCTGACCTGCGGGCGAACCGAAGAGAGGGCTATCTGCCGCTGCTGTTCACTGATATCTGCTTGCAGCAGCTGCTGCTCTAGCTCAGCGCGATTTTGGAAAGCAAGAATGATGCTTTCTTCGAGCGTTAGGGGCCAATTTTCGGCAACGGCAACAGGTGTGGCCGAAACGCTGGCAGATGGTGGCAAGTTAAGTAGCCGAGAAATATCACGGCGGCTGATTTGCTGCTGACTTTGCGACTGAATCACAGATTGGCGGGCGTTGGCAAACTGAACTTCGGCTCTGAGTACATCGAACCGAGTGCCAACGCCTACTTCTTGCCTTAGCTGAGCATCACGCAGGTTTCGGGCTGCTTCATCTAAAAACGACTGGTTAATGCGAATGCCTTCTCCAGATTCTTGAAGCGCATAGTAAGCATTGGCTGCGGTGAGCCGGATTTGTTCCTCTTGCGCTTCTACCGCGAGCGCAGTGACTTCTTGCTGAAGCTCCGCACTGCGAATGGTAGCGGCTCTGTTGCCACCGGTTAGCAAATCGTAGTTAACGCCAACTGTGCCGCCCAGCACGGTTCTAGATCCTTCGTTTTGGGTGTTGGTGAGGTTGGCTGAGGCAGATACGCTCGGACGCAGGGCGGCTCTGGCCTGTTCTAGTGAAGCGGTTGCCTGCTCTAGCTGTAGGCGAGTGGCCTGTAGGGTCTGATTATTTCGGTAGGCCAGTTCAATAGCTTGCTCTAGCGTGATAACCGGATTTTGCTCAATATCGACCTCTTCGGTTGAGGTTGGAAAGCTGAGCGGGTCAGGGTCGGCAAACAAAATGGCGGGCAGTTCACCGATTTCTGTTTCGTCTGTGGCCGTAGGTGCGGGAATTGATTCATCGGGGCCTGCTGAGGCCGGTTCGCTGTCTGACGCTTCTGGTTGGGTCGGTGGCGTAGCGGGGGAGATGTCTGGTGGTGTTCTGGGTGTAGGTTCTGGGGTTACCTCTGAAGGCGCATCTTCTGAAGGCTCGTCTTCCAATGTCGGAAGGGTATCTTGGTCGCTTGTTTGGGCGGTTAAAGTGGCCTCGTCAGCTTCGCCATTGACGACTTCGGTGCTCTGGGTTTCACTGCTATTCAGTGGATTGGTCTTGACGAGGCTGCGGAAGCTGTCAAGCGTTAGCGGTGGCTGAATGAAGTTAGCGGGCTGTGCCTCTACTGTCGGTAGGGTACTTGCTTCTGCGTTAGTCGATGCGTCGACGTCATCTTCTAACGTTTGTTCGACCACTTCAACGGCAATTGTTTGGAAAGTCGGTTGGATAAGGGCGCGATCGCGTCGGCTGTTCAAAACTTCTTCTGGCAGTGGCTGGGCAGCGTCACTCAGTAGGCGGCTGCGCAGCCGATCGAACTTAGGCAAGGCGTCTGTGCTGATAGCGGGCGACAGTGCTGTCGTTGTGTTTTGAGCGATCGCACCTAAAGTACTTTCGGGTTCTGCTACTTCAGGCGACTGGCTGAGCGCATACCGCTCTGCCAAATGGGTAGGCCAAATTGCCTGTTCTAGCTTGGTAGCGGGCTGTTTTTTCACTCGCTGTGCCGAAGACGGTGACTCATCGAGTGGATTGACGCTGTCTACCCGGCTTGACTCGTCTAAATTTTGGGTAGTGCCGACTGCTGCTTTAGCTACCTGCGACAGCAGAGATACCGAACTGCTTGCGGTTAACAGTAAAAAAGCAGCTGATTTTAGATATCGCATAGGACAGATGACTTTAATGGATTTGGAGAACGTCTAGTAGCAAGCGTTTAGAGGAGAGAAGGCTGCCGGTGTACAAGGACTGAACGACTTTTTTAAGACAAGCGTGTCAATTTACCAGCCACCGTCAAGCTTAGCCGACTGAGTGGCCAGGCTCAATTGAGAATTTGAGCGTTTGGCGGATTAATTGAATGGCTCAAGCTAGAATGCCGTTTTTAACGGTGAAGGGTTCAGTCTGAGTGCACAGTGAAACCAGCTCAGGAAGGTCTTTTGCCGACAATACTAAACAGTTTAGTTTGTTTTCAAGCTCCGCTAGCGACATGTCATCAAGGAAATAGGTTTCCTCAGGCCGTTTGCTGTCGCTTTGCTTGAGCATGAGAGACGGGAGCAACACGCTATCACCTAAGGCGCCTTGCTGAGCCCGGTTTGCTAGCTGCGTGGCAATGTCTTGCCCCGTGAGCAGTCCGGTCACCGTAATGGCTTGCCCCCAGTAGTCACTGCTGATGGCCGCCATATTGACGGTGAGTCCTTCAATTTGGTTTAGGCGGTTCACTAGTGGTGCAAACGCATGCTCGACCGCATTGCCTACCACCCATGTAACCGTACGAGGTGTTTGCACTTTTTCCGGTAAATTGGCCGCAATCTCATCGAACTCCTTTAAAAAGAGCCGAATAGAGCCAACGCCGTTGCCGATTTGTGGGTAGGACTCGTAGTGGCTTTCGGGCGGTAAGTTTTGCCGTCCGATCAAAAACCATTCGTCTGCTAGCCAAGCAAAGGTCGTGCCAAAGGCTGCTTGAAACTCAGCTTGAATGGCTTGCACCTGAGCAATCACTTCCTTTGCTTTCTCAGTGGTCACTGGAACGAGCTCATCGGCTTCAGGGCGAAAGCGGGTGAGCCCTACCGGGACAACCGCTGCTGAAATGACGGTAGGCACGTCTCCCGTATGAAACTTGGCCAGGTCCTTGAGCGTCTGCGCTAGGTGAGGACCATCGTTGATGCCGGGGCACACCACGACTTGGGCGTGGATTTGTAGGCGATGCTTTTGAAACCAGGCAAGATGGTCGAGGATTTGGCCTGCTCGGTCGTTTTTGAGGAGACGCGATCGCACATCCGGCTCTGTGGCATGTACTGACACAAACAGCGGTGAGAGTCGCAGCCGCGCGATGCGCTCCCACTCAGCGGGTGGGATATTGGTCAGCGTAAGATAGCTGCCGTACAAAAAGCTCAGGCGGTAGTCATCATCTTTGAGGTACAGCGTTTCTCGTTTGCCGGGAGGCTGCTGATCGATAAAGCAAAACGGGCAGCGGTTTACACACTGAATGAGTCCGTCGAATAAGGCCGTTTCGAACTCTAACCCCAGCTCTTCGTCATAATCTTTTTCAATCTCTACGCTGTGGGTGATGCCTTTAGTGTCGAGGACTTCTAGGTCCAAAATCTCGTCTGAACACAGAAAGCGATAGTCGATTAAGTCGCGAGGACGCTCGCCGTTGATGGCCACTAGCTGGTCGCCCGCCTCGAATCCGATCTCCTCTGCAATGGATCCGGGGACGACGCTGGTGATTTTGGCTGGGGAGATGCGGCTATCAGTCATAAACGGTCGGGTGAGAAGAGGCGCTGCTTTTGTAAGAAGCTGTCTCTATATATTTTGAGACTTTATATATTCTGTAGGCTTCCAGTGGCGATCGCAATCAAAATCACCGCACCAAACGCCAAACGGTACCACACAAAGACCCAGGTGCTGTGCTTTTTCAAGAACTCAATGAGCCAGGCGATCGCCGCATAAGAAGACACCACTGCTGCTGCTAGCCCGCCTAATAGCGGTACTAAGCCTACTGCGCTGTCTGCTCCGACGACATCAGTCAGTGAGACCAACCCCGACAGCAAAATGGCTGGCATTCCCAGTAAAAACGAGAACCTCGCTGCTGTTTCGCGCTTGAGTCCTGTGAATAGACCAGCAGTCAGCGTAGATCCTGATCGCGATGCGCCAGGGACCAAGGCAAATGCCTGCGCAATTCCAACCAGAATGCCGTCAGAAAGGCCGAGTTTGGAGAAATCACGCTTACGCTTACCGATAAATTCTGCGATCGCCAGCAAAATAGCCATCACAATAGATGTGATGGCAATCGCCGCTGTTGAGCGAATAATTGATTTGTCATAGCCCGGTACAAATAACTTGAGATAGAGCCCTACCGCTACAATCGGCAGCGTCCCTAGCAAAATGCCCAAGCCTAGCCGAAACTCGGGCGAATCGAACTGTCGGTCTTCAGTGGCCCTGACAAAATTCAGGGTCACCGAAGACAAATCGCTCCAAAAGTACCAGAGAATTGCTGCTACGCTGCCCAGCTGAATCACCGCCGTAAAAGACACGCCCGGATCGCCCCAGCCCAACACTACTGGCACCACTTTCACGTGCGCCGTGCTACTAATGGGCAAAAACTCTGTCAGTCCCTGTACCAGTCCAATAACAATCGCTCGAAACAGCGTGATAGATTGCTCGGCTACCTCCACCACGGCCAACGGCAGTCCTGCCATTGTCATTAGTCCTGCCATACCAAAAATCCTTAACTTACGGCCCTTATAAGTGAAAGCGTGGCTTGAAAAAACATGCTCAAACAGAAACATGTCAACCCGCTACGGCGTCATTCTATACAACCTTGGGGACGCCCCAAGACATATATAGCGGACCACTGTAAAGAGTGCGTTAAGTTGCGAACCATATCTACCCGTTCACCCGTTAAACTCTACAGAGAATAAAACATCCTCACACTCAAGTACGTTCTTGACAGTACTAGCCTTGCTTAAAACCCTTTTTAAGATCCTGTGGCTTTGTCCACAGACCCCGTAAAGCGTGTTACGTTAAGAACAGTTAAGCAATCTCATAAAAGCCTTGCAAGTTCTTCATCAGACCGCGCGCCCCACTGAGGATTTTGAGAGTTTGCAGATTTCTAATGAAGTGCCTTCCACACAAGAGCCTTCGAACGCTATTGGGTTCGAGGTGGGCAACGTATCGAACTTCCAGTCTGCGCAAGCAGGGTTCGTTTCACTTTTTCGCACCGATAAAGTCAAAGCCCTCGCGGCAGCGGCCTTCTTGGTTGCCGTACCAGTCTTTGTTCAAGCCCCGCTCGTTCGGCTCTTTCCAGAACTTAGCTTGGGGTTGACAGCGGTTTGGCTGTTTTTAGGTTGGCGCCTTCTGAAAACGCCCAAAAGACAGCTCTGGGGCGATTTAATTATTGGTTTTAGTTGGACTTGGCTCGCCGGTGCGATTTACTGGGGATGGTTCCGGTGGGATCCCTATGTCCACCTGCCGATAGAGGCTTTGGGGTTACCTATGGTGCTCATTCTCTTGAGATACGGCAAGGCCAAAATTGGTAATTATTTCTATTTGGGCTCTTTACTCGGGACTGCCATTACCGATCTTTATTTCTATTGTGTAGGGCTAATTCCTTATTGGCGACAGCTGATGGTGAGCCCACCGACGGAAGCCGGTGGTATTTTGCACAGCGCCCTGCTAAGGATGGAAACCTATGAAGGTGTGGGCTTTGCTATTGTGCTGCTGACACTGCTAATTATGCTAGGGACGATTCCTCTGCGCTCAGTCGACGCAAAATGGTGGGCCTTCAGCGGTGCTGTTTTGAGTACGATACTGGTCGATAGTTTGTTTTTTGTGGCTGCCATCTTGGCGTAGCCGCTTTTGAGTTCTGATTTTTACCGTTAGCAACATTCCTCTGTTTTGACTGTTTTATGGTTCGAGGCAGAGGGATGTTGCTGAAACATTACGGGCAAAATATGTTGCTTCATACATAATTTTTCCGCCGCTCTCAATTCTTGCCGGAAGTCGGTAGCTTCTAGGCGTAATGGTTAGCATCCGGCTTAAACACAGACCATTAGGTGTCTGAAAGCACTCCGTAAGATTACGTTGGTGCAAATTCGGATATCGCTATAGGCTAAACCAAGCCTTGAAGTAAAAACTGTTAAATCTGTCGAAATCCCTCTTGATTAGCTATTTTAGGGAGCAAAATCGACTGTTCTGGGGTAAGGCAGAGTCATCGCTAGCAGATGAACTTTGACCCTAACTGCTCGCAGTCAGGGTCAGCTGCCTAGGTCTTGTCTGATAGAAGAAGCTCTAATAACATGTGGCACTGTCTGATTTGGGCATTCTTGGGCTGTGCGCGTTAGACGGGGAAGCGTGCTTTCGTCAGTAGCGTTGGTCGAGAGGGTGCTCCTCAAGTGACCCTCTGAAAAATGGCCGATAGGGGTTTATATTTTGAGCCTTGTGGTCAATCTTAGTTAAGCAAAAAGTCATCTATTGGTAGCTGTGGCAATTCCTGAGACCACTCCACAACTCGGTCCTTGTTTGGTACTGAAAACAGAAACTAGTCAACGATACTTGCCGTTGGCTGGTAACAACTGCTGGACCGTTGGCCGCAGCGACGACAATAATTTTGTGCTCGGAGACCGCTGGATATCGCGTAACCATGCCATGCTTCAGTGTATGGATACGGGCGAATACTATCTGATTGATTTGGGTAGCCGGAACGGTTCTTTTATCAACGGCCGTAGGGTTAGTGTTCCAGTAACGCTTCACAACGGCGATGCCATTACCTTCGGTCAAACAGAGCTAAAGTTTTACTGCCCTGCCTTGAAAACGGCAGGACACAGCGAATATAGCGAAAATCATAACTTTACCGCGACTGCGGCGCTCCACGTGCGGCGCTTGATCTCAGTGCTAGTGGTAGACATTCGCGACTACACAGTGATGACCCGGCAGCTAGATGAAAAAGTGCTCTCTGAAGCGATTGGCACCTGGTTTCGCTACGCGGGTGAAATCATTAACGAGTACGGCAGCTGGGTCGATAAGTACATTGGCGATGCGGTGATGGCGGTGTGGATCCACGGCACTCAAGAGGTCACGCCGCAATCTATGCTGCAAATTTCTACGGCGGTCAGCGAGCTAAATAAAATGACGAGTCGGCTTCACGAGGAGTTTCCGCTACCGTTCCCCTTGAGAATTGGTGCCGGACTCAATACGGGGTATGCAATGGTGGGTAATGCGGGCAGCAGCGATCGCCCCGACTACACACCGCTGGGTGACACGGTGAATGCGGCTTTTCGTTTTGAGAGTTCAACCAAGCAGCTAGGGCTAGATATTTCGGTGGGAGAGACCACCTACGAGGCGCTAGAGCAGCTTGGTGTTAATGACCAAACATTCAAGCGCTATTCGGTGAACTTAAAAGGCTACGAACATCCACTCATTACTCATGGCTGTGCCTTCTCTGACCTCGATCGCTTCTTGAGTGCCCACGCTCGCGAAAACCAAAATTCTCTATCGATTTAGAACTGACTTGGAACCGATTGAGCGTTGTTAAAAGGCTGGTTGCTATCCTGCTTAATCTTTCAATCGTCGCCAAAAAAAATTAGAGTAGCTCAGTGCCAAGACGGCCAGAAAATCTTTGGCATGAGCCTCGTTTAGGCCAGTAGCCCCGCAAAAATGATATCCTCTATGCATATGCTGAGAGTAGATTAATAAGAGGTTTTGAGCGGATGAAACGAAGCATGAAACAAGCACTAGGTTCGCTAGTGGCTATTGGAATTGCAGTGGTGCTCTTTAGCGGTTCGGTGCTTTTTGGCGCTGCAACACCTGCTTCGGCACTGCCTTTTGATGGTACAGCTTTTGATGGTACAGCTTTTGATGGTACGGAGGCTGCTTTTAGTCGGATGACGCTAGTGGCTAATGCGGCGGGCGGCGAAGAACTCCGTAACTCTGTCGATGACAAGCTTGCAACCGCGTACGGCAACAAAATTGATGTAAATAACACCAATATTGCCTCATTTAGAAAGTTTCGTGGCCTTTACCCAACAATTGCAGGCAAGGTTGTCACTAACGCACCCTACGACTCCGTGGAAGATATCTTGGAGATTCCTGGGCTTAAGAGTGTGGAGCGCGATCGCCTACAAAAGAACATGGATATCTTTACCATCTCAGCCCCTGACCCCGCCTTGGTTGAAGGTGCAGACCGCTTCAACAACGGTGTCTACAAGTAAAGTCGCCCAAGTAAAACGGCCTGAAAAACGGCCTGAGTAGATAGCCGATTAATGCCTATGCAAAGCCGTTAGCTAACATTAGCTAACGGCTTTCTGATTGCGACCTGCGCGCCTGCTAGAGTAAAGAACTCTACGGAGTCTATTTCTTACAGAATGACCTTTCTAGCAGGAGCGTTTTTCGTTGGCTCATCCTTCCTCTCACCAAGCTCCTTCTCACGGTGCTGATGGCTTTGATGTGCTAGTTGTAGGCGGTGGTGCTGCAGGACTGTATTCGGCGTTGTGCTTACCCGCTCACTACAGGGTGGCACTGGTGACAAAAGATACGCTGGCAGTGTCGGCTAGTGACTGGGCCCAAGGCGGTATTGCAGCAGCGATCGCACCTGATGACTCTCCTGAACTGCACATTGCCGATACCTTGCGAGCCGGTGCGGGCCTGTGCGAACCGGCGGCTGTGAGGCTGCTGGTAGAAGAAGCCCGTCAGTGCATTGATGCGCTAGTGGACTTGGGCGTTGCTTTCGATCGGTCTGGGCAGCAGCTATCAATGACGCTAGAAGCAGCGCATTCTCGCAAGCGCGTACTGCATGCGGCTGATACGACGGGGCATGCGATTGTTTCTACCTTGGCGCAAAGAGTGCTGGAGCAGGCAAACATCACTGTCTTTAACCAAACCTTTGCGCTCAACCTATGGGTAGATTCGAGCGGGGTGGACTCAAACGGGACGGCCTCAAACAGAGCGGACTCAAAGGTATGCAAGGGGATTTGTCTATCGCAGGCTCGCATAGATGGGCGAGCTCAAATCCAGTGGATTCCGGCTCGTGCGGTTGTGCTTGCAACAGGTGGCGGCGGCCAAGTGTTTTCTCAGACAACGAATCCGGCAGCGAGTACGGGCGATGGGATGGCAATGGCTTGGCGAGCAGGTGCTGAGCTACGAGACCTAGAGTTTTTTCAGTTTCATCCAACGGCGCTGACCGTGCCCGGTGCGCCTCGCTTTTTGATTAGTGAAGCGGTTCGAGGGGAGGGCGCTCACCTGTTGGATAAGTCAGGCCACCGGTTTGCTTTCGACTACCATCCGGACGGTGAGTTAGCGCCTCGTGATGTTGTTAGCCGAGCGATTTTTTCTCACCTACAGAAGAGTCAAGCGTCTGATGTGGTCTATCTCGACTTGAGCCCAATTGACCCCGAACGGATTCAATATCGCTTTCCTAATATCATTCGAGTCTGCAAGCGGTGGGGAATTGATCTGTTCAATCAGCCGATTCCGGTGTCTCCGGCGGCACACTACTGGATGGGCGGTATTGTCTCAGACCTGCGAAGTGAAACAACAATTGCGAATCTGTATGCGGTTGGAGAGAATGCGAGCACAGGTGTACATGGTGCCAATCGTTTGGCGAGCAACTCCTTGTTGGAGTGCCTGGTA
>JBCBDN010000097.1:0-12223 GCA_038529685.1 Cyanobacteria bacterium J06598_1 | reverse complement strand
CTCTAAAGTACCCACTAGATTTCGCACCATCTTGAGGCAGTAGAGCAGAATGAGCGCTCCATTCTACAAGCGGTTGATCAATAACTAATGTATGTATTGGCTCTCTCAAACGATGACTTCGTTGAAGATGCTCCAGCCAATAAGAAAGCCCTACATCAGAAAGTGCAAATGCAATCCATCCTGGGCGCTCAGATTCTATTTTGAATTCGCTCCATAATACAGATAAGAAGTGAAATATATTGTCTGAATAAGACTGTTTGTACATCGCAGTTGATAACTGAAACTGCTGCAATTGTTCGATAAGTATCTGCGTTTGTGGCCTAAGCGATTTGGCTGAGAAAGAATTCTCTTGGGCACCTAATATTTGAGGCAGCGCAGAGAGATATACAACTGAATTAGGCAGTTTTTTTCGCAGCAGTGAAAACGCCCCCCAGCCAATAAAATTTCTCATAGCCGTCGGGTTGATAGGTTCAGAGGGGCTCTCAAGAAGCGACCGCTTTCTATTATGTGAAAGGTCTATGAAGCTCTTCTCAGCTCCTTCATGTCTCGTCGCCAAAAAGAGATTCAACCAATAAAATAAGCTTCCTTTTAACGCAAATGCGGTTGAATCCTGATGAGGGGTCAAAGCATCTTGACAATTATTTTTCTCGTGGTTTATACGTGAGTCATTCACTATTTTTGGATGGATACTTTCGGTAAATGCTGAAGTAGGGATAAAGAAGAGAATTTACGCATACAAAATCCAACAATTTATATTAATGTACTAACAGCATTCGAGATTCGATAGCTTAGCGGTGTGTCAGTTAGTGCAACGCTTTAGCAATATCAATCAATGCCTACTGCTTGCTGAATGTCCCTTGCCAGTAAGCCTCCGAGATTACACTTAATTTGCCCCCATGTGACAGTAAAGTTTGCTGCAGCCTCCGTGTAAACACGGAACTATTCCAGTGATTGCTTAGCGCTGTCGGCTCCCAATCAAAGTTATGCCATTATTCTTTACATTTAGATGACCTTATCTACAACGGTTAAACACACTCCCACTATTGCGACCATGTCTTCTCCTCAGCCCGACAATGCACGCCCGTTTCTAGCATGGCAGCGTATTTCGGACTGGGCGAGCGAACACTATCGCTGTCGTACTTTTAATAAAGACGAAAAGATCCCAGCTCGCCCCGGGCTGCTATATCTAGTTCAAAAAGGATCGGTACGTTTGCTCGGCAATGCCCAGGTGAGCGCAACAAGCAAGAAAAATGGTGCAAGTTCTCGGATGCCTTTGGTAGCTTCTGAGGAAGCGTTCCTTGGGTTTGTCGGTGCAGGTCAACCTTTTGAGGTAGTAGCTCAGCCCCCATTTACCCTGCAAAGCTTTGCCCATGTAGATCAAACAACTGTCATTTGGCTTTACTGGAATGACCTAGATACGTGGCCTCATTTCCAAAAGGAAGTGTTAGATGCTTTTCGTCGTCAGCATCAGCGTAAGTTGCTGTGGCTCAGTACGCTAGGCCAGCGCCGCACGATCGATCGACTGCTGGGCTTTTTGACGCTACTGATTGATGAGCATGGTGAGCACTGCGAGCAAGGCTACTATTTACCGTTTCCTTTGACCCATGCCCAAATTGGTAGCGCTATTGGCTCTACTCGGGTCACGGTCACTCGCCTCATGGGCAAGCTCAGACAGGGGGGGATGATTCAAAGCTACGGCGAGAACTTGATTTGTATTCCCCACAGCGCTAACTGGAAAAAGCAAAGCCACAACTAAAATGTTCGCTTATCAAAAAGCGCCCTAGACAACCAACCGTGTCTGGGGCGCTTTTTTGGTGGCTAGCGTTTATGACAGTTTCTAGGCAGAGGCTTTTGCGCCGACTGTTAACAAAAGAGAGTTGATCACAACCGTCACGGAACTAAACGCCATTAACCCACCTGCAAAACCTGGGTTGAGCGAGAGTCCAAACGCTGGAAGAAAGACGCCTGCAGCAAGTGGAATGCAGATCAAGTTGTAGGCGAATGCCCAGACTAGGTTCTGGCGAATTTTGTTAAAGGTGCGACGGCTGAGACGAATGGCTGAAACAACATCGGCTAGTGAATCGCCCATCAAAACGATATCAGCCGTTTCCATAGCAACTTCAGTCCCTGAATTGAGGGCAATGCCAACATCGGCTTGGGCCAGCGCTGGCGCATCGTTAATGCCATCGCCTACGAGGCCAACTCTTTTTCCTGCTGCTTGTAGATGGCTAATCGCATCTACCTTACCCTCTGGTGAAACTTCGGCCTGTACCTGCTGTGGTGTGAGGTTTAGCTGATGAGCGATCGCACTGGCCGCCGCCAAACTATCTCCACTCAAAATTTGTGTCTCAATGCCAAGGCGATTGAGCTGCCCAATGGTTGCTTCGGCCTCAGGTCTAAGCGTATCGGTCACCCCGATTAAACCAACCAACTGCTGATCGCACGCGACAAAGACCACCGTTTTCCCATCTTTTGCCAGACCTTCAGCGAGGTGAGTTGCGGTCGAACCGACTGTACACTGGTGCAGCTGCATCCAAGATCGATTTCCGAGGAAGATTTGACGGCCTAGCGGGGCCTCGTCGTTGATATCGGAACAGTTACTATCGGAAACGCTGATGTCAGCAGGTAATAGCGTTGCACTTACGCCCAAGCCAGCGCGGGTCGTGAAGTTCTCAGCTTTCAATGGCGTTAGCTTTTTGTCAGCGGCAGCCTGCTGAATTGCGATCGCCAATGGGTGCTGGGTCCCTTTTTCTACACTTTGAGCCAGTTGAACTAACCGATCAGCCGAAAGGGCATCAACCAGCGGCAGCACGTCAGTAACAATCGGGTTACCCGTTGTCAGCGTGCCTGTTTTGTCAAAAACCAGAACATCGAGACGGTGAGCCGCTTCCAAAATATCGCCACCGCGAATGAGCAGCCCTTGCTGCGCGCCAACACCTGAACCCACCAAAACAGCAGTCGGTGTGGCAAGCCCCAGCGCGCAAGGGCAGGCCACCACAATCACAGCAATCGTGAGCTTCAAGCTTACGAGTAATCGCATTGATGCTGAAACGACTGACTTATCGGTGAGGGCATCAGCAGAGCGTGTAGCTATATGACCAGTCATCGTGTGACCAGTCATCATGTGATCAGCAACATGATGCGAGTGACCCATCGCAAAGTTGGCGACCTCTGGCCATAGCGTTGCACCGATAAAAAACCAAAAGCAAAAGGTCAAAGCCGCACAGACCAGCACACCATAAGTAAAGTAGCCTGCAATCAAATCGGCTAAGCCTTGAATAGGGGCTTTTCGCGTCTGCGCAGTTTCTACCAGCTGAATCATTTGGCCAAGCGTGGTATCTGCCCCTGTTCTGGAGACGCGCAAGTCAATTGCGCCCGACTGATTGAGCGTACCGGCAACCACAGCGTCATCCATTTGCTTCAGCACTGGCAACGATTCGCCCGTGATCATGGCTTCATCGATAGTGGTTTGCCCAGCGGTGATGGTGCCGTCTACCGGAATTTTTTCACTGGGCAATACCCGCAGGTGGTCACCGACTTTAACCTGACTTACAGGGATTTGAATAGTTTCCACATTTGAGGTAGCAGATTTCTCTGAGGGGTTCTCTGGTTTGGATGGGGAGAGAACTGAGAGGAGTCTCGCTTGAGCGGGCTGAAGGGCGATGAGCGATCGCAATGAGCTTGCCGCTGTAAAGCGAGCCCGCTGCTCCAATGTGCGCCCAATCAAAATAAAGCTCAGTAGCATCACCGGCTCATCAAAAAAGCACTCCCAGCCCAAAGCCGGAAATGCCAGCGCAGCTAAACTGGTCGCATAGGCACTCACTGCCCCCAAACTGACGAGTGTGTTCATGTTGGGCGCACCCCGACGCACCCCCTGAAACCCTTCAATCAAGATTTTGCGGGCTGGAAAAATCAGCGTTAACGTTGCGAGCAGGCCGTGAAACCACAGGCTGCTGATGACAGGAAGCGTTAGCCAAGTTTTCAGAGCGCTATTTTGAATGAAGCCGAGGTGCTGAATGTGGCCTAGCGTGGAAAGTAGCAGCAGACTCCCTGCAGTGATGACGTGTCTGAGCTGATCCTTTTGTTCGTTTTCTTTGCGAGTAATCCAGTTTGCTTCGGTGTTGAGGCCGTGCACCTGAGTAGAAGCGCCTCTGACCTGAGCCGGGTAGCCTGCCTCTGTTAGGGCGATCGCAATGCTCTGTGGATCGGCCTCCGGCCCGCAGTGAACCGCCGCCATCCCTGTAATTAAGTTCACTGTCGCGGTTTCTACGCCTGTGCATTGCAGTAGCTTTTTCTCGACCGTACTCACACAGCCTGCACACATCATGCCTTCTACATCTAGAACAATCGGTGAGGTGATCGCATCATTTGCCCATCTCGCTTCAGTTTGAGCGCCATTCGCTCGATGACGTTCAGCGCCCGCAGCTGACGAGTCTGAAGGTTTAGTTTTTTTCTTCGGCGGTAGAGAGGGTGGTGCAAGCTGACTCATAGATAAGCTAGGCAATCGATCTTTTTTCTTTCAACGGTCCTTATTTGAGCGTACGACAATCTTTGGATTCTGTTGTCCATCACACGTCAGATAGCGCTAAATCTACAGGTTTTATTTCTATCTATCTTTTCTGTCTATCTGTCGAGGGACAGCTTTCCAAGGCAAGTGTTGGATAGGCAACAAGGAACTATCTACCGAGAAGGTACGCTGTAGCTGAGTGCCAAGCGATACAAGGCACGACTAAGGGTGTGATAATGGTGATTAATTTTGAATAGGCAGCTTGGACCTATGTTTTCAGATATTGCTCAGCACTGGGCGAGTGAATGCATTGTGGCATTGGCCCAACGAGACATGATTCAAGGCTATCCCAACGGCACGTTTCGCCCGCAGGCAGTCGTGAGCCGAGCCGAATTTGCCGCACTAATGCAACGTGTTTTTCCAGAGCTGCCCATCAAACTATCTTCAGCTGCTTTTCGCGATGTTTTGCCAGAGTTTTGGGCCAACGAAGCGATCGCCTGGGTCAGCGAAAGGGGTCTTTTTAGCGGCTACGAAAACGGTCGATTTGGACCCAATCAAACTATCTCTAGAGTTCAAGCCGTTGTCGTACTGATGAAAGGACGATTGGCAGAGCAAGCGAGTGAAGCCGTCAGTGAGCCGGAGTCAGTAGCAGCAGAGCAAGCACTCAGACAGGTCGTTGAGCAGACCTTCCACGACGCCAACGAAATTCCTGGCTACGCGTTGGATGCGGTGGGCAATGCACTTAGCGTTGATCTATTAGAAACCCTACCCGAACCCAGACTGTTTCGGCCTAATCAATCCATCAGCCGGGGTGAAGTCGCAGCATTGCTCTGTCGAGTATTGGCCATTCCCTCAGCGGAGTTAGTGCGTTCTAATTCAGGACTACAGAAAGATAGACGCCAGATTTTTCAAACGCTATTTCAGCAGGAAACCGGGCTCAACGCTGAAAAGTTGGCTTTTTTAGACCGCACAGTTAAGCGATCGCCCTACCGAAACCAAATCAAGGATGCCGCACTACGCCTGCAAATTTCTCAGGCCATTCCTCAGCCACTAGAAAACGCTGCCCCCTACCCTGCTAGGGGCAAAAAGCCTGCAATTGACGCGAGCGGCCTCGACTTTCTAGCGCCAGAAATTCTCTCAGGCTGCTTGTGCCTAGCCACGGTCAGCAGCGGCAAACTTAAAGCAAAATGGCTGGGGCGCGAGGCTTTGACCAACCGGCAAATGTGGAGTGCGACTAAGTTCATTCCTTTGCTGAACCTAATCGACAGGGCTAACGGCATAGCCCCAAACACAGACATCGATCAGTGCCGCATTCGCAGAGCGGGCGGGCAAGGCGGATTTCCATTCAATGATTTGGCCGCTGGGATTATGTCCTACGACAATCGCATTGCCACCTCCAACTCGCTGTCCGCCATGTTCAAGCATTTCAATAGCCCAGAAGGGCTGGAAAAATGGACGCGGCAAATGACCGGCAATCAACAGCTCTCTTTCCAGGGACGCTACGGCGAAGTCCCGTTTATTCAGAACCCTGAACTCTGGGACAGTCGTCGCAAAAAGGTCTTGATCAAGTCGCCGGGTCAAGACCACCGAGGACAAAACTTGGTTTCTACCTACGATCTCACTCGGCTGTTGACCATGGCTGGCTGGCACTGGCGACTCCCTAAGCAATCTATTATTCCTAACGTGCAAACCCACAGCTTGGAAAGTGTACTGCGCGCAATGGGCGTAGATACCGCACGGTATGCAGATGTGGCGTTAGAAACCTTGGAGCTGGCCGGACGGGTGCGATCGCCCGTTATTCTTTCTAAGAGCGGGTTTGGTCGGAGTGATCAGCGCGATCGCACCGAACTCACCTACTCTGCACTCATCCAATTCGATCTCCCCCGCACAGGGGCTACCGATCCGACCGCCAGCTACCGGCAGTGCACCTTCGGGCTCACACTCATAGCCGCTCAAAGAACAGGAAATAGCGACCAAGAAGCACGATTTGTCGACGCACTCATGGCCGCAGAAGTCACAGAGATCGTCCGAAGAATTGCCACAGGAAAGATCTAGACAAACCCACACGGTGGATTCTATATGGATAAACCTACCCCATAAAACCTAGGCGCTCTGAACGATATCCAACCGCGACGTGGTTAATCGTTTTAGCCAGCCATTGAGATAGTCCCGGTTCAACACCTGCTCTTTCGGGTCACTGGTATCAGCGGCAAACGGCATCAACCCCCGCACAGCAGCCTCAGTCACGCAAAACATCGACTTTTGAAAACTCTGACTGAGCTGTACGCGCACGTCATCTTGGCCCCGTACAGACTTTTCGTACAGTACCTTCAAATAATCGGGAACATAGTGGCGCATATCTTGCATCAGCAACGTTGGCGGAATGCCAGCGCCTCCAATCGGCAAAGGATCGGCAAACAGTGCGCCATAGCCAAACTGGCCTTGGTCAATCGGAATTTGATGCGCTTGGGCATTGTAGGAAACCGTGCCAAAAAAGGGCGTCCCTCTAAAGAAAATTGATTCTACATAAGGAACCGCCGTATCGGGCAAAAACGTCAGGCCCACAGAGGCGGGAATCAGGTCGTACTCCGTTCCACCAATCGTCACCGAATACGTAATCGGTCTACCGGCGTCGGCCACAAGGCCCGCCTTAACAAACTCTACAACGTCATCAATCTCTGTAATATCGCCTTGATCGTAAGCGTCCGATAGGTTGATAAAGATATCGCTCATCACGCGCCAGAACTGTCCCAAGCCAGAATAGTAGGCAAGCTGACGCACCTGCTCGGGTAAATACTCTGGGAAAATCTTGTTAAACACAAAGAGAACCGGGTTTCGCCTTGCCTTAGCGTGAATCGCTGGGCTACAGCAGGCCCAAAAATCATCGGAATCTAAATAGGAATCGAGCCCACCGCCGCCGTGCCACATCATAGTGCGCATGACGTACTCGGCATATTCGTAGTTGATCCGATCGTGCCAAAGGTGTTTGGCGACTCTTTCTGGCGTGACTTTGCCATCAAAGTATTTGAATAGCGGCACCAAATTCAAAAACTGGTGGTTGGCAATGTACTGCAAATTAATGGCATAGGCATCGAGCACAACACCATAGGCTTTAAGCACACCGACCACTTCGACTAGGTTCTCAGATGTGTTGGGAAGCAAGGTACCGCCGGAGAGCAACCGCTCAACATATTCTGCGCGGGAATAAATGGGTGCCGGCTGAAGCTGAGAAATTGAAGATGTTGTGGCCATAGCAGATGTACGTAGAACAACCAGTCAGTAAAAGATGAACGTGAATGCCATTGAGTGCAGCCCCTTTTTGGAAAAGCTCAGCAGTATGACAAAGCATCAAGGCGCTAGCGAAATAAATCCGGCAGGCAACGTGTGCTGAGGATTTGTCTTTGGAACCTTTGTCTTTGGAACCTTTATTTCGGGGAGCTTTAGCTGAGGCGTCTCTGCCTGAGGGATCATCAATGGAGTGACAGTTGAACTAACTAACAATACTGAGCTATCAGGGCTCAACAGTGTGGTTTTACGTACGCCGTTTGGCGGAACCAGTGTCGCCGCTTGCATTGCGTTCGGCACAAATGCATTAGAAGTCGCTGCTATCCAGCGCGTCATCCACTCTGGCTGTAGGCCAAAGGCAAAGATGATGAGCACTAGGGCAATGGCCGGGGCGCGATCGCGCCAGCTCACCTTCGGGAGGGTCACTTCAATTGAGCCGCCTAGTTCATCGTCAGCTGCCGTCAATCGGCCAAAAAATACCCGATTGATCATCAGCAAAAAGTATACCGCTGTCAGCCCCGAACCGACCATGCACAGCAAGGTTTGCGGGGCATGACGCTCAAAGCTCCCCCGAAACACAATAAACTCCGAAATAAAACCCACCATCCCTGGGATACCCGCACTCGCCATCGCGCCAAGCACCATCAACGAACCAATGAAGGGCAGCCCCCGCTCTGGCGCTAGCAAACCCCTGAGCACGGTAAGGTCTCGAGTGCCTGTTTTTTTGTACACCACACCTACGAGTAAAAACATCAGCGCAGATATCAGACCGTGACTGACCATCTGCATAACGGTGCCCAAGATACTGAGTGGGTTAGCCGCTGAGGCAGCTAATAAGATGTAGCCCATGTGGCCCACTGAACTGTAGGCCACCATTTTTTTCATATCGGTTTGGGCGATCGCAGCCAAAGACCCATACAGCACACTCGCCACCGCCCACCAGGCCAGCAACGGCGCAATCTCCATCCAGGCTTCTGGGAAAAGCCCCACCCCAAAGCGCAAAATTCCATAAGTGCCTAGCTTCAGCAGCACACCTGCCAACAGCACAGAAAGCGGCGTTGAAGCTTCCACATGAGCATCAGGGAGCCAGGTATGAAAAGGAAACAGCGGAATCTTAATACCGAAGCCAATCAGCAAAAAGCCGAGTAGCAAAGTCTGCTGAAACATCGTCAGGCCCTGTGCCAACGCCGGATCATAATCAAACGACCCCGTACCCGAGAGCAGTGCTAACCCTAAAAACGCCGCTAAAATTAACGCGCCTGAAAAGGCCGTATAAATCAAAAACTTAGTCGCTGCGTAGCCGCGCCGCACGCCGCCCCAAATAGCAATCAGCAAGTACAGCGGAATCAGCTCTAGCTCATAAAACAAGAAAAACAGCAGCAGATTCTGCGCCAAAAATGCGCCTGCCACCGCGCTCGTGATCAGCAGCAGCATGGCGTAATAAAGCCGGGGCCGCTTCACCTCATTGCTGATATACACCGAGACAAAACACAGCAAACTATTAATGGTCACCAGGGGCAGAGCAATCCCATCGACCCCTAACGAATAAGAAAGTCCGAGCGATTCAATCCAATCGAGCTGCTCTACAAACTGAAAGCCTGAGGTAGCAATATCGAACTGCAAGATCAGCGCGAGCGTCACTATCAGGTTCACAGCCAGCGTAATTAAAGCGCCTCTGCGAACCTGCTTAGTCTCTATAGAACCCGGCCAAATGCTGATCAGCAGCGCGCCCACCAGCGGAATTAATATCAGTGCGCTCAATATCACAGCGTTTCTCCTACCACTTCGCCCAAGTTGTCATTAGTACCAGCAAGCCGACGCCCGCCACGATTGTCAGGATGTAGTTTTGCGATCGCCCCGACGCACTATATTTCAAACCCTCACCCCCCAGTAGCGAAGCCGCCCCCACTAAATTCACCGCGCCATCAATCACAAACCGATCAAACCAGCTCGCCACACTTGAGAGCTGGGCCACCAAGCGCACAACGGTCAGCTCATAGAGCTTCTCAGTGTAAAAATCATTGCCCAGCAAATCTTGAAACCATCGCAGCGGCCTAATGCTAGAGCGAGACCAAGCCCGATTGAGTGGCAGATAAAAGCCAAGGCCCGCGCCCAGCAAACCGGAACTCACCAGCAACAGCACCGCCGGAACATTGAAATACTCCATCGGTGGCAGCATCGACATCCGCTGCATCACCAGTGGCAGCAACAGCACAAAAATGGAAAGCGTCATCATCGGCACCGCCATCAGCCACCCCACCTCAGGCGTACGGCGCGTCTTCGCTTGAGGCTCACCCAAAAACACCAGTCGGAACACCCGAATCAAGTTGAGCGAACTCAAAAAGTTCACCAGCAAAAACACCCCCACCAGTAAAGGATGCTCATTCCACAAGAACTCAATCCCTAGTGAGAACGACCAAAAGCAGCCGAAAGGCAGCACCCCAGTTAATCCCAGTGCGCCCGTAAGATAGGTCAGCGTCGTTGCCGGCATCCGCGACCACAGCCCACCCAATTCCGTCAAATCCTGGTTGTTAGTGGTGTAAACTATCGCACCGATACTCATAAATATCAGCGCTCTAGAAACCGCATGGGTAAACAGCAGCATAAACGCCACCCCCGGCCACTCTGTCCCCACGGCAACAAAAACCAGCCCGATATAGGCGCTCGTGGAGTAAGAGAACGTTCGCTTAAAGTCGATTTGCGCTAGTGAAACAAACGACGCACCGATGGCCGTCGTCACACCGATAGCGATCAGTACATCCAGCGTAATCGGAGAAATCACTACAACCGGCTGTAGCTTAATCAGCACGAAGGCGCCGCAGGTCACCACCACCGAGTTTCGCAAAATAGACGCTGGGCTGGGGCCTTCCATCGCCTCATCTAGCCACAGGTGCAGCGGAAACTGGGCACACTTACCGGTCGGACCCGCAATCAAAGCCAGCCCTGTCAGCGTTGCCGCAAACGGCGTCAAATCAGCGTCCTTAACCCAAACATAGAGATCGTCAAATTTGAGACTTCCAGCGTAGGTACTGAGTGCCACTAAACCCATCAGCAGCAGCACATCGCCCACTCGCTTCGTTAAGAACGCATCTCGCGCCGCCGTAATCACCAGCGGCTGCGCGTACCAGAACCCCACAATTAAATACGTAGAAAGGGTCAGCATCTCCAGCAAAAAATAGCTAGAGAAGAAAGAGCTGCTTAAAATAACGCCGCTAATCGCACCCTCAAAAAATCCCATTAGGGCAAAGAAACGAGCCAGCGCCCAGTCTTTTTCGAGGTAGCCCATACCGTAAATTTGGGCCAGCAAACTCAACCCCGCCGTCAGCTCCAAAAAAACCAGATTTACTATCGATAGATCTAACGAGGCAGAGAGGTTCAGCTCCGCTACCTTCAGCCACTCAAAACTCACCACCTGAGTACCGGTGTTCCAAATGGTTTGTAGCAGCAAAAAGCCATGTACTGTCGCTAGCAGCGTCATAAAGACGTTGATATACATCGCTGGCCTGGGCCCAGTCTGACGAATGAGCCGAGCAGCCCAGGGTAGGGCAAACAGCGCGCCCGCCAGCCCGTACAGCGGGATTAACCAACTCCAGTCAATTAGAAACTGCATCACTGACACTTATATAAAAGATTTTCATTCGCAGCAGTCGCTCCTAGCGATCGCAAAACCCTAACGCTCCCAGTCAAATCTTCTGGCCCTGCTAACTAATAGCAAGTCAGCACTCAGTCAGCACCCAAGTATCACACCTTTGTACGTCATTAAATTGGTTGAAGAGAGAATAATTAAAGCCGAGCACTCAAACAGTTAAGAAAGACAACAACCACTCAAAAACTATCGTAAAAGACTCAATATTTTGCGGTTATCACGAGTCAGAAGGTGCAAAATTATACTTTTAGAGCTGCCATTAAATGGCAGAGGCCATTGCTTAAAGCAATTATGAGTGCCCTCTATATTTCTTTATAATACCTGAAGGATGAGCCTCCACGGCTAGATGCTTAGGAATCGATAACCGTGTCTTTCTCGCAGACATCTCTCTAATTATTTTGAACAACAACAGCTGCTGTTCCAATGGCCATACGGGCAAATCAGCGACTTTGGCGTCCAACTGAGACAGCTAGGGGATCACATCGGTCGGGGCACCTCTCCACCTGAGTCAAGTGCGCACCTAGTCTCAGGAGCAATCGGCCAAGCATAAGTTTCAATAATGCGCCTTATCAGAGACAATCATTGAAACTTATATTGTCAAAGGGGCAACGCCATTTTATTCTGAGTTATGACGCACCAAAGTTATTCAGGAAAGCTTAAAAGAGTTTTAAAGAGTAGAAACAGCTGATTTTTCACGCACTGCCTGTTGAAATCTCCTAAATAAATCAGCTAATACAGGATGAATTTTTGATAGAAAAACCTTCGCTTACATCACGGAGATTCCA
>JBCBDN010000096.1:0-12409 GCA_038529685.1 Cyanobacteria bacterium J06598_1 | reverse complement strand
TCGAGGCTTTTAAGGAAAGTTCAGAAAAACCTTTATAAGTTTTGTTTTCATTCAAAAAGCTTTTTGGATGTGAGGGAACTTTACTCGCTCTGAGGCACTCTACAGTTTGAGGTTCCAAAAGTAAGCATCAAGGTGTGGGTTAGTCCTGAACGGGAGAGGTCTTTTTTCGTTCTAAATGTTTTAGAAATTAACTGAAAATGTAGTGATTGACACCGCGTGCTTAGGTCAATATGGAGTTCAGTAAAAATACTGGATTTCAACTTTAATAGCCTCTTTATCCAGGTCAAGACTTAGCTAAATATACGGCCATTATGTGGCCTGATTATCAATAGGCTATTAAGTTTGTAAGCATGCCGCTTTAGAGCTGAAAGGCGACTTTAAGTCGTTGTTTGCTAACTGTGTCTAGCTTCGATATTAATAGCGCATCTCACTATTGATGATTCGTTGGGAGTCATCAGCGATTTATCAGTAAAGGCAATAAGAACCGATTGAGGAATAGAGTAATCATGGCAAGCATTAGCACTCCCGTCACCGTAATTTGTCCATCTGGCGTTTTGAACGCTGAGAATGTTTTTAGTTTGGAGCAGCAGCTTGTTTCTATTGGTAGAGATAAGTCTGTCGATGAATTGGTCGTAGACATGAGCTATGTTGATTCTTTGGACAATGCCGGACTAGTCTCATTGATATCTGCGCTGAACGGAGCACAAGCTCGCTTTAACCGGTTGAGTCTTTGTTCTGTGCCACCTTCTGTTCGCATTGTGTTTGAACTCACACAGCTGGACCGTCTCTTCCAAATGATCGATCGGGAGCCCGCCGCAATGGCTGCCTAGTCCTACGCTCTTCTTTTGAGCACAAGGTTCCCTAAGAAGGGTTTATGTAAGTGTGAGTGAGGTCTCTCGAACATACAGTTTGAGTTTAGTTAAAGCGCTGGGTCAGGTATGACTCGGCGCTTTCGTGCTTAATACGCTGCTTCGCGGCGACGCTCGCAACGGATGACCAGTATTACTGTATAAGAATCGCTTACTTTGCTTTATGTAACAGGGGTTTCACTATAGCCCTCTGGCACAAGCAAAGTGCAGAGCGCTATAGTGAAACCCCTGCCGAGTTTTTGTGATAACTGCCGTGCCTGCTGTTACTCGTTCTGTGCCTGCTGACGCTACGTCTTCTAACATTGCTGATTTAATCAATACGGAGATTTCTCGGCCAGCTCGCTACCTAGGCAACGAGCGAGGGGCTGTGCATAAGCCTTGGGATTCGGCTGTGGTTCGCTGGGTACTGACCTACCCTGAAATATATGAGGTGGGTGCGTCTAACTTAGGCCACATCATTTTGTACAGCATCTTGAATGCGCAGCCTCGACAGCTGTGTGATCGCGCTTATCTCCCCGCTGCTGACCTCACTACTAAGCTTAAAGAAACCCAAACCCCTCTCTTTGCAGTCGAGTCGCGCCGCAATCTTACCGAGTTTGACATTCTGGGCTTCAGCTTGAGCTACGAACTGGGTGCTACGAACATTCTGGAGATGATGTCGTTAGCTCAAGTGCCCCTGACCTGGAAAGAGCGCGATGATGAAGGTCCCTGGGACGTTGCTTCTGGTAGCTGGCCGTTGATGTTTGCAGGGGGCGGTACGGCTACGTCGAACCCTGAGCCCTACGCTGAATTTTTTGATTTTATGGCGCTCGGTGATGGCGAAGAGCTCCTCCCCGAAATTGGACTTGTCATAGAAGAAGGCAAGGTGGCTAGGCTTAGCCGAGCGGAGCTTTTGCTGGATTTAGCTCAGGTTCCAGGCGTATATGTGCCCCGCTTTTATGACATGGCGGCAGATGGTTCTGTGCATCCCAACCGCGATGATGTGCCCGCTAGAATCCTTAGACGAGTCGCACCACCCATGCCGGAGTATTCCATCGGTTTGGTTCCCTATGTGGAGACTGTTCACGATCGCCTTACGGTTGAGATTCGTCGTGGCTGCACGCGCGGCTGTCGCTTTTGCCAGCCTGGTATGCTGACGCGCCCTGCTCGCGATGTGCCCCCGGAGCAGGTAATCAATACGATTGAGCGAGGTATGCGTGAGACTGGATACAACGAATTTTCGCTACTGTCTTTGAGCTGCTCAGACTATCTGGCGCTGCCTGCGGTGGGCGTGGAGATTAAAAACCGACTCAAAGACGACAACATCAATTTGTCTTTGCCGTCTCAGCGGGTGGATCGCTTTGACGAGAATATTGCGAACATCGTCGGTGGTTTGAGGCAGACGGGCCTAACGTTTGCGCCAGAAGCGGGCACGCAGCGCATGCGGGACATTATTAATAAGGGTTTGACGAACGGAGAGCTGTTGCGGGGTGTGAAGACCGCTTACGAGCAGGGCTGGGAGCGGGTCAAGCTGTATTTTATGATCGGGCTGCCGGGAGAGACCGATGTGGATGTAGTGGGCATTGCTGAAACGGTACGTTGGCTCAGAAGGGAGTGCTTTATTAAAGGGCGTCGGGCGCTAAAGTTCAACATTACAATCTCTAATCTGACGCCGAAGCCGCATACGCCTTTTCAGTGGCATTCAGTTTCGACTGAGGAATTTAAGCGGAAGCAGGCGCTCCTGCAGTCAGAGTTTCGCTCGATTCGTGGGGTGAAGGCTAACTTTACAGATGTTCGTATTTCAGCGATGGAAAACTTTGTGGGTAGAGGCGACCGCCGCCTATCAGCCGTGGTGCGCAGGGCCTGGGAGCTAGGTGCTGGAATGGATGCCTGGTGGGAGAGTTTGGAGAATGCTTTTGGCGCGTGGACACAGGCGATCGCAGATGCCGGTCTAGATTGGCAATATCGTCAGGTAGAAAGCGGTGAGTGGAGCCTAGACGAGAACATTGCCACCGATGAACAGGAGGGTCAGGGTGTCACTGATGCCATGACTGCTGTGCTAGAGCGCCCCTTGCCTTGGGATCACATTGATACTGGGATTGAAAAGCGATGGCTGCAAGACGATTTGAAGAAAGCGTTAGAAGCTGCTGTGGTGCCAGACTGTTCCTTTGAGGGCTGCTCTCACTGTGGCATTTGTGGCCCCGACTTTGGTCACAACATTGTGGTCCCACCGCTCGAAATTCCAGACTTTGTGGGACATTTCAAGCCGAATAAAACGCGAGCTCAGCGGATTCGTATCACAGTAGGTAAGCTGGGCGATATGGCGCTGATTGGCCATCTGGACTTTGCTCGGTTGATGGACCGGGCTATCCGTCGAGCCTCATTGCCGATTGCTTTTACAGGCGGATTTCACCCAGGACCGCGAATTTCTCCTGCAAACGCCTTACCGCTTGGAATCACCAGCACAGGAGAGCTGATTGACTTTGATGTGACCCAGGAAATGTCGGTAGACGACTTTACGGCCAAGCTGCAAGCTCAGCTGCCGGAAAATGTACTTATTTACAGCGCTGAGTCCGTTTCTCTGCAAATGCCCTCTACAACTAAGAGTTTGGATAAGGCTAAGTATGTTTTGGCTTTGAGCGTAGAGACTGACGCTGATGCTACTCATGTCTTGGAGGCTGATCGCCAAGAAGACTGGGCGAATTGGGTGGCGCAGGTGCTGGCCGCTGAGCAAATTATGCAGACCAAAACGACGAAGTCAGGGAAGCAAAAGGAGATTGATTTGCGATCGCGCTTATTCTCTCTAGAAATTGTCAATCCAGCTGACTTGGTTGAGCTGCCGGCGTCAGTGCGATCGCAGCTTGCCAATACTGGACAGTGCGTTGTGCGCTATGTGGGCAGCTGTCGTAATGACGGCACACTACTGAGACCTCAGGGCGTACTATCGATGCTAGAAAAGTTCAGTGGTGGGTCTTTGGTTCTAGGTCATATTCACCGAGCGCAGCTGATTTTGGCGGATTGATAGCCGTCACCTCGAAGAGATGGAATAGATGACGTGAAAGTGACTGTCATGGTTAGCGACTTAAAGTCAGCACTGGGTTTCCTCTGTGCCCTTGTAACTTTTGCGGGGCTAGGTAACGGTGATGTGCTTGCTCAAGTAGTGCCTGCTGGTGGTGACTATTCCCAGTCGACCGTGATTGGGGGCACTGCTGAGGTGTCTTTGAGAGAAGTGCGATCTCAGCTCACTAACCTAGACCAGCTCCCGCTTTTCCTTCCTGAATTGAGAGGTGGCCTTACCGCCGCCGATGATCAACTTTCATCTACCCAAACCAGTGACCCCAGCTTCTCTTGGATTCGCGACCAAGTAGGGAGCCGTTTAGGATCAGTCACCTTTATCGAACAGTGGAAAGCTTACGAAACCCATGAAGGTTTACGATACGTCGATGTAGTAGTCAATGAAAACCAGTGGAATCGGCTCAACTATTTCAGCCGGTATGGCTTTGTTTTACAGTTTGGTGCTGTTGCCCAAGAGAATCGGTATCACCTGCGGATATTTCACACTGGCGACGCTACCAACCGAATCGATGCCCTGACGCTACCGGAAAACGAGACTCAGGTCGTCACTAGCCGTTCGGTTTTGCTGCGAGGCGCTTATTTTTGCGGCGCACCGATTCCTCTTTCAACAGCTTCGAGCATACCTAGCGATCCTGTTGAATTCTCTGACTGTAGTGCTTTCGTCGGTATCTAAGTTCAGCCTCTTAGAGGGATTGAAATGCTCGTTAGACTAAGCCGTCTTTGTTCTTAACTGCTTCCACAGCTCGAAATATGCTGCCTGCATTGAGTCTGGCAAAGGTAAGAGTGGTTCACTGTTGGCCATCGCAATAGGTGACAGACGATGCGTTTTTAAGGTTTCTGGAAATTCACTACTATCATCAGCCGGTTGACCCAAGAAAATAGGCGACAGCCCGCCTCCAGAGAGAGAAAGTTGCGAGGCGACTTCTGGCTGCCAGCAAAAATCAATCCAGCTTTGGGCAGCGTCCGTCATCGGTGCACCCTTAGGCTTCACCCACATATCTGCTGAAAGCAAACTGCCTTCTTCTGGCATGACTGCTCTGAGGCTACGGTAGCGCTGTAGAGCAGTCACAACATCTCCCGACCAAATAACAATAGCCTTCACATCTTCATTGGCCAGCGCCTTGAGAGCTGTTTGAGAATCGTAGGTTTTGACCTGACGATTGAGTGCGGCAAAGGGTTCTGCCAGTGCTTCAGATAGCTGCTCTACTAGCTGAAGGGTAGAAGCGCTGCTGTTTACCAAGCTCTCGAAGCTCGTATTGAAGCTACCCGTCTGCATTTTTTGCAGAAGCCCAATCACTAATCCCGGATGGTTGGGTAAGGCAATCTGACCTTTTAGTTTGGGATCTAACAGATCGCTCCACTGGCTGAAATTAGGCTGATTGCCGCTTTGGCGATAAAGAATGACTAAAGACTGAACCTTATAAGGGGCTGCCCACAATAAATCAGAGGCGGTAATTTGGCCCGATTGGTCACGAGTGACGAATTGCTGCCACTGCGAAGGGAGGGGACTTCTTTGCTCAGTGCTGAGGGACAGGGGTTCGATGAGGTTTGCTGCGATCGCCCCTTTTAGCCAATAGTCACCCAAACTCACCAGCTGATGAGGCCGGGCCTGTGTTTCTTCCGACCGCCAAGGTAAAAAACGGCTCCAGCTTTTGTCTTCCCTGGGCTGCTGCCACCGCTGAAGCTGCTGAAAAACTCCCTGCATTTGAATTTGCGTCTGGAAATTAACAGGGGTCGGCATTTGCTTCCGAAACGCTTGCAGCACCTCCACAGGAATCGCACCTTCGAGCAGCGTTACGTCTAACGTATTAGCTGCACTGCTTCGGCAGCTGGTTAAAACGCTACCCGCAGCCAAACTAGCGGAGCCTAACAGTAGCGTTCGTCGATTGATCATAGTTTGAGTGGCTGTAGGTTTGAGCAGCTGTAAGGGTGCGCGAGGTATTGTGTCATCAAAAAACGCAAGAAGGGTTGCCTTCCTGCGCTTAAAGTTTAGACCTTTTGTCCGAAGTTTTTGAGCTAGCTTTAAGCGCACTCACATCGGGCGGTCTGATAGATTTTAGAAATCAGAATTCTGGTATTACCAAAACGCTGCTTTCCTAGACTTTTCTTACAGAGACTTAGTCTTGCCTGCGCCCCACTGATCGCCACGAATCTTAGGCATAAGCAGAATATGGCCAGAGATAGCTCTAAGATCATCTTCCGTTAGGTTACGCATTTTGGGATAGAGGTCTGTGCTCTGAGTGCTAGGGTGCAGCTCAGAAATTTCTATTAGACCATCGTAAGTTGTGGGGTTGTGCAGGTAGTCCACCAGCCCTTCTAGGTTGTTGCGATCAGGAAACGCGCCCGCCAAGGACTCTGTATCCAAACCGACGTTGGGGTTTGTCTTAGTAATACCGCCCAAATGGCAAATTGCACAGGCGTTGTTAAACTTGCGCTGGCCCCGCGTAAACTCCTCTACAGACAGGGTCACGGTGTCACCTGCTTCGTTCAACTGAATGGTTCTCACCGCAGCATCTAAGTCAGCCGCGATCGCGCTTTCAATGAACGGACCACCCAGCAGCCCCGTTGCGATGAAGACAACAGCCGCCACCAGCCAAGTGCATCTCTTCAATATATGTCTCATTTTTTAATGCTCGCCTTTCAGCCATTCAACACAGCAATGATTCAATTTTTATCGAATCAAAATTATCCCTTTATCATGCCACGAATAGAGACAGTCAGCTACTCAGCAGCTTCTAACACTACTTCCTTTTGTCGAGCGATAACGGGTACTTTGCTACTCACGGGTTGATGTAGCCGAATCAATTGCGACAGAACTTGCTTGAGCTCAGTGCGCGGCACAATCTTATCTACAAAGCCGTGATTCAGCAGATACTCAGCCGTTTGGAAGTCGTCTGGAAGCTTTTCGCGCACGGTTTGTTCTACCACCCGTCTGCCCGCAAAGCCAATAGTGGCCTCGGGTTCTGCCAAAATAATGTCGCCCAGCATCGCAAAGCTGGCCGTAACGCCGCCTGTCGTAGGATGCGTCAGGATAGGAATATAGAGCAAGCGCGCCGAGCGATGGCGTTCTAGCGCGGCTGAGATCTTGGCCATTTGCATGAGGCTAAGCATGCCTTCTTGCATGCGAGCGCCGCCAGATGCACACACAATCATCACCGGCAGCTGCTCGGCGGTTCCCCGCTCAATTAGTCGGGCTAGCTTCTCGCCTACCACTGAGCCCATACTGCCGCCCATAAAGCGAAAGTCCATCACGCCGAGCGCGGTGGGTGCGCCGTTGATGTTGCCTATGCCAGTTTGTACGCCGTCTATTAGCTTGGTTTTGGCCTGGGTGTCGCGGATGCGGTCGGCGTAGGCTTTGCGATCGCGAAAGCGCAGCGGATCTTGAGGGGCTAGCTGAACATTAATCGGTGTCCAAGTGCCCTCATCAATCAGTTGCTCAATCCGCTCTATGCTAAATACCCGGTGGTGATGCCCACACTCAGGACATACCTGCTGGTTAGCCTTTAAGTCTTTGGTGTAGGTGAGTACATCGCAACGCTCGCACTTGGTCCAAAGCCCATCCGCAATTTCTCTCTCGTGCCGATCTTGGCTAATTAGGCCCGTTTTCTTGCGATTGGCGAACCAGTCAAACAGTGACATCTTCCCACTCATGGATTTTTCTCAAATTTTGCCTTTGATCAAATCTGTATAAGGCAACCTCATTAGTTATCCTACTGGGTTGATAGCCCTCTATGGATATTTTGCAGAGAATACCTTGGGCAGGAAGTGGCTCAACTTACGCCGCTACAACGCCTGCAGCCATAACGTCTGTCGAATTGCTATATGGGAAAAAAGATCTCTAGATAAGCCTGAATTAACCATTCGCCGTAAAACATAGTCAGGATGGCCCCGAGTGCTAAGTAAGGCCCAAAGGGAATGTGTTGCTTGGGGCCCAATACACCTAAAGCCAACGCGCTACTGCCAACGACCGCGCCCATCGCCGCTGCTATAAATGTCGCTAGCAGCATGCCTGGAAACCCAAGCCAAGCGGCCATCATCGCGGCTAATTTTGAGTCTCCACCGCCCATCGCGGCTTTGCCAAACGCTTTGCTACCTGCAATCCCGACTAAGTCAAACAGCCATAGCCCTAAGATGCTGGCGATGATGGCTGTGATCGCACTCCCCAACCCATACAGCAGGGTCGGCGTGTGCAAATAGCCCATCCATCCCTGAAACCCCCAACCTAGCACTAGTCCCGATGCCGTCAGGCTGTTTGGCAGCGTCATCGTATCGAGATCAATCAACGCTAAACACAGCAGCCAACACACAAAAATCCAGTGACCAGGCGTCGCCCACGTCGTTCCAAAAGTTGCAAATACAGAGACAAACAGGCAACCGGTTGAAAACTCCACCATCGGATAGCGGATGGCAATCGGTAGCTTACAGTTGCGGCACTTTCCTTTTAGCCACAGCCAGCCAAACACCGGCACGTTGTCGTAGGGTTTCAGCCTTTTTGCGCACTTGGGGCATCGAGAAGGTGGATATAGTACAGAAAGCCCCGCAGGCACTCGGTACACCACCACGTTCAAAAAGCTACCCACTGCCGCCCCGAGGATAAAGACGATGAGAAAAGGCACGAGAATATCCACAGGCTGAAGTCGTAGGAGGTCGGGAGCTTCCTTAACATGCCCATCAGACGAACTTGATAAATAGATTTGGACTGATGAACGAAACCCACCCACAGCAACTTTCCAGATTGCTATGGGTGGGCCTTTAAAACAGACTATGAGCTTTTATGAGGAGCAACCGTAGTAATACGGAGCTTCAGTGACAAATAGCTTAGTTATTGAGTGCAGGTGTCGTCAGTGCAGGCTCAATCTGGCTAAAGGGTACAAAGCACTCTTGAGGCAGTAGCACGGGCTTATCGCCAAAGACCAGCTTGCCACGGAGATTGAGTCGGCCAATCGCTACCCCGATGGGGCGCTGCATCACTTCAGGATGAACCTCATAAAAGGTGCGGTAAATGTGCCGAGCAGCTTTGATCAGCTCTGGATTTAGGAGAACCGAATCATCCCCAAATGCAAGTCGTTTTGCCGCAGCTGGCGACGTTTCCGGTGACATTGTTAATGTGCTCATTCCTCTAAGCCCTTTTGATTTGACTGTTGTGATTTGACTGCTTTAGCTCGGACAACTGTATTAGATGGTTACTGTATCAGCTTCAGTGATATTACAGAGCCCTTAGCAAGTAATCTAGCTTGGAAGCTAGTAGTTCATGTGAACTATTAAAGAAGTTGTTAGGCATCTTTACAGAGCGATCGCTAGATCTAGGCTTTTGCCTAAACCAGCCTTTTTTTGCTGTGTGTCTTCATTGAGACAAAGCTGCTTGAAGCGCTTCTCCCATGGCCTTGCACCCTACGGCTTTCATCCCGTCAGACATAATGTCGCCGGTTCGGTAGCCTTGGTCGAGCACCGCCAAAACGGCTTGCTCAATTTGGTCGGCGGCGGCAGGCTGGTTTAGTCCGTAGCGCAGCATCATCGCCGCGCTGAGAACTTGGGCCAAGGGATTGGCCTTATCCTGCCCAGCAATGTCAGGGGCCGAACCATGAACCGGCTCAAACACCCCAGGACCGCTCTCGCCCAGACTGGCAGATGGTAGCATACCGATGCTTCCTGTGAGCATGGCAGCGGCGTCTGAGAGGATATCTCCAAACAAATTGCCGGTGACGATGGTATCAAATTGTTTGGGGGCACGTACGAGCTGCATAGCCGCGTTGTCTACATAGAGGTGGGAGAGCTCTACATCGCTGTAGTCGTTAGCGAGGGCTGTAATGCGATCGCGCCACAGCTGAGAAACTTCCAACACATTCGCCTTATCAACAGAGCAAAGCCGACCCTGCCGCTTTCTGGCTGCCTCAAAGGCCACTCGGCCAATACGGTCAATCTCACCGCTGTTGTAAACCATTGTGCTGACGCCGCGCTTTTGCCCCTCTTCTGTTTCAAAAATGCCTTTGGGCTCGCCGAAGTAGATTCCTCCTGTAAGTTCACGGACCACCATAATATCGACGCCCTCTACTACTTCTGGCTTAAGCGAAGACGCGCTGAGAAGCTGAGGCAAGATGGTGGCCGGACGCAGGTTCGCAAAGAGTCCTAGGCCCGCCCGCAAGCCTAAAAGGCCCGTCTCTGGTCTTTGCGCCCTGGGTAAGTTATCCCACTTGTAGCCACCAATTGAGGCGAGCATGACTGCGTCAGCTTGGCGGCAGGCGGTGAGCGTCTCTTCAGGCAGCGGCGAGCCTGTAGCGTCGATGGCTGCGCCACCAATAAGTGCCTCAGTGAATTCAAACTTAATATTTTGCTGCTCAGCGACCTGCTTGAGCACTGCGACTGCCACGGTCATAATTTCTGGGCCGATGCCGTCTCCGGGCAATAGGGTAATGCGCAGTGGCGATTGGGGGGACGCTGTCATATGCCTTACGAAGGGAGTGGATGGGGACGCCCCTGATAATACCTGATACTGGCCAGGTACTCGCTGGCTCGTGACGGCGCTGATACCGGTTCTGTCTCTTTGAGATGTACGGTAAAATGCTTTAGAGTTTTCTCGATTCGTTAATGGTCGCTAGCTCAACCCCTCACCCTCTATTTCACTATGGCTTTTTTGCGCGCCGATTTGGCTCAGTTTGCTGCATACAAATCGCCGCACCCCACAGAAGATGAGCATGCGCCCCAGCTCGTTTTAGATGCCTTGGATACCAATGAGAGCCCGATTGATTTGCCAGCGGCGCTAAAAGCTGACTTAGCAGAGGATTATCAAAATGCGATCGCCGCTAACCGATATCCCGATGGTAGCCACCACGCCCTTAAGCAAGCGGTGATGGACTACGCCGTTAGTTCTAGTGATATTGCGAAGGATGCGATCGCCCTGCAAAACATCACCCTCGGCAACGGCTCCGATGAACTCATCCGTTCTGTTCTTATGGCCACCTGCCTAGGCAACAACGGTTCTATCCTAGTCGCTACGCCCACCTTCTCTATGTATGGCATCCTTGCCCGGACGCTTGGCATCACCGTTCACACCGTTTCCCGTAAAGACAACTTCGAGGTCAACTTAACTGCTGCGCAGGCTGTTCTTGGTGCTGACGAATCTACCACCCCTCCAGTTAAAGTTGTCTTCATGGTGCACCCCAACTCTCCGACTGGGAACGCCCTCACCTCAGCAGAACTGGACTGGCTCAGGCAAATCCCTGAGGACGTTTTGATCGTCGTTGACGAGGCCTACTTTGAATTTAGCGGTCACACCACCCTCAGCGAAGCGCTCAGCCGTCCTAACTGGCTGGTTTTACGCACTTTTTCAAAGGCTTTTCGTTTAGCGGCGCATCGTGTCGGGTATGGGATAGGTCATCTCGATATTATTGCAGCCCTTGAAAAGCTAAGACTGCCGTATAACCTGCCGAGCTTTTCTCAGGCGGCTGCGATCGCTGCTTTGGCTCATAGTGAACAGCTACTGGCTCAAATCCCGACTATCGTTGCTGAGAAAGACAACGTATTCAAAGCCCTATCGCAGCACTCCTACCTACAGGTGTGGCCCAGCGATAGCAACTTTATATATGCACGCCTGAGTGAGAAAGGACTCGCTGCTTTAGAGATGACTGAACAGGCGCAGGGTTTGGCTAAGGCTTTTCAACTACTGAAATCGAATGGGACGCTTATTCGTCATACCGGAGGAGGTCTGCGCATCAGTATTGGAACTGCCGCTGAAAATCAGCGCACGCTGACTAACCTACAGCAGGTGTTTGGTGGAAAGGTATAGCTGCTTATTTAGGTGTGTAGCTTTGCCTACCAAACAAACCCGGCCCTGACGCGGCGAATGGTCTGAGGTAATACGCCGACCAGCATAGCGAAGGCTTCATCAGGCACCGTATCTACGGTTGCTTGGTCAAAATAGGTCTTGAACTGTTCCAAAATCATTCTTGCTCGGTCGTTAGGCTCAGGCTGATCGGTAAAGTTTTGGGTGAGGCGAATCCACTGCAATCGAATTTTGATTGCATTTTGATGGGCTTCAGCAGATTCTGGCTCCAACAGCGATAGATTGCCGATAGGAATAATTTTGATGATGTCTTCATCTAGCCCACCGCCGACCGCAGCGCCCGGCCCAGCAAACTCTGCGTGGAACTCGCGCATCACGATCAAACCGTTGCGACGACGGCTGTTCACAACCCAGAGTTCGCCGCTGTCTATTTTATCAACCACGTTGTCAGCTTGATTTTCAGTTTGTAAGTCTTGATTCACAGATGCACCAAAAAACTTCCAATTCCCAGTGGGGATATCCGATTCTGGAGAAACAACCTGACGAGACACGATAGTATCAGAGCTACTCGATAACTCACAAGTCGGAAAACCCGCCATTGAGCTGTCAAGAGAGGTCGTTTCGAATACAGGTTGTGCAGTGGCGTGAGAATCTGTGTTGCGAAGCATGCAAGCGGTTGAGCTGAAGCAGCATCTCAAATGTGACC
>JBCBDN010000095.1:0-12412 GCA_038529685.1 Cyanobacteria bacterium J06598_1 | reverse complement strand
GATGCCGTTGTAGCTTCACTGCGTTGAACAGTTTCTGAAGTTTGTGTACCTGTAGACTCAGCGTTAGGTATTGCCTCGTTGTGTTCGGAGACCGCGACCGATTGAGGAACTGTTGTATTGGAAGCGGAAATCCCAGCGGTAGAGCTATCAGCAGATGGTATCGAGGTGCTTGCCTGAACAGGCGTTTTTGCCGTTTGTGGATTAGTCCCTTGGCTGAAGGTGTTATTTGTGGAGAAAGCTTCTGGTGAAGTTGTGGGTTCTGTTTTTGCCTGTACAACGTTGGGCTGTGATACAGATTTTTGATCAGCAGATGTTTGGCTAATGGATGTTTGGCTAGTGGATGTTTGGCTAGTGGATGGTGGTGATGCTGCAGTGTCGGGCTCTGAAACGTTAGCTGTAGAGTTGTCAGTTCCTGATTGCGGTAGTGCTGTTGATTTCTGGGCTAGCTGGACAACTTGCTCTGATGATGAGCTGGGTTGAGCGCTAGGAGAGGGCTCAGTAATTGAGGCTGGTTCTTCTAGCGGTGCGGCTGTTGTGGCGCTGTTGGCTGGCTGATTAGGCTGTGATGTAACCGCTTTTCGCTGTATCGGCTGCTGTGTAGCTGAGGGTTTCGCTGTGATGTCGACTCCTGATCTAACTGTTGACTCAGTAGGGGTTGTATTTGTAGTCTCTTGGGCAGGTGTAGATGCTGAAGGAGAGGGCGGCGTTGTTGGCGAACTTGCTTTTCGCTGTATTGCTGGTGCAGAAGCGGTTTGAACTGTTGACTGATTAGGAAGAGAACGTTGTGAAGACTGTGCTTTTGTTGTCGTCGGTGCTAGTACAGAAGGCGGAGCGGTGTTTTTGTTTTTATTAGCTACAGCGTTGTTTGACGCGATTGAACGCTCTATCTGTCGCTGAATCGCCTGCCGGATGGTTTCTCTGCTGTTGTTGTTAGTGCTACTGTTGGGGCGATTGCTGGTGTTTTGATGACTGGTGTTTTGATAGTTTGAAGTTTGAGGGTTTGAAGCTGGACGCTCAGAGGTTTGATTCTGTGAGCGATCGCGTTTCGACAGTGGAATATTGAATCGATTTCCTAAGGGTTGTTTACCCAGAATTCGATGGGATAGCTGCCCGAGCTGGTTACCTAGCCCCTTGAAGGTACTTTGTAATGTTGCAGAATAAGCATTTTCGCCATTCTGTGAGCTATTTTGTGTGTTGCTATCTGCACCTTCTGAATCAACATCTGTCAGTGGCTGAGCATTTGTCAGTGGCTGCGCGTTATTTGTTCTTGTTTTTGAAGAAGTTGTTCCTTGCTGTGAAAAGAGCGTTGAAGATAGTAGGGAGAGCGGTGACTGCTGTCCTAATACTGAAGCTCGGCTTGTTAGCGACTTTTGAATGCCGAGCCCTTGATTCAGGATGGTTTGGAAGGGCGTAGTAGCAGTATCAGCAGTGTTTCCTGTTGTGGTAGGCGTTGTTGTGAGTGAGGGTGCTTGGGTCGGGATTTTTGAGGCTGTCTGCAGCTGGGGTGATGAAGGGAGAATGCCGTTGGGGCTGGTTTGTTGCGATACTGCGTTTACTTGGGTTTGTGAGCCCTGCACAGTTGGCTGCGAGGGAGATTGTGTTGAGCTTTGCGCTGGATTCTGTGCTGGTGTTTGTTTTGGGGCTTGGAGTGCCGATGTTTTCGCTGTAAAAGGTAAGGGAGAAGACTGGCTAGCTACATTTTTACCGATGCGGCTGGGTGCGACTGTACTTGTGGGGCTAGATGTGGGGCCAAGCGTAGAACGGTTGGCGGAAGTGCTTGGGGAGTTTGCCGGTTCTACGTCTGAGTATGCTTGGTCTGAATATGCTTGCAAATAAGGACTTAGCTGGGGCGATCGCACCAGTTGACCTAGCACTCGCTGACCCAGCACCTGACTTAGCGCGCTGATACCTAAAGGTCGCTGCGGTAGACTTTGGTCAATTGAGCTATCTGTTCTTTCTGCACTTTGTGGCGTCGCAGAGTGTGGCGTCGCAGAGTGTGGCGTCGCAGAGTGTGGCGTCGCAGAGTGTGGCGTTAAGGATGGAGTGGGTGCTAATGATAGCTGGGGTGATTCTGTGGTCGATTCGCGAGTAGCTGGTGCTGAGGTTATTGCTGCTGGAGCTGCTCTTTGGATGGATGATGGTTGAGGCTGACTAGGAGAATTTGCAAAGTCACTAAACCCACCAAAACCGCCGCCTCTAATGCGTCCCCTCTTTCTACGATGTCCTAGGGGCAGTCGTTTGCCTAAGCGGGAGCGTCCGCCCAGTGGAGACTTGGCGGAGCGCAGGCGGTGAGCGGTGAGAGATGGCCATTGCATTACTACCTACCTTATGAACTGCCCGGATAATAGTTGGATGTGGCGGCTCGGCTGATGGGCATTTGAGCGCCACCACCCTGAGACTTTCGCTCTACTTTGAGCCCCTCGTAGGTGAGGGTGAGTTCTTCTATGGCGGCAGCTTCGCCGTCTGCCTGAAGCGCAGGTGCTTTCCAGCCGGTGGGGATTGCGCCAATGAGGGTCCAGCACTGCATGGTTTCACCTGCCTGGTTAAAAACTAGGATGTTGACGTTACGGCGCTGATTCTTTTTGGTCTCTAAGATGCTTTGAATCCACTCCCAAAACATTAGGTCGTCGGTGACGCCGCGCTTGAGAACAACTTCTGAAAAGGTGGGGTTGCCGATGATGATTCTCTGCTGATCGTTTACGCCGCCTTCTTCGATGGTTTCGCAGTTGAGGGTGACGCCTAGGCCGCTACATTCACTGAAAGATGCGGTGATGGTGCTTTCCATCTCCACGTAAAATCGATTGGCGGTGACATAGTTAGCGGGGTTCATGAATAAAATCTCCGGCTTTGGCCATTGCGCTCGCTTTGGTTTTGCACGTCTTCTTTCATGAGCTCGTATAGTCGATTACTGAGCTTACGGAGTAAAACAGGATCGTTGATGATCTTTTCTGATAGCTTGGCAATCTTTTTTCTATCTAAACTGGTTTGTTCACTCATCTTTTTTACTCACCTTTTTGTTGCTTTAATTACTGGGTGTGCCCCACAGCAGGGTGCGGATTGCTGGGATGGGTAGGGTGGGCACCAGTCCTGACTCGCTGAGAAGATACTGACCCTCGGCGGTTTTTAGCAGCTGAGCGATCGCTTCTCCGGCTTCGGCAGAGGCTTCGGGATACACCACCGCTAGTGAATATGCCAGTGGATAATCACCGTTTTCAAAGGCTTCTACGTTGGGCCAGTAGCTGCCTTTGTCGTCGCAGAGGTTTGTTTTTAGCCCGATGGGTGCGCTAGACCTACCGTTGGACTGGTAGAAAGGCTGTATGGCTTTTTTCTGATGAACAATGGATAGGGGGTACACAGAGCACTGACCGAAGGCTCGGCTGAGCTGCTCGAAACCGATGCTGACCGGAACGGCCTCGGGTGAAGTCGCAAGGGCCTGCTCAAAGTCTCTGAACATATGGGCAAACATGTCGTAGCGCAGGCTATTTTGGTTGCGGTTCCAGTCGGCTTCGATGGTTTGCTTGAGGGCGGCTTCTGCGGATTCTTGTACGGACTCAAAGTTTTTTATTTGCGCGGTTGATTGTTCTGTGGTGAGGTTGGAGAATAGAAGGGTTTTGAAGGGTGCGATCGCTGCTGACTCATTGCTAAACCGAACTGTCTTTTGCTCACGATTGATGCTGGGGTTCAGGGGGAAATAGGGTTCTATGGGCTGCCCGTTCAGCTCCATCGATTTCCCGGTGAAAATGTCTTGCAGTGCCTCTAGTGAAATTTTGCCGTCTAGGCGTCTGGCGATGTTGTTTTTTCGGGTGGCGTCGCTGTAGGGCACCACGGCTACAATGCCGTCGTAGGCAACGACTGTGGCGGTGAATCCTGCTGGCAGTTCTGCTGCTGGCCGCATGAGCGCAAACTGGATATCACCTGCGGTCATTGCTTCGTATAGTTCGCTAGTGTTGGCGCTTTTGAGCCCCAAATCAAGTGCTAGGGAGGTCTCTCCTACTTCAGCGACTCTGGTTTCTAAAGTGGCTTCCCAGTTGGGTGAGTTGGCGCCGGTTGTTGCTAGGCTACTGTTTGCTTTTGGCCAAGCTTCAGCCCTGTTAAAAGAGATTTCCCAGGAGCCGCCCGCCTCTAGTCCGTAGGTGATGGGCCTGCTCGGTAGGTCGGTGATGCCCTGAAGGCGGCAGGGTCCTTCACAATCTACAGCGGCTTGGGCAGGGCTGTTGTTGGTGAGTAGCGATAATAAGGGGCGGATGCCCAGTATGCCAAGGAGGCCGCCTAGTGCGATCGCTAGAATAATCCAGCGACGAGCAACGCCGCTTTGTTCAACAGGTTCTGCTTCAGCGTAGTTTTTGGGGGGTGGTGTAGGTATGTAGTCGGTTGCTACATTCCTCAGGGCGGTGAGGGCAGTTCCAGCACTGTTAAATGGCTGTTGAAACCTTTGCTTAGAACCGATTCCTATTAGCCGATAGATAAAGTCTTGCAGCGGGTGATATTGAAGGGCGTTGGGCCAGTCTTCTGGATTTTGCGGGTCGTAGGGCTGTTGGGTGTAGGGATTGGTTTTGCCGCCTGCTAGGAGCTGAAAGGCAAGTGTGCCTAGATCCGTTAGGTCTGCTGAGATGGAGCCAAGTTCTACGATGCCACGTGCTACGTGGTTGCGGTAGGTGCGATCGCTCGGCGCAGAAAACAAATGTTCCCACAGCGAAAAGTTAGCAAAATAAACAAACAGCTGCGGATCTTTTACCCCAACGGTGGTCTCTAGCTGATGAATCCAGAGGCTATCTAAAGAGAGATTGCCGTGATAGAGTCCGCGCTCGGTGGTGTTGTCGGGCCAGCGGACCCGAAAGCTGCTGTGCAGATACTGAAGCGTTTGTAGGCACTGGTGCAGAATGCGGTGCACCTGCTGGGGGGTGAGTGGGCCTGCTTGCGCTAGGTAGTCGGAGAGGACTTGCGCTTTGGGAATGGCCTGGGTGATGAGGAAGCAGCGGCGGTCGATGCTGGCGACGACGTCCTGTAGTTTTACGATGCGGAAATCGCGATCGCTCCCCAGCCGCAGGTTGAGGTCAATCAGTTCTTTGAACGCATGCCTGCGGGTGTCGGCATCGCTTTGGTTAAAGTCAGACTCTAAGAGCTGATACTCATAGATCCACACGGGATGGTTGCCGTTGTTTTGAAAGCCGGTGTAGCGACGAGTGCGGCTGCTCACCTGCTCACATGTACTGACGGTGTAGCGTCCCCACCAGGTCCCTTTCAACACTTCGCCTTCACTAAGAATGGCTGGCGTATCTGTCTCTGGCAGTGTTGGCAGTGTGGTAAGCGTACCTGCTGCGCCGATGACTCTCCTATCAGCAACGGCGTCCCTATCAGCAACGGCGTCATCAATAGCGTAGTGGGCAGGGTCTAATGCGCCATTACGGCTAGCGCTGTTAGCGTATCCAGCTTGGTATGGTTGCTGATACTCCTGATGAGGATTCTGAAAGCCAGTCTCAGCAAAAGCTTGAGTTGTGCTTTGAGTGCTGGCGGCTGAATCTTTTCGCTGAAAGGGCATCCGCTTTCTGAGCTTTTGCTCTAAAGAATCACCCTTCTTCTTTTTCTTTTTCCCAGAAACACCTGGAATCTTTTTATCGCCACCAACTTCAGCTTCTCTGTACCAGCCTTCTGCAAACTTGCGGCCATGACGACGGAGTACGCTAACGGGGTTGCGAACAAAATTAGTTCCTTCGCTAGAGCGCCGCCGAAACTGATTGACGATATCTGATAATTTCATTCACCTTTCTCTTATGCGCCCTGCGCTTATCAACCCCTTGTATGACTTTGCTTACTCGGCATAAGCAGGTCGTGGAACATTTGCAGTTTCTGCTGTTAGTGTGTGGACTATGGGTGTTTGGTCTGCTTGCGTAGCGTGCTGCGTGCTGTCTAAATCTTGATCTAAATCTTGATCTAAATCTTGGTCTGGATTTGGCTGCTCGACTTGAGTGCTCACTTGTTCTGTTTGTTCACTTTGGCTCGCGACAGATGAAACGTCGGGCGAGTCGTTAATCTCTCGATATAGGTTGTATAAATAGTTGAGATCAGTCGCGTAGAGGTCTTCAATGACCCTAGGGCTCACGTCGTCTAGCGTGCCCAGCTGCACAATAACGCGTGAGAGAATCAGTACAGTAGCGTAGGCGGGGTTAGCCTTGACGCGAGGGTCGCGCATGGGCACAATCTCATCAATGGCTTTTGCTAGGCGCATTTTCCCCTGGCGATACAGATTACCTTCACCATCCAGGTAGCCTTTGGGCAGCGTGAAGTTGAACTCTGTTTGAAACATGTCGGTGACTTCCCTCGTTTACTGCTCTTTTAAGCGCTGCGAATCAACGATTCTACGGCTAGCTCAAGCTCTTCTATTTCAATTTCTGTGCTCTGTGCGTTCACGTCGCTGGCGCTGTAGCGCATGGGCCAGGCTCTTTGAAAGTTGTACCGGGCCTGCTCGGTGCCTGCCTGGTCATAAATGCTCAAAGAGCCTTCTGCTACCTGCTCATGCCACTTACCTTCTTCTATTGCTTTGAACCAGTTCCACAGAGAGAGAGAGGTGGTCATCCCTCGCCGCAGGACTAGGTTGTCGGTTTTTACGTTGCCGGGGACTTTGGTAATGGTGACCTGCCCGCGTGAGGCTTTGCCCCACTGCTTGGGGGTCACTTCTACGACTTCAATGCAGCTTTGAGAGCGTTGAAAGCCTTGGCACTCTAAAAAAGAGGCGTCAGCGATCGCATTGCCACCGGCTACCCGTAGCTCCAGCCGCATAAAAAACCGACTGGCTAACAGAATTTCAGAAGAGGCGGCCATGATGTTTTATGGGGTAACGACCCGTTGTAATACTCGATCCCTACTGAACGCGCTGAATGCCTTCGTGCACCAGCTCCAGGGTCTCATTGGCCATGTTGGTATCTCCGGCGGTAAAGCTCGGCCCCTCATACTTGCACGGGTAAGACATAATCATCTCCCAGCGTGCTTTCATCCCCCCGGCCTGGTCGTAGGCACTGACCGAAGCACTCTTGCGGTTAGAGGCCCAGTCCGAAGCACCCCCGTCGTTGGTACAACAATCTTTGTACCACTTGTAAAGGTCTACATCAGTGGTGGCGACCACCTTTACGGTGACGTTGCCAAACTTTTCGTTAGTGGGCGTTTGCTGACGATTTTTTACGCCGCCTTTTCCTGAACCTAGTACGCCGCCGTCGCCTGCTGGTGGGGACTCTACCGAGAGACCGGCTACTTCCAAAATCTGTTTTTCTGCCAAACCGTCGGCTTCAAAGTAAAACCGACACGCCGTGAGTAATTCTGCTTCAGCCATGTTTCTCTCCTAGTTTTTGAATGACTATAGTTTTGGGTAACTACAAATGAACAAAAGACGACAATTATTTACTCTAATTTTGGCTTTGCAGTCAGGACAAAAAATCATCAACTGCAAAGCCGCCTGAAACGCCACTTGCGGCTACGCGCTAGCTAGCCTGCTCTTGGGTTGGATCCCACTGGCTGATGCGGAAGACAACAAACTCAGCCGGTCGTACGGGGGCTACGCCTACGTCAATGTATAACAGACCTAGCTTCATGGTTTCGGGCGTGTTGAGCTCGCCGTCGCAGCGAACGTAAAAGGCTTCGTCTGGCGTGTTGCCATACAGCGCGCCCTGTCGCCAAATTCTCTCTAAGAAGTTTTTGACGGTGCGCGTTACCCGGGCCCATAGGTCTTCATCGTTAGGCTCAAAGACGGCCCACTGGGTGCCTTCTTCAATTGAGCGCTCGATGTAGCTGACCAAGCGCCGAACGCTGATGTAGCGCCATTCGGTGTCGTCCATTTGAGCGAGGGTGCGAGCGCCCCATACCAAGGTGCCGCGATTGCGGAACTTACGAATGCAGTTAATGCCTCGTGGGTTCAGCAGCTCTTGCTCTCGGAAGTTGGTTTCGTAGGCGAGCCCCAGTACGCCTCTGGGAGTCTCGTTGGCGGGTGCCTTGTGGATGCCGCGTGTTTCATCGGTGCGGCTCCAAATGCCCATCATATGGCCGCAAGGCGGGATGGCGATGGGTTTGCCGCTCTCTCTGGGGTTAGGAACTTTGACCCAGGGATAGTACATGGCCGCGAACTGTGACCTGCGGCCAAACTCGTCTGAGAGCCAGGATTCTACGTCTTGTGGCTTCTGTTGTTCTGGCAGGACGGGCTGTGGGCCCCGGCGAGGCTTAACCGGTGGTGGATCGAGTACCACCATACGGTAGGAGGGGCCTGGAGAAGACTTTTCGCAGCCGGTGATCATCATTTCCATGACGGCGTGCACTTGCTCTAGGGAAAGCAGCTCTTTTTGAAAGGCCAGCATGAGGTCTGGGCAGGCGACCATCGCAATTTCATCAATCTCGTAGAGACCCATGACGCCCATTCTCTTGTCGGCGGAGCCATACATGCGGCGGAACCAGCGCTCTGTGCGCAGCGGCAGGTCGCGGGGGCGCACTTCGTATACGCCGTCGGCTGGGCGCTGGGCTAGGGGTAGGCCAGAGTCTGCTAAGACATCTACGTCGAGAAAGGTAGACTCTTGCAGGGCCTCTTTTACAAAAACGCCACCTGCGGGCTCTAGCAGTGGATCTGCATTTTCGGTGGGGCGCTTCATGGTGAGGTTAGAGAAGGTCTCTAAAATCTCGCCGCCCTGCTGTACAGAAACGCTGAAATATTCACCGGTGTTGAAGGGTTCGTCGTCTTCGTCTTCTCCGACATCGTCGAGCGGTAGGGGCTCATCGGCCCGGATAATTACGCGTACTCGGCCATCGTCTTCTTTTTCTGGCTTGAGGCGCAGCTGCAGGGAAGGCCGCCGACCGGTGGTGGAAACGGGGGTGAGTGCGGGCTGAATGTCTTCTTCTTGAACAATCTCGGGCGCGTCTTCTCGGGTGGGGAGTTTGGTGCCAAGGCTTACGACCCAGCAGCGCCCGCCGCCGTTTTCAAACCAGCCTTTTACAGAGAAGGGGAGATAGGCCCCAAAGTCGGTGAAGCCGTCTGACCCGGATTTGGCAAAGTTCTCGAGGTATTGGCTCCAGCTGGTGATGAGGATAGGTTCAAAGGCTTCCGCATCGCCGCGAATGTCTTCGGTAAAGCCTACGAAGCCAGCTACGCTAAGGTTTACGCCTTGAATCGGACGGCTTCCCCGGCTAACTTCTTCGACGTATACGCCGGGGGCAAAGTAATCTAATCGTGCCATGCAGCTGCTTTCCTTGAAATTTTGAGTTGATGGTGAATATTTCGTGAGTTACGCTATAGCGTCGGGCAGATGCGGGTGCGAAAAGATATCACAAACTAAAGCAAGAAGTTCAGAGGGTAAATGCGCTCTGTTTTTCTTGTGGGTTTGTGTGAGTGAATCTATATAGCTGGGGCCAGTGATATTAGCGATCGCGCTAAACAAGAACAGATTGTGTTGACTGTTCTTACTGACTATTTTTTACGGTTAGTTTGACGGGTTCTCTGACGGTTAGAGGTATGAAATGAAGTGACGGTTTTGAGATTCAGGAAGTGGTTTGTTTTGGTAAGCGTGCAGTTTTCATCAGATGAAAGCTAAAAGAGATGACTTTTAGCGATATAGCTGTTGAAAAAACAGCTGTTGAAAAAAATAAAGTGACCGCAGCTTAGTGTCCGTAACGTAGATCGCCTGTGTATGAGAGACCTTCCACGAAGATATAGTAGCCTGCTTTTACGGCGAATGATCAAGGGTTTTTTGCATAAAACGGTCATTTTGACTGAATTTTAGTGAGTCGTTAATCAGTGTGTATGGTGAAAGTCTCTCTGGGATTGGGTTCTCTCTCTTTTAATCTTTTATGCTTTTCTTTCAATTTATTTTTGATTTTTGAGTGCTCTCACGCTGCGTAGAAACTGAATAAAACAAACTTGTGTAAATGTTCTCGAAAATGGCCGGATACCGTAATTTTACGGAGAAGAGTGGACACTAGGCTTTAGCAATAGTTTGAATGAATGAGTAATTATCTTGCGATCGCAACGGTCACTGCCGCACTTCAATATTTGATGGCTGAGCATGTGCGGCCAGATCTTAAGACCGTAACTATAACGACTCAACGTCCTGAGGCGCCTAAGGGGGATGTCTCGGGTCCGTCGATTAATATATATATGTATCAAGCTACACCGAACCAGGCTTGGCGGAATAAAGACTTACGGACAAGGCGGCCTAAAGGTGATTTAATCAAGCATGGTTTGGCGGCGTTGGACCTTGGCTATATATTTACTTTTTACGGGAATGAGACTTTGCTAGAGCCCCAACGGCTGCTAGGGAGTGCTGTGCGAACGCTGGTAGATTATCCTCTATTGACGCCTGATATTATTCGGAATGGTGTTCGTCGGTCAAAAATTCCAGGCTTAGAAGAAGCTACTTTAGATGAACAGGTTCAGCAGGTCCGATTTATTCCGGACAATATGACTACGGAAGATCTTTCTCGTATCTGGTCTACGTTTGTACAGGAGCCCTACGCGTTGTCGTTTGCGTACATGGCGACAGCGATATTAATTCAGGGCAAGAAGGCGGGTAGGGCTTCTCTACCGGTACGGCGTCGGATGGCGTCGGTGAGTCAGAACCGACCTGTGATAGAGCGTGTAGAGCCTGTTGAGATAGAGCAGCCGATTACGCTGAGCAGTAGCGTTGTGATTCGTGGTCGGCAGTTGGTCGGCAGTAGCCGTACGGAAGTTCGGATTGGCGATACGTATATTCAGCCCCGGTTGGGTAAAGCGCAAGATGCTCAGGTGCTGCTAGAGTTTTCTACGCTTGGGGATAAGGAGACTTCAGCGTTGCGTCCTGGGGTACAGGCCTTGCAGGTTGTGCAAACGGCTTCGCCAATGTCGAATAGTGTATGGCAGCCAGTGGTGGAGTCAAATGTAATCCCGATTGTGCTGTGTCCAATAATAGTGGGGGGAAATGCCGGGATTGAAGCGAGTAATGTGGAGATGGACTATGACACAAATGGGTTCGCAGGCAGCATTTTTATTACGTTGGACTTAACGGTAGGGTACAAGCAGCGAGCGTTTTTGCTACTGAACCGAATTAGCGGCAGCGGCAGTGAAACGTATATTTTCCGGACGGCTAGACGGGAGGCAGATACCCGGCGGTTGGAGTTTTCAATTGAGCGAGTGGTGGAAGGAGACTTTTTGGTGCGGGTACAGATAGATGGTGCGGAAAGTCCGCTACTAGATGATGATGAGCAATACGTAGGACCTACGATATCGATTCGGTAGACTATTAAAAGAAATGTGTTATGTCTCCTCTTTCGGTAATACGTTTACGGACTGTTCAAAGACTAAACCGCACAAAAACTTATAACATAGAGAATGTCGCTTCAAGTCCCGTGACTGTTTTAGCGACGCCTATTAAAAAGCTGAATACGGAGCTGATACATCTAGTCTGAATCTAAATTGAGCTTGAGTTCAATTCCACTTTCTGAGTCGTTACACGCCTTGACTAAGGATTCAAGACTAAGAAAATCCGTCAAATCTTGCGAACTTAGCTCTAAGCTCATAGGCAGCTCTCTCATATGGAGCGCTGTGAACTACGATTAGATTTTGCTTTCCATCTTCCCTGTTGTCTACTAATAGATTGAATCGTTGATGTAAGGGTTTTGGATTTTCTACTAAGTAATATTTATAGCATTTCCATGAGTCCTTTTCTTCTAATATCAACTCGTTTTTAATTCGTTCTAGCCCTACTCCCTCAACCAAAATTTGATGAAGTGAACGGTCTTTTTCATGAAAAAGCCAATCTGTTTCCCAGTGCTTTGCTGGTATATGGCCGTATGTGTACGGAACCCACTTACCATTGAAAAAGTACCTCGAAAAGCCGTCTCTATAGATAACAGCAGGTATTCCGTCCGCATGTGGAACCCCTTTTTCATTTTTTCTCACTGTAGCTGGCCTATCGCTTACATAGCAGTAATCGTCGAAAAAGAAAACGTAGTCTGAATGTATAGCCAAATCTCTTAACGTTGACCATATTTTCGTTGAGCTATTTATTGACAAGACGGATGTGCAGTAGTCTATCCATACAAGAGAACTGAAAAATCGATATTTATTAAAAGACTCAGAGAAGAAATGATGATATTTCTCGTAGAGAGGCTCCTGGGACTTTGGTCCGATGTTGTAGCGCCGGATCTCAGAAAACCATTTCTCACTTTCACTGAATGGATTTTTCTCCCCTAATAAGTCTATTCTCTTTGGCAGTTCTTGCTCTAGCTGTTTTACCAGGTCAAACAGAACAAAAGTATTTGAGGCTTCCTCTTCCAATAATCCTGTAACGGCTTCATGCGGACCCTTACAGTAGGTGACTTTAGGGAGAGGTTTTCCTAAAGCAAAATAGATTTCCTCAACAGCTTTTTCCAAGCTTGCCAAGTTAACTGGAGAGATACAGTGTTC